>NZ_CP178619.1:1215630-1519538 GCF_047305935.1 Bdellovibrio sp. HCB288
AAGCCATCAAAGCAGGCATTGAAGATATCGTATTGATTGCGGGTCGCGGAAAACACTCCATCGAAGATTTCTTCGATATGTCATACGAGCTTGAAGATAAATTGGAACGCGATGGAAAGTCCAAACTCCTTGAGCGTGTCACCAAAGCGCGTGACTCCGCAAATATCATCAGCATCAGACAAAAACACGCATTGGGTCTGGGCCACGCCGTTCACTGCGGCCTGCCTATCGTTGGCAAGGAACCTTTTGCAGTCCTTTTGGGTGACGAGATCACTATGGAAGCCAATGGGGAGCCCAACGTAACTTCACAGTTGGTGCGATCCTTTGAAGAAACCGGCACTTCCACAATTTCGGTCATGAAAGTTTCTGAAAAAGATGTTTCAAAGTACGGTATCGCCGAAGTCGAGGAGAAATCCCCAGGATTCTTCAAGGTGACTTCTCTGGTTGAAAAACCAAAACCAACTGAAACGAAAAGCCGCTGGGCTCTGCCTGGTCGCTACGTATTTGATAACTCCATCATGGATCTTCTAAGCAATGCGCAGCCTTCGCTGAATGGTGAAATCCAATTAACCGACAGCATGAAGCTGCTGTGCCAGCAAAAAGGTCTTAATGCGATGACTTTTACTGCCGATCGCTACGATGCTGGTGATAAGCTGGGATATCTGCAGGCCAATATTGAGCTTGCGCTTAAAAACCCGGAACTGAGTGCGGATTTAAAGTCCTACATCCTGGATTTGGCAAAAATTCTTAAGTAGCTGGAGAGTTGTATGAAAAAAGTTTTACTTGCGAGTCTGATTGGTGTGCTGGCTCCCGCTTTGGGGTCCGCTTTCATCCTTCCAACCAGAACGATTCTGCAAAAAACTTCTGATAATGCAGGCAGTGGTATTTACGCTGTTGAACAGGAAGTGCAGTTTGCAAACGGCGACGACACTATTCTGGTTCGTGAAACCTGGTTGATCGATAATGATCGCACAATGCGCCTGACTGTAACTGGAACCAAGGAGTTGCAGGGTAATTTCCGCATGCAATTTCTTTATGCTGGCGGACAGCGCTGGACGGTTTTGAACGGCAACAGAAAAAGCGACAAAACTCCTGACGATTTTCTGGAAAAGTATTTGAATTTCAGAAACCCGGAAATCTTCGCAAACACTCTGGCTTCAATGAAAATCATTCCGGCCGGCGCCTATTCCAAACGTTTGACTGCAAAAAAAGGCGACGACATCAAGTACGATGCGGAAAGCTGGGTGCGCTACTCCCGCACTGGTGGCGCCGTAAATTACGCCTTTGGAACACCAACACCTGAAGACGACAAGAACAATTATCCGGGTCTGTGGATCGAACAGGATCAGTTTGTGGTTCGCAAAGTTCGCCTGCCTAGCCAGGTGGAAATGACTGCGGATAACTACAATCAGTTCGCCAAGGGTCTGCATTATCCTCGCACCCGCACGATTCGCTGGGGTAATAATACAGCAACGATCCGCCTGATCAGTGCTTCGGCTCGTCCTGCAACGGCTGCTTCACAATTCCAGCCAAACTCGCTGGACATGAATACAAAACTGGATGGCCTTGATAAACTTTCAGCAAAAGACGCCGTGATTGAATTCTATTCGAGGTTTAGATGAGTGAAGCTTCTCTCTGGAGAGTGGCAGTTGATGCCCCTCTTCCAGAAGCTTTAACATACAGTTCATCAGAGCCTCTCGTTCGCGGTCAATTGGTCAATGTTCCACTCGGAAAAAGAAAAACCAAAGGCCTCATACTCGGACCTACAACTGAAGTCCCTGAATTTAAAATAAAAGCGATTGATTCCATTGATGATGAGTATGCACCGCTCCCCGACGCATTTGTAAAATGGTTGGAGTGGCTGGGTTCCTATTATCTGCATCCTGTCGGACAAGTCGTTCAGTCTGCCTTTCCTCCCCTGAAGAAAACAGACAAACAGCGCGCCAGCAAACGAGCGCCGGTGATTCCACAGCTGGAAAGCGACAAGCTTCCAGACCTGACACCGGAACAAAAAACAAGTATTGATGCCATCGCCCAACACCAGGGATTTTCAACACACCTACTATTCGGTGTGACAGGGTCCGGAAAAACGGAAGTCTATCTGCGCCTGCTGGATAAAGCCCTTAAAGAGGGCAAACGCGGATTGGTGCTGGTTCCAGAGATTTCACTGACGCCTCAGCTGATCCAAAGGTTTGCACGACGCTTTGGCGACAAGATCGCAGCCTTGCATTCGCAACTGACCGATCGCGAACGCACCAACCAGTGGTGGGATGTGGTTGAGGGACGAAAATCAATTTTGATTGGCGCCCGCTCCGCCTTGTTCTGCCCGGTTCCTGACTTGGGACTTATTATTGTCGATGAGGAGCATGAGCCTTCCTACAAGCAGGATGAAAAACTGAAATACAATGGCAGAGATGCCGCCGTCATGATGGGTAAAATCATGAACTGCCCGGTGGTTCTGGGTTCTGCCACCCCAAGCCTTGAAACCTGGAAAAATGCACAGGAAGGCCGTTACCATCTGCATCCACTGAAGAACCGCGTGGCCAACCGCTCTCTTCCGGAAATTGAAGTCATTGATTTAAGAAAGCAAAAGGCGGACGACGATCATCAAAAACTGATGGTCGAAAAATACTCTCACCTTCCATATTGGATGAGCCCGCAACTTTTCGAACGCATGCGCGAAACGGCAGAACGTGGCGATCAAAGCGCCTTGTTTTTAAATCGTCGCGGCATTGCTCAAATGGTCGTATGCCCGGCATGCGGTCACACACGCGAATGTCCTAACTGTGATATCTCGCTCACCTTGCACGCTGGCTCGCACTTGGTATGTCACTACTGCGATTATCACGAGCAAATGAAAAAAAGATGCCCCGATTGCAAAGAGGGCGAGCTTGAAGCCATTGGACTTGGCACTGAACTATTGGAAACCGATCTTACAAGACTGTTCCCGGGAAAAGTTATTGCTCGAGCTGATCGAGATGAAATTCAAAGTCGCGCGGATCTGGAAGACCTGATTGCCAGAATGGAGAGCGGTGAGATCGATATTCTGGTGGGAACACAAATGATCGCCAAGGGATTGGACTTTCCGAAGCTTAAGCTTGTGGGCTTGGTGCTGGCCGATGTTGGCTTCAACCTTCCGGATTTTCGCGCAACCGAACGAAGCTTTCAGTTGATGACTCAAATGAGTGGCCGAAGCGGTCGTCACGTCAAAGAAGGCGAAAGCCCCGGCTTGGTTATCATTCAGACTTTCAACACTGAACATGACAGCCTGGTGTTCGCACGCAATCATGACTTTGAAGGTTTTGCCACTCACGAACTGAACGTTCGCGAAGCTTTGAATTATCCACCTTGCGGAAAGCTTGTGAGCTTCCGTATTCAAGGAACCAAATTGAATGCCGTCGAAGAGACCGCTCGACTTTTAGCCAGACGTGCTCACAGCCTAAAGGCCCAAGTTGAGAAATATAAAGCAGTCGAAGTACTGGGGCCAGCTGAGGCCGCACTTGCAAAACTACGAGGACAATTCCGATATCATCTCCTCGTAAAATCGCCGCAAGGCTCTTTAACGAATCCATTCTCCAGACAGCTCCTTGGTGACCAGGAATGGGTCCCGTCGGGAGTTAAAATTATCATCGACATTGATCCAATGAATTTGCTTTAAATCAGTTCTGCGATCTACACTTATAGAAGTGCGCACAGTGGTCGCACAAGGACTGATATGATTCAATGCCCGCGCTGCGGAATACAAGTAACTGAGCTTCACCCTATCGAGGGCGATCTTGCTGCGAAATTGCAGCAAGCAGGCGAAGCCAATCTACCACCGGAAGTGTGTGCAGGATGTATTTCTGATTTGCGCAGAACGGCTGTCACAAGTAGTGGCGGCGTATTGATGGCACAAGAGCGGGCTCGCGAACAGCATCGCATGACACTTTGGAAAAGCCGCGTGCAGCTAATCAAGCAAGCACGCAATTCCATGGGTCAGAAAATGTATGCCGAAGCCGCAATCTCTTACGAAAAATATCTGAAAATTCTGGATATCGTGTTTGAGGTTAAAAAAGGCGATAAGTTGCGCCCTGAAGCCTTCAAAGAAAGCGCTCGCCATACAGAGCTTACAGTGGTTGCTTCCGTTTACTGGGATCTGATGCGCATTTATGACACTCACGATCGCTATCATGAGCGCATGCAGAATTCTGCAAAGCAATTGGCGATGTTTGTGCAATTCACACCGATTTATCCGGATATCATTAAAAAGGCCGAGTCATTTGTTCGCACTGCCAAAAATCCGAATATTGTTAAAAACTTCCTGAAGCTTGCCGACAAAGAGCGTCCACGCTGTTTTATTGCAACTTCCGCGTTCGGTCCTCAGGCTTACGAAGTTCAAACACTGCGTGGTTTCCGAGATGAAACTTTGAAAGAATCGTTCCTCGGTCGTAAGTTTATTTACTTTTACTACAGAATTTCCCCTTCTATAGCGTGCTCACTCGATAAGCACTCCTGGCTCAAACCCGCTGTCAGAGCCGTACTGCGCACATTGATTAAATGCGTTAGCCGATAATTCTAAAGCCTTCCTTCTTGCAAAGGCCCAGCCTTGTGGTGGAAGGTATTTACATGGCTCATATTTTTGATTACGCAATTATCGGTAGTGGTTTGACAGGTCTTAGTATCGCAGCAGCTTTAAGCCGCGAAACCAAGAACATCGTTTTGCTTGAAGGTTTGGATAATTCCGCCGGCTCAAACAAACAAATTAATTTCCCAACAGGCCCTATCAACAACGGCATCCGCTTTGTTCCTGATTCTGTTTCCTCGGAAAAAGCTTTGGGCTTTTTGGAAAATCTATTGGATCAAAAGGTGATTGCAGATGTTTCTGAAGAAGCACCTGTCACTTACGATTCTGGAAACTTCAAAACCTTCCTCGGTTTCGGCGAAAATCCGCCAGCATTCTGGGAAGAGCTTTCCTATTTTACTTCAAGCAAACGCATTGATCTGCAGCTGCAACCATTCCAATGGGCACAGATGCTGATGGAGCAATTCAAAGGCGATTTCGCCCCACGCTCCTATGTGACAAAATTCCACCAGGAAGGCGATCGAGTTACATCCGTGACTGTCAACGGCTCGAAAACGATTCATGCTCACAACTTTATCTTCGCCGGCACAGTTCGCGATCTTTCTATTTTGCTTCCTGAGGACGCGATCTCCGCGCGTGCACGCTCCAAACTGGGTAAAAACAATTATTGGACGGCACTGTGCCTTGATATCTGCCACAGCAAAGCTGTGACTGAATCAACGGCAGTTCATGTTCTTAACGGCACAACTCAGGATGAGATCGGCCCTTGCGCCGGTCGCTTTATGCCAGCCGTTGAGGTTGATGGCAGCCAACTGCAGGCTTCCCAATGGATCACCTTCATTGAAACCGAAATGACTGACGATAGCGAAGTTGTGGGAATGGCATTGAAAAAAATCAAACGCCAAATCAAACGCGCTTATCCAGAAGCTTTGGACGACATCAAGCTTGAGCGAATTTTTGTGGCTCCGTACATCGCCGGCAATGGCGACCTTAAGTTGAGTGCAAATCAAACGATCCCAAGCCTTGAGAATCTTTGGGTGGCCTCTTCCACTTTGAACGATCAAAAGAACCTTGTAGGGTCTCTTTTGCAGGCAGAAATGATAATTGCTTCCCTCGGCTTCAAAGTTGAGAAAACCGCAGTCTCCGAGGCTCCGGCCGAGGACTTTGCTGAAGCAAGCATGTAAGTTATTGAAATTACATATATTTGATTGACGCCGTCGCAGAAATGCTGCGGCGTTTCTTTTTGCAGCTTTTCATTCGAGAAACTCTGCTACCAGACTGAGCAAAAGATCCTTGCTCTTCCATGCCACGCTATGATATCCCGTGAGTCCAACAATAACACACTCTAGAGCACAACCTGGTCCCCGAGTACTGAAAAAGGGGTCTTCCGGCGAAACAAAAAAAGCTGGCTCTGCACTAGAGGAGGATTAACCAGAAAGGACGTACTACCATGGCACAAGTTACCATGAAAGAAATGCTAGACGCTGGAGTTCACTTCGGACACCAAACACAGCGTTGGAACCCAAAAATGAAACCTTACGTTTACACAGCTCGCGGCGGTATCCATATTATCGACCTGCAAAAAACTGTTGTTCGTGCGAACAAAGCTGCTGAATACGTAAAAGAAATCGCTGCTAACGGTGGTCGCATGATCTTCGTTGGTACTAAAAAACAAGCTATCGAGCCTGTTCAAGAAGCAGCAGCAAAATGCGGTCAATACTACGTTACTAAACGTTGGTTGGGCGGCATGATGACTAACTTCGAAACGATCAAATCTTCTATCGATCGTCTTCGTAAAGTTGATGCTATGAAAGAAAAAGGCGAATTCAACTACCTTACTAAAAAAGAGCGCGCAAAAATCGAAAAAGAATACCTTCGTTTGTCTGAGTTCTTGAACGGTATCCGCGACATGAAAGAAATGCCTTCTGTAATGTTCGTAGTAGACCTTCCAAAAGAACACATCGCAGTTGCTGAAGCTAAACGCTTGGGTATGACTGTTGTTGGTATCGCTGATACAAACTCTGATCCAGATTCTATCGACTACCCAATTCCAGGGAACGACGATGCAATCCGTTCTATCAAATTGTTCACTAACCTAGTTGCTGACGCTTACATCGAAGGCGCTAAAACTTGGGAACAAAAAATCCGCACAATGACAGATAAACAATCTGACGTTGCTAAGGAAGCTAAAGGTGACGAGGCAGCTCCTAAACGTCGTGCTCCTGCTGCTAAAGCTGGCGCGAAAGAAGCTCCTAAAAAAGCTGCTGGTCCAGCAGTTGTTAAAGCCAACAAAGGTCGCAAACTTGTTGCTGCTGGTACAGCAGAAGAAGTTGAGATCCAAGCTGAGCTTGAAAACAAAGACGAATCAGCTGAGTAGTCTCAGACTGGTCTCTGAAGAAAGGGTGGCTTGACCACCCTTCTCTTTGCGTGTCCGCCATAGCTTCAGCGACGGCGGATTCCCACTCTCCGGTTTCACCAGAGAGTTTTTGATAAAGATCTTTATTACTGTTCTTATTATAAGGAGTCTTCCTAATGTCTATTTCAGCTACTCTTGTTAAAGAGCTAAGAGAAAAAACTAACGCAGGTATGATGGATTGCAAAAAGGCGCTTGAAGCGACTTCTGGCGATTTCGATGCTGCTGTTGAATGGTTGCGCGTTAAAGGTCTTGGCGCTGCAGCTAAAAAAGCTGACCGTATTGCTGCTGAAGGTGCGGTATTCGCACTACTTAACGGCACAACTGGTCTTGTTATGGAAATCAACTCTGAAACTGACTTCGTTGCTCGCAATGACGGTTTCAAAGCTTTGGCAGCCGACGTTGCTGAGCACATGTTCAAAACTGAACTTGCTGCGGACGTTTTGACTCAAGCTTTCTCTAAAGATTCTTCTAAAAAATTGGGCGACCTTTTCACAGAAGCTACTGCAACTATCGGTGAGAAAATCGTTCTTCGCCGTCAAGAGAAGTACACTGCTGCTGCGAACACTTTGGTTCACACGTACGTTCACGGTGAAGGCAAAATCGGTGTTATGATTGAAGTTGCTGTTTCTAAACCAGAAGCTGTAACTAACCCAGCATTGAAAACATTCGCACAAGACGTTGCTTTGCACATCGCTGCGATGAACCCAATGGCTATTTCTTCTGAGCAAATCCCTGCGGACGTTGTTTCTAAAGAAAAAGAAATCCTAACTGCTAAAAACCTAGAGTCTGGCAAAAAACCTGAAATGATCGAAAAAATCGTTGAAGGTCAAATCCGCAAGTTCTTGGCTGAGAACTGCTTGATGGACCAAGCTTTCGTTAAAAATCCGGACTTGAAAGTTTCTGATTTGGCGAAAAACGTTGGTAAAGAAGTTGGAGCAGACGTTACAGTTAAGCGTTTCGTACGTTTCGAATTGGGCGCTGGTATCGAAAAGAAATCCAACGACTTCGCAGCTGAAGTTGCAGCTCAAATGAAAGGACACTAATTTGAAAGCGCCTATCTATAAGCGTATTTTGCTAAAGTTAAGTGGTGAGGCTCTTGCTGGAAAGCAAGGAACTGGTATCAACACTGCGACAATCACACAGATTGCGCATGACGTAGCAGAGGCTTACAAGGCAGGCGTTCAAATTGGTCTCGTCATCGGTGGCGGTAACATCTATCGTGGTGTTGCCGCTTCTGCTGAAGGCATGGATCGCGCAAGTGCAGACTACATGGGTATGCTTGCGACTTGTATCAATGCCCTGGCTTTGCAAGATGCTCTTGAAAAAGCCGGTGTTCCAACCCGTGTACAAACAGCCATCGAAATGGCTGAAATCGCAGAGCCTTATATCCGCCGCAGAGCTATTCGCCATTTGGAGAAAAATCGCTTGGTGATCTTCGGTGCCGGTACCGGAAACCCTTATTTCACAACAGATACAGCCGCTTCTCTTCGCGCGATGGAAATCGATGCTGAAGTGATCATGAAGGCGACTAAAGTTGACGGTATCTACGATAAAGACCCTGTGAAACATGCTGATGCGAAGAAATTCGAAAAGATCAGCTACATCGAAGTACTGAATCGCGGTCTCCAAGTTATGGACTCAACTGCGATCTCTATGTGCATGGATAACAAACTACCGATTATTACTTTTGACCTTTCAGTTCCAGGGAATATCCTTAAAGCTGTTCAAGGTGAAAACATCGGCACCCTGGTTCACTAGGGTCCAACTAAGGAGTCTCAACATGGCAATTGCTGACATCAAAAAGACTGCTCAAGCACAAATGGACAAATCCATTCTTGCTTTGGGTGAAGAGCTTAAAAAAATCCGTACAGGCCGCGCTCAAGTTTCAATGCTTGATGGCGTTCGCGTAAACTACTACGGCAATCCTTCTCCACTATCACAAGTCGCTTCCGTATCTACTCCAGATGCGAAATCTTTCCTTATCGCGCCTTGGGAAGTATCTATCCTTAAAGACATCGAACAAGCGATCATTAAATCTGAATTGGGCATGGCTCCAATGAATGACGGCAAAGTGATTCGTTTGAAAGTCCCTGACGTAACTGAAGAACGCCGTAAAGACCTTGCAAAACAAGTTAAGAAAATCGCTGAAGAAGCACGCGTAGCTGTTCGTATGGCTCGTCGTGATGCAAATGAAGCTATCAAAAAAATGAAAGCTGACAAAAAAGCACCTCTAAGCGAAGACGAAGCTAAAAAAGGTGAAGCAGACATTCAAAAAGTGACAGACGATATGATCAAAAAAGTGGATCAAATCGCTGACGAAAAAGAAAAGTCAATTTTGACTATCTAAGGTTTGGGAGCCCGGTGACTCTACCTAAGCATATTGCAATCATTATGGATGGTAACGGTCGTTGGGCTCAGCTCAAGCGAAAGCCACGTACTTTTGGTCATATCAAAGGTACGCGTGTGGCTAAAAAAATCATCACAGCATGCTCCCGCAAAGGTATCAAAAACCTTACCCTATACGCATTCTCTACTGAAAATTGGTTCCGCCCTCAGGCTGAAGTATCTTTCCTTATGAAAATCCTGCGCCGATATCTGGCAAAGGAAACAAGTAACTTGGTTAAGGAAAATATCCGCTTCTCCGTGATCGGTGATCTATCAAAAGTTCCTTCAGATGTTTTCAACGCAATCAAGCAAGCTCGCGAAGCTACAGCTCAATGCACAGGCCTGAACCTGGTCTTTGCCTTGAGTTATGGCTCTCGCCAGGAAATGACTTCAGCTGTCCGTGATATTGCACAGATGGTGGCTAAAGGCGAAATTAAACCTGATGAGATCGATGAGGCTTTGATTAGCACTTCGTTAAGCACGTATCCGACTCCAGATCCTGATTTGATTGTTAGAACTAGCGGCGAGCAAAGACTATCAAACTTCTTACTATGGCAGGCCGCTTATTCGGAATTCTACTTCACGGAAACTCTGTGGCCTAACTTCACAGAAGCTCATCTTGAGGAAGCCTTAAATGCTTTTTCCGTGAGACAACGCCGCTATGGCAAGGTCTCTACAAATGACAACTTGGAAAAGCTTTCTAACTAGAGCCGCCTCTGCCATCGTGGCATTGGCAATTATTTTTGCACTTTATTATTTCCTAAAAATTCAGGGACTTAAAATCATCATTGCCGTCGCGGTTGTTTTTAGTGCTTGGGAACTTCTGGGCATTCTGTTTAAGTCCGAAAATTCCTTCCTGCTAAAAGGTGCATTTTTCGCACTAACTTTGTTCGTCTTTTTCGTATCCACGATGGCTTTGAACTTGGGTGCTATCATCTTCGCACTTTCCATGATTGTTTTAACCATCATCAGCCTTTTGCAGCTGCACAAATCCGGCGATCTGCAACGCATGACCAAGTTTCAAGCCCACTCCGCTTTGGGATTGATGTACGTGGGTCTTTTGCCGTCATTCGCATATCGCTTGCTGGATCAGGAAGCCGGTCTTTCTTGGTTCATTTATTTGCTCGCAGTGGTATTTGCTGGCGACACGATGGCTTATTGCTTCGGTGTCTTGATCGGAAAACACAAAGTAATGCCTACCGTTTCCCCTAAGAAAACCTGGGAAGGGTCTTTCGGTGGTATCGTTGGTTCTGTTCTTGCGGGCTTCCTTTGCTGGAAGTTTTTGCTGGTGGATTACCCATGGTATTTCATTTTGGGACTTGCCGCTGTCTCAGGATTTGTCGGTCAATTCGGAGACTTCTTTGAGTCTTTGCTAAAAAGGGTTGCGGACGTAAAAGACTCCGGAAAAATCATGCCTGGCCACGGCGGGGTCTTGGATCGAATTGACGGTGTCCTATTCGCAAGTCCTGTAATTCTGCTTGGAGTTGTGATCCTATCTCATCTTTCGTCGTAAGAATAAAGTCGAGCACCTCGACATATATTTTGTAATTTAGTAGCTCCGGGAAGCTCTAACCAATTAGAATAACCGGATGGAAATGCTATTAAATTTAATTCACAGCGGTTTATCAGTAGTTCTACCATTCGTCATTCTACTGGGTATTTTAATCTTCGTTCACGAATTGGGGCATTTCCTGGTGGCCCGTTGGTGTGGTGTTAGAGTCGAAGTTTTCAGCTTGGGCTTCGGTAAAAAAATCCTAAAATACAAAAAAGGCGATACTACCTACGCCCTTTCCATTATCCCACTTGGTGGATACGTTAAAATGTTTGGTGAACAACCAGGCGTTGAGATTTCCGAGGAAGACAAAAAGGTTGCGTTCACGCATAAGACGGTATGGCAGCGTATCGCTGTTGTTCTTGCCGGTCCTTTGATGAACTTCTTTTTTGCCATCTTCGTACTAATGATGGTGGCCTTCATCGGTGAAGATGCAAAAGCACCGATGCTTGGTGATATCAAACAAGATACTGCCGCTTACACTGCTGGCTTCCGTTCCGGAGACCGCGTAATTTCCATTAACGATAAGAAAATCGGAACATGGGAAGAAATCCAAAACGTTCTAAGTCTTAAAGCCAATCAGGATCTGCACCTTGATGTCGTCGTTCAACACGAAGGCAGCCCAGAGGAATCAAAAGTTTCTGTCCTTGCGAAGGCTGAACCAAATCCCAACATCCTAAGTGCCTATGACTACATGGCCAATGTTGAAGGCCTTACAGCTCTTTCTGCTGGCACAACGGTGGGCGTGATTCCAAACACCGCTCTATTTGCCTTGGGTCTGCGTACCGGCGATTCCATTGTCGGCATCAACGGATCCAAAGTCAGCCACTGGAGAGAACTGCAAGCGGCACTTGAAAAAGCCAACGTTAGCGCACCATTGTCTTTGGATATTATGGGCAAACGCGAGGGCGACAAAGAAGACAAGGCTCTTACTGTGACTCTGGCGCCACTTGAAAGCATGAAAACTTTCACGATGAGCAATCTGGGTCTTGAGTCCTCTGAGCTTTATCTAAGTAAAGTCATGGACAACTCCCCGGCAAAAGCAGCGGGATTGAAAGAGGGCGACCGCCTGGTTTCAATCAACAACATTGTTTTGAACAAATGGGACGACGTTATTGCCAATATCAAATCATTTGATGGCAAAAACCCGGTTGATATCAAAGTTCAACGTGAGGGCCAGATCGTAGATTTGAAGATCACTCCTAAAATGACCACGCAGATGACGGCTGCAGGCACCGAGGAAAAGCGCTACACAATTGGTATTGCACCTGTTGTGAACCTTTCCACTCCAGAAACACTGGTGGTGCGCACCAACAACCCGATCGAAGCACTTGTTCGTGGTACCGAGAAAACTTGGGATTTCACTGTGATGACAGTGATGAGCTTTGTTCGCCTGTTTGAGGCTAAAATCTCCCCTAAGAATATTGGCGGCGTCATTTCAATCGGTCAGGCAGCCAGTGAAACATATAAAATTGGTATCACTCCTTTCTTACAGATGATGGCAATTATCTCTGTGAATCTGTTCATTCTGAATCTTTTGCCAATTCCAGTGCTTGATGGTGGACACTTGGTGTTCTATACCATCGAGGTAATAAAAGGAGCTCCGCTGAGTTTGCGCAAGATGGAGATCGCCCAACAAGTCGGTATGGCTTTGTTGATGAGCTTGATGATCTTTGCCTTGTTCAATGATTTTACTCGCATCTTTAGTCTATGAAGATACTCGCAATGGAAACCAGCACCCTGCTAGGCGGGGTCGCTGTTATTCAAGATGGAAAAATCGTCGCTGAAGAATCCTCTCAGCGACAAAAGTCTCATACCGAAATCATTTCCCCATTTGTTGAAAGAACTTTAGAAACAGCCGGTCTTCGACTGGAAGACATTGATGTCTTTGCCGTCGGGCAAGGTCCAGGGAGTTTTACAGGTATTCGTGTCGCAGCCAACGCTGGCAAAACTTACGCGTATAGCTTTAATAAACCCATGGTCACCATAGATTCTTTGATGTTGCTGGCTCAGCAAGCTCGCGAATCCAAGCTCCCGGTTCTGGCAATCATGAATGCTTACAAGAACATGGTGTACCTTGGAATGTTCGATTGTTCGGGTGATGAACCCGTGTACCTAAAAGGTCCAGCCGCCATTCCTGTACGCGAACTTTCCCAACACATCGATCGCGATGTCACGGTTGTTGGTGACGGTTGGGAGACCTATCACGAGTACTTTCCCGAAGAACTAAAAATGAAAATGCATCTGAACTCCGCATTTCCCAATGAGCCTTTGGCAAAAACTTTGGGGTTAATGGCAGAGAAACGCGCCGAACGCGGTCAAACTTTGGACTGGAAATCGTTTATTCCCCTTTATATTCGCGCATCTGAAGCCGAAGAGACTAAAAAAGGAATATTAATTTCCCCCTTGAAATAGGACAGTCCATGGATCGCGACTTCGAACAAGAAAACAACGATGTTTTAGCTTTCAAAAACTCTTCTTCCAAAGACAAGGCTGCAGCCAAAATTTGGGTTACAGCTTCTGGCAAGGGCGGCGTCGGCAAAACGTTTGTTTCTTCAAGTTTGGGAATCACGCTTTCAAAACTTGGTCACTCGGTCGTCATCGTGGATCTTGATCTCAGCGGTGCAAATATTCACACCGTGATGGGCATCAAACCTTCTCATATGAACATTCGCCACTACTTCGAAGGCGTAAAAACACTTCAAGAACTGGTGATTCCGACTCAACATCAAAATCTTTCTTACGTACAGGGTTTCTGGGATTCCTGGTCTCCAATCGACTTTACTATGGAGCAGATTCAATCCCTCATCCCGCAGCTTCACTCTTTGCGCGCTGACTACGTGATCGTGGATTTGGGTGCCGGTGCTCTTGAACCGCACTTGGAACTTTTTAAAGCTGCCGATGAAAAGTTTTTGGTCACAACACCAGAACCTACCAGCATTGAAAAAACCTATCGCTTTATTGAAGCCTTTGTCTGCCATACGCTAAAACAGGATTCCACACCTGATGCCTACGGCAATATGATCTCCACGTTGCGCAGTCACCGCCAACGCACATTGGGTAAACCATTTTCATTCCGTTCCTTCCTGAAAGAACAAACCGGATTGAATTATGACTTCTTCGAAAGTATGACGAATAAGCCGGTTCGCTTGTTGGTTAACAATTGCCGCTACCAAAATAACGCTGAACTGGGTTACGGGATTAAAAGCGTCTGCAACAAGTACTACGACCTTAGTATTGATTTTGCGGGTGCGATCGATTTCGACAATGCAGTGTGGCAGTCAGTCAAAGGCCGTGAACACGTGCTATTCGCCCAACCATTCACAGGTCTGGCGGGACAATTTTTAACCACGTGCAAACAACTTATTGATCCCGAGGAGCTTCGCGCCGTAGTATAATAGGTGCATGGAAGCGACTACTCGTTATAATTACTACGAAATTCTTGAACTACCCGCTAATTCACCTCAACACGAAGTGACTGCGGCCTATGAACGAGCTCGCAATACCTACTCAGGCGAAAATCCAGCTATTTACACAATCTTCTCTGAACACGAAGCCCGTGAATTTTTGGTCCTGATCGAAGAGGCGTATCAGGTTCTTGGTAACAAGATCCTACGTAACATCTACGACCAAAGACTATTAAGCGGCTTGGCCTCCCTCAACGAACTGACTTATGCATCCATCGTTGAAGCCAGCAAAACAGTGACTCCTGCAGAACCAAAAGCAATCGAGAAAAAGCCTGCACCAGTCTTCGAAAAAAACGAAGCCCTGGAAGCAGAGATCAAAGCTCAGGAAAACTGGACAGGCGAATTCATTAAAAAGGTTCGCGAATACAAAGGCATCACTGTTGAGCGCATGAGCGAGATTACCAAGATCAATGCTTGGTATGTAAAAGCCATCGAAAGCACTGAGCCAGATAATCTTCCAGCAGTTGTTTTTGTACGCGGATATGTCGTGCAAATTGCAAGAGCGTTGGGAATTGATGACAAGAAAGTCGCTGATTCCTACATGAAAAACTTCAAAAAAGCGCTTGGAAAATAAATCCAACCCTGAACATTCCGATCAAACAATTCAGCTCACAGCTTTGCCAGAGATGGTTGGTTTGCGTTTGGATAAAGCGCTCGCTTTATTGCCTGAAATCGAAAATCGCACCCGTGCTGCTCATCTGATCGATAATGATCTTGTTAAGGTAAATGGGAAGTCAGCCAAGGCTTCCCAACCTATTAAGTCGACAGACAACATTGAAATCACAATTCCTGCACCGGTTCCCACAGAGCTGCAATCCTACGATTTGAAGTTAGATGTGCTTTTTGAAGATTCAGATGTGATCGTCATTAATAAACCAGCAGGCCTGGTGGTTCATCCGGCCGCAGGACATGCACACGACACCCTGGTGAATGCACTTATCTCGCACACTGATGATCTTTCGATGAAGTTTGGCGAAGAACGACCAGGTATTGTTCATCGTTTGGATAAAGAAACCAGTGGGATCATCGTCGTTGCGAAGAATGACAAAGCCCATGAATCTCTCACTGCACAGTTTAAAGAGCGCAGCACGCATAGAATTTACTATGCAGTTTGCATCGGCACTGCTCGAAACCTAAGTGGCACAATAAAAAGTTTTTTGGCGCGACACCCTGTTGATCGCAAGAAATATGCATCGGTCCTGGGAGATGATCGTCGTCCTTTGCTGGACCCAAATGATCCTCCGGAAATTGGCAAGTGGGCGGTCACGCATTACGAAACGTTGGCACGCAAAAGCGGTCTCAGCTATATGAAAATGAAGCTTGAAACCGGGCGCACTCATCAGATCCGTGTGCATTTATCTGAAAGCGGATTACCTATCGCCGGTGACTCCACTTACGGGGCTGACAAGAAAATTAAATCTGTCGAACAAAGGGTCATTCAAGAAGACCTGCGATCTTTGCCAAGATTCCTGCTGCATGCTGCAGAATTGGGTTTCACCCATCCGCGCACTCAGGAAAGAATGTTCTTTAAAAAAGATTGGCCCGAGGATATCTCTCTCCTGATTAAAAAATGGGGTTTGATGTGAATATCGAAAAAACTCCGCTGGGATACGAAATTAATGCGAATGGTATTTCCTACTTTTTCGGCGGGAAAGAGTCGCAACTGGATAACTTAAAGAAAGCCTATCCTGGCTTTGATTTTGTCAGAGTCAAACAAACTCACAGTGATATAGTCGTGGAGTCCAAAGACGCAAGCTTGGACTACCAGGTAAATGCTGACGGCCTCATTACGACGGCAAAAGGCCTGGCATTGTGTGTGATCACCGCAGATTGCGTACCGGCGCTGTTCTTTCACCCACAAACCGGCACCATTGCTGGTGTTCACGCCGGATGGCGTGGGGTCGCAAATCGTATTTTGATCAATACAATTCACCAGATGGTAAACCGGGGTATTTCCCCGCAAGAAATTGAAGTCGTCATCGGTCCACATATCCAAAAAGACAGCTTTGAATGTGGCAACGATATCAGAGACCAGATTCTGGCAAGTCTTCCCGAGATTTCCTCTGAAGAAAAAGAAATGTTTTATACTGCGATCTCTAGCGATAAATCCCTGGTGGATTTAAATCTGATCGTTAAGTCCCAGTTGGAATCACAGGGAATCTCCTTGGAAAAGGTATTCACTCTGCATTTGGACACAGTCAAAGACGAATTCTTTCACTCCCACAGACGTGATAAAGAAAAAGCCGGTCGTCAAATCAGCTTCGTTGTAAGAACACCATGAAGATTCTTCCTCAAGATTTCTATTTTGAGGATACGATCACGGTGGCTAAATCGCTCCTGGGAAAAACCCTGCATATCAAGACCACGGGATCAGTGCATCAAGCCCGCATTGTTGAAGTCGAAGCTTACCTCGGCATCAAGGATCCCGCATGCCATACCTTTGAAGGTCGGCGAACTCCCCGTACTTCATCCATGTATCTTTCCGGGGGACACAGTTACGTTTATCAAATATACGGAATGTATTTTTGCCTGAATGTCGTCACCCGTTCCGAACAACATCCCGAAGCCGTTTTGATCCGCGCTCTTGAGCCATTGCCCTTGGCCGCAAAGTTCGAAAAATCGCAGCTGGTTTCCAATGGTCCCGGCAAACTTTGCAGACACTATGAAATCAATAAGGATCACAACGGGTTGCAAATGTGGCGAAAACAATCGGCACTCTGTATCAGTGACAGTGGTTTTAAGGTTACAACGAGTCAAATCATAGAACGACCTAGAATCGGGGTGGACTATGCGGGAGATGCTGCTCTATGGCCATTGCGATTCTATCTGGCTGATAACAAATTTGTCTCAAGGAAATAACCCGCCCCGTCCAGCCTCATTGCATTTTCATTTCAAACACACGTCTATTTGGACTAAGATGAGAACCGCAACAGGAGTACACAATGAAAATCAATATCGGCATCAATGACAAAGACAGAAAAGAAATCGCAAAAGGTCTATCCACATTGTTGGCAGACACTTACACACTTTATCTTCAAACTCATAATTTTCACTGGAACGTTGAAGGCCCGATGTTCCAAACTTTGCATTTGATGTTTGAAACTCAGTACAACGAATTGGCATTGGCAGTTGATTCCATCGCTGAACGCATTCGTGCTTTGGGTCATTACGCACCAGGTACTTATGCAGAGTTCTCAAAACTTTCTTCTATCAAAGAAATTCCAGGCGAAAAACTAAGCGCAACTAAAATGATCGAAACACTTGTTCACGGTCAGGAAACTGTGGCTCGCACTGCTCGCAGTATTTTTGCGGTAGTTGAAAAAGCCAGCGATGAACCAACAGCCGATCTATTAACTCAACGACTACAGATTCACGAAAAAACTGCGTGGATGCTTAGAGCTTTGTTGGAAAAAAAGTAGATTCATATAAACATGGGGTTTTAATCATAAACCCCATATTTAAAATCCCCCGTGTGCACCACTGTGCACACATTATTTCAAGCACTCAAGCCACCCCATCTGCAATTAAACTGCAAGACACGGCTTCAGAATAAAATAGCACCCAAAAACTGACGATTCCCAGCCTTATGATCATTCAAGGCAAGTCTCTGAAATTCCGATTTATTAATAGCTATTGTGGCTAGCATAGCGCGACTCCGCGGGAACGTATTTTAAGGAGCTTTCAACGTGGCAAACAGAGTCTTGGCTTTATTTGGCGCAATTATATTAAGTCTCTCGGCAAATTCCGAGGCGGCTTCCGTTGCTTCATCAAGCTCACTCACATACCAAGGGCGAATAGTTAAATCAGACGGAACTCCATTCCAGAACTCAAACGTTTCTTTCGTCTTTCAAATCATGGATCCTTCGGGCCAATGTTTAGTTTATCAAGAGCAAGTTACTGCAATCAATCTGGCAAATTCAGACGGTGTCTTTGATGTTCCCATCGGCAATGGGTCCATTCAGTACATAGCAGGTGCTGGCGCGGGAACCGTGGTTGATATTTTCAATAACGGTCTAACTTACATGTGCGGATCTTGTACCAACAACGGCATGTCTTACACTTGCTCTGCGGGAACTTCTTCGTATAGCGCCACTGCAACTGCAGGTCGTCTTTTGAGAGTTTCATTTCATGACGGCTCGGGCTGGCAAACTATCTCACCGGATAATGACATCAGAGCAGTTCCTTACGCAGGTCATGCACAAACAGCGCAAAAACTTGGCGCAAATATCGCCAGTGATTTCGTTTTAAAGAATGACATCAACAATAATGGAACAATCTCCATTGCCTGTGGTGCCGGTGAGTTCCTCAGCTGGAATGGAACGAAGCTTGTTTGTGGAACTCCGAGTAGCGGAGGTGGCGGCAGCGGCACTGTCACACAAATCAATGCAGGGACAGGACTTACGGGTGGACCGATCACAACTACAGGAACGCTTTCTTTAAGTACTTCCGGCGCTACCGCAGGAACTTATGGTTCTGCGACGGCTGTTCCAGTTATCACAGTTGATACTTATGGTCGCATCACCTCGGTTAACAATACGACAATCACTGGCGCAGCCCCAACTGGATCTGCCGGCGGAGATTTGAGTGGCAGCTATCCGAATCCGACAGTCGCAAGAATCAGTGGTGTACCACTATCAATTTCTTCACCCACTAATGATCAATTCTTAAAATACAGTGGTGGCAGCTGGATTAATTCAGGCATACAACAAAGTGATGTTAGTGGTTTAACAACGACCTTCGGCAATTACGTTGCCTACTCAAGTCTTCCGACTTGTAACTCTGCTGCATCGACATTGTCTTTCATCTCCCCTGTCGGCGGATTCGCCTGTACGGCGATCTCAATCACGGGTGCGAATGTCAGTGGTAATATCGCAGGAAATGCGGCTGGCTTTACTGGTACTGTTGCTGGCGATGTCACCGGAACTCAAGGGGCAACTGTGGTTGCAGGTATTCAAGGAAGAGCCGTTGCCAGCACGGCACCGACATCCAATCAAGTTTTGCAATTTAATGGAACCCAGTGGACGCCTGTCACCATGAATTCTTTAACAGGCATCACTGATTCGAATAACACGGCCCTTGGACAAAGTGCACTGACGGCCGTCGTGTCGCCAGCAAACTCAAACACCGCGATAGGAAATTATGCTTTGCAGTTGTTAACAACTGGAACCGGCAATACTGGTGTTGGATACTACTCTCTAAATAAAACCACAACTGCTATACATAACACGGCCATTGGTGTGTTCTCTTTAGGGAGCAATACTACCGGATCTTTTAATACGGCATTGGGCCGTTCCGCATTGGCATCAAGCACAACGGGCGATCTCAATGTTGCCGTAGGATATGAATCTCTTTTAACCAGTACTACGGGCAGACAAAATGTCGCCGTCGGAGTCTACTCTTCTCAGAAGAATACTACTGGAAGTGAGAACGCCGCACTGGGAAACTATTCCCTGCAAAACAGCACCGTCGCGTGGGGAAATGTCAGTCTTGGCTATAGCGCCATGATGTCTAATATTCAGGGAAGTAGAAACGTCGCGGTCGGAAGAGCCGCATTGGCATCCAACGTAGCATTAAATGAATCGACTGCTGTTGGATATGGTTCTATGAGCGGTTCGGACCCCACGACAACAGCTGCGAACAGTAAAAACACTGCTCTAGGGGCATACTCCCTATCTGGAAGCGCAACGGTCGCAAATAATACTGGCACAACAAACACAGCCCTTGGCCATTCTGCACTTATGGGAATGTCTTCGGGATCTAACAATATCGGTGTCGGCTACAATGCTGGTTCTGCGATCACAACCGGAAGCAACAACGTCGTGATCGGTTCGAATGATGGAACGGCCATCGCAACTTCTTCCAACAATATTCTGATCGCCGATGGAGCCGGTAACGAAAGAATGCGCATTCTATCTTCCGGCAACGTAGGTATCGGAACCATTTCACCGGATAAGAACCTTACCATTATTGGTGGAGCCAACACGGGGATTCGTGTCGAAGGAACTTCGGGAAACACACACTTAGACTTTACCGTCGGCGGGACAGTTAAAACGAGCTATTACTGGGACATGCTGAACAATATTTCTGTTTTAAATGGAACTGGTACAGCATCGACAATCAATCCCAACGGTGGCTTTGTCGGAGTGGGCACAATGTCACCCTCTGCACTTCTACACGTAAATGGTTCGGCCCTGGCGACAGCTTGGAATACTAGCTCCGATATGCGCCTGAAAGAAAATATTATTGAAATCCAAAACCCACTTGAAAAAATTCTGAGTCTACGTGGAGTTGAGTTTGATTGGCGCCATGATGTTAATCAACCAACGAAGCACGAACAAAGGCACGACATTGGTGTCATTGCCCAGGAAGTCGAAAAGCAATTTCCAGAGGCAGTAACCTCAGTAAAAGATGGCTATAAATCTGTCGCCTACTCGAAGCTGGTTTCGCCTATTATTGGAGCAATTAAAGAACTCTATGCGAAATTCAAAGGACATGATGAACAGCTTGAAAAGCAGGCTCGCGAATTGGCATCTATCAAAGAAGAGAATGCGGAAATGAAAAAAGCTCTCTGTGAACTTGGTAAAACTGCTTTCTGCAAAGGGAAATAGAGCCCACGGATTTTGGGCAAAAAAAATCCCGCTTGTGAGCGGGATTTAGAATCTAAAAAAATGGTGGCTTGAGACGGAATTGAACCGCCGACACAAGGATTTTCAGTCCTCTGCTCTACCAACTGAGCTACCAAGCCATTCGAGAGACATTGGTTTAACTTTTGCCCCCCTGCCTGTCAACAATTAGACTTTGTCGAAAGCAGATTTTAGGTCACCCAATAGGTCGTTCAGGTCCTCAATTCCCACTGAAAGACGAATCAAGCTGTCATCGATGCCCAAAGCCTTGCGGTTTTCAGCTGGCACGGAGGCGTGCGTCATGATCGCTGGATGTTCAATCAAGCTCTCAACCCCGCCCAAACTCTCGGCCAACGCGAAGATTTCTACATTTTCCAAGAACTTACGGGCAGCATCCATTCCACCTTTGATGTAGAACGTGATCATTCCGCCGTAACCATGCATCTGTTCCTTGGCTAATTTGTGCTGAGGATGACTTTCCAAACCTGGATAAATCACTTTTTCAACCTTAGCGTGACCCTCAAGGAAGCGGGCAACAGCCATCGCATTCTCCTGATGCGCCTTCATACGCAAAGGTAAAGTTTTCAAGCTTCTCAAGCACATGAAGGAATCAAAAGGACCTTGAATCGGACCCATGGAGTTGGACAGGAATGCCATGCGCTCTGCGATGTCTTCACGAGAAGTCACGGCCACGCCACCAACCACATCACTGTGTCCACCTATATACTTCGTCGCAGAGTGAACCACGATGTCAGCACCCAACTCCAGGGGACGTTGGAAGTACGGACTCATAAAAGTATTATCAACGGCTACGAGGATGCCTTTTGCTTTCGCAATCGCGCAGATCTTTTTGATATCAACCAATTTCAATGTTGGATTTGTTGGAGTTTCCAACCAAACCATTTTTGTATTTGGTTTGATGGCCTTTTCAAAGTTCTCAACGTTCGTCAAATCAACGAATGAAAACTCCATGCCATCATGGCGCAAAACTTTATCAAACAAGCGGAAAGTACCGCCGTACATATCATCCATGGCGATCACATGGTCACCACCTTTGATAAGATGCAAAATCACAGTCGTTGCTGCGCAACCAGAAGCAAATGCAAATCCATACTTGCCACTTTCCAGGCTGGCCATGCAATTTTCATATGCACGACGAGTGGGGTTGTGAGTGCGAGAATACTCCCAGCCCTTGTGAACGCCAGGGGAGGATTGTACATAAGTCGAGGTCATATAAACCGGAGTCATAATAGCGCCGGTTGTTGGATCCGGTGATTGGCCCGCGTGAATCGCGCGGGTTGCAAAGCCAAGTTGAGAATTCGTATTTTTCATGTCTTTACCTGCTATTTAGAAAGATTTTTAAGGGCTTCTTCAGCGCTAATCACTCTGTTGAAAACGGATTTTACATCATCCGCCTTCAAAAAGCCGTTTTCGATCATCCACTTGTCATTAAACGCTTTGCTCAAGTACTGACGGCCGCTATCAGGGAAAATCACCACGATATTTTGTGGTTTCTCAATTTTCTCTGCATACTTCATGGCAGCGACCAACGCTGTTCCACTGGATGGCCCAACCAAAAGACCCTCTTCAGCAACCAATCTGCGAGTCATTTCGAAAGCTTCTGGGTCACCGACACGAACAAAACCGTCATAGATATCCAAGTGAACGTTGCCTGGAAGCATATCTTCGCCAATACCCTCAACTTTATAGGAACCTGGAGGGTCCACGATCTTTTTATGATAATAAAGATCATAAAGAATCGAACCAATTGGGTCCGCACAGATGATTTTAACTTCAGACTTCTTCTCTTTTAGGAATTTAGCACAGCCTGAAAGAGTTCCTCCAGTACCAGCACCACCCACCAAAACATCCACTTTACCATTAGTTTGACTCCAGATTTCTGGACCTGTTGTCTGATAGTGGCGTGTTGGGTTGTCATTGTTAAAGAACTGATTCGTCAAAAACGCTCCGGGAATACCATCAGCGATCTTTTTTGAAACAGTATAGTGGCTTAGCTCATGCTCTGGCTCCACCATCGGAGTGATGACCACTTGGGCGCCATAAGCACGCAAAATAGCTCTTTTTTCTTCACTCATTTTCTCGGGCATCACAAATATACATTTGTATCCCTTAACAGCTGCTGCCAATGCCAAACCAACCCCGGTGTTTCCAGATGTTGCTTCAACAATGGTACCGCCCGGCTTCAAATCACCGCGTTTTTCAGCTTCTTCGATCATCGCCACGGCAACACGATCTTTGATGCTGCCGCCAGGATTAAAGTACTCAACCTTTGCGAAATATTTATGTTTTGAGTTCTTAGTTACGTTACGAAGTTCCACCAACGGGGTGTTCCCGATGGTTTCCAGGATCGATTTATAGATTTGTGACATGATTGACTAGCTTTCTAAGTCTCTGCTTCTGTTGGAACGAAGTAAGACTGTGTTCATAGACTGCAAAACTGTATTCATTTGAGTCATCGGATCTCCGGAATATTCCATTCCAAGCTCTGAAGTCAGCTGTTTCACCAGATTTCTGTTTGGTTGATCTTTCATCAACTCTTCAACCAGCTTTTCAAGTGATACCGTCTTCTTTTTAGTTTCAAGCTCAGCCATGGATTTCCCCCAACGGGCTCACTCTATCACCCCCCTCCCAAAGAGTGAAAAAAATTTTGCAGCAGCGGACCAAAAAGCAGCAGCAGAAAGGCCGGAAACTGGAATAAAAGAAGGGGGATCAGCAATAAAAAAGGAAGTCTCGTGAGCTTTGTACGAATATCATCCTCACAAGCCTCCAACATCTCCTCTTCCAGGCTGACAATGACATTATATATGGCCTCGCCGCGTATTCCGCGCTCCAAAAGCTGCAAAAGCACCTGCCGATGGGGAGATAAGGACTGATTAATGAGGCCATGCGTGACCTTTCCTTGCTGCAACAGCGCCAACCAGCGACCCACAAGAGATGGAAAATCGCCCTGATGCCGTTTTAAATAGTTCATCACGCCAACTTTCGTGGGTTGACCTTTCTCAAGTGCCCGTTTCACGCATAACAATAGCGCCAACGGGGGTGCTACACCTTCCATTTCATCCTCCGACCCACACTAAAAATAATAATCAGCCCAAAAACGAACATAAAAAGAGAGCCCAAAATTAAAAATCGATGGCGAGCGAAGCCAAATTGCACAAATACAAACGCCAAAAGGGCGCAATAAAGGGCGGTGACAATTATCGCCTGCATCTTTATCTGCTGGGTCACTTGTCCGGACCTACGTCGAAAATTTTCTTCCACTTTGTACTGCCGGCGCAGCGCTTTTGCCTGATCAATCACGCGCGTCTGTGACCGGTCGATCTCAAGAAGGTCCGCCTGCAAATCCTTTATCCGTGCGGATTTCGTGGCGATGACAATTTCCGCCGTGACTACGGAATTGTAAATTTCGCGCAGCTGATTCCTTTGCCAGCCACTTTGACTTTCGATCGCCACATGAAGACTTTGTCGAAAGGATTTTCCTGCTTGAAGCCCCAAAATAAGGTTGTCCAACATGGGGATCACGGCCATGGAAAGTCGCTGAGTAAGAAAAATGCGGAAAATTTCCGGAAAAAACTTTAAACTTATTAAAAGAATGCCGAAGAAAAGCCAGAGCGATACCGCAGAGTCGGAAAGCGCGGCGATAAAAGTGATCGCAACCAAGTTCAAGATCATCAAAGACCTTGAAGTTCGTTGAGAGATTGCAAATTCCCGCGCGATGTTGGCAAGAGAACGCTGAACGAGCGCTTGTCCGAACATCGAAAGCATAAAAAAAGTGATCAAGAGGTGCCTCCTTGGGTTCTTGTTGATCGCAAAAAATATGCAAGAAATTTTTTTGTTGACGGCGGTGGTCGATTTGGGAAGACTTAGGGTAAGTAAGGTTTTTTACAAGTAAGTAACAACAACAACGTTTGCATCCTAGGAGGAGCACATGGCAAAGAAAGCAGCAAAAAAAGCTACTAAAAAAGCAGCAAAGAAAACTACTAAAAAAGTAGCAAAAAAAGCTACAAAAAAAGTAGCTAAAAAAGCTACTAAAAAAGCTTCTAAGTAGTTAGACGCTGTACTAATTTAGTACACTGAACCCCAGAGGCAACTCTGGGGTTTTTTTATGCCTGAAACCCGCTCCAGTAGCGGGTTTCAAATAAAAAAGGCCCGCATCTCTGCGAGCCTTTTTTATTTAAATTTCTGAACTTTTTTTTAGAAGTAGTACAAAGCTCCGACCGTTCCTGAAGGAAGCAATTGTGAGCGCTTCACTTCATACATCGCAACCACTTCTGCGAACACAGAAACTCCGGCCAAATCTCCGGACAATTGATTGTACTGAAGGCCGAAAGATCCGTTCAAAAAGTCAGTTCCAAACTGCCCGGAACGTTTCTCATCGTCGGTTAAAACACGGTCTAAAATCCCCGATTCCTTCCAAGAAGTGGAATTTCCCATCGAATTATACCAACGAGAATAACCTGCAGTGTAATAAGGTGCGATATAATCGCCCTCAAAGGCATGTTTCCATGAAAATTGGATGGAATTATATCCGGGACCTGTTCCGAATCCCGCTACAACACTGTTTTCATCTTCGAAATTAAACTCGCCAGTGATTCCAACCAGCCCCAATTGACCACCCACAGACATTCCCAGTCCGACTTTACGACTTTGGCGCATGCTTAGAGTTGAAGAGTAGGTCATCCCCAGGCGCTCGGCGCGCATGGAGTCGCTATAATCCTGCTCGATACTCAGTGCTTTGGATGAAACAGACGAAGAATCAGACCACAGATCTGTCGTGGAAATCTCGGCAAAGGAAATACTTGAAGTCAGCAAGGCAAGGATTGCGACGCCGGTGAAACGTTGGAACATGGAAGCCTCCTTTTAGTTTCAGACCTAAAAGATTCGGGCTCTGACGCCTTCTTTTTGCAAGAACTGTTTAATAGCCGGGCCATCAAGCGGTTCCAAACGGAAAAGAAGCTTATGAACCAGGTCATAAGTGTCTTCAGCCTTTTTAGATCGAAGATTGGACGTAAGATAAGCTACGTCATCGCTAATTTTAATAGAATTATCAAGCAACCGTGAAATTTCAGGATTTTTAGTGGTTTTATCCAGCAATACCAGCGTTCGATTGAAGTTTGTAACCAACAAATCCATCTGCTTGATTACGCTGGTGACAGATCCTTCGTTCTTTTCCAAAATTTCGATCATTTTTCCCGCTAAACCGTAACCTTGGGATAAAAGCTGATCAATTCGCGGAGGATCTTCACCACGAACATACTCACCCGATGCAAATTCCCCGGAAGTTGCCGACCCTGGAGAGATTTCCAGAAACTTTTCCCCAATGACACCCGCAAGATTGATGAAAAATTTGGAATCTTTACGGACACTCGTCCAGGCCTTCTTATCGATGGTGATGGTTAAACGCAATTTTACTTCTTCCCCGTCAGCCATTTTGTGTTCTGGATCAAAAGCTATGGACTTCACTTTGCCCACTTTAATACCCATGACTCGAACTGGAGATCCCTCTTCAATTCCACCCGCAAAATTGAACATCACATTTAGTTCTTTAGTATTTGAAAACGGGGTTATGAAACCCATGGCATAAGCAAATGCTGCCACCATGATTAAACTAACCAGAGCTAACAAACCGACCTTGGTTTCCACTTTCATAAACGCTCCCGAATAGGATCAATAAAGATAACTAAAAGTATAAGATAAAATAAAATCGATAACAATAATTGCGATCGAAGCCACGACCACAGTATTTGTGGTCGCTTTGCCAACACCTTCCGCGCCCTGTTGGCAACGGAAACCGAAATAACAGGCCACCAAAGGAATCACTCCACCGAAGCAGGCACCTTTTATCACTGCAAAATACACATCTTTAAACTGCACAAACCTGTGCATCGAACTGATAAACATCCCGGGCGTGTAGCCCAAATACGTCTGACTGATCAGCATGGCTGCGAACAAACAGGTCATATTTGATATTAAAGTAAGAATAATTCCACCTACCACGCAGGCAAAGAATCTTGGAATAACCAGGTAATTAATCGGATCAATTCCCAGCATTTTCAAAGCGTCGACTTGTTCGGTGATCTGCATGGTACCGACTTCAGAGGCATAACCGGCCCCCACTCGGGAACACAATAGCAGAGCGGTCACAATCGCTGCGAGTTCGCGCAATATCAAAACAGCTGCAAATCCCGGCACCATCGCATCGTTTTGAATGACCAATTTCATGTGAAATGATGACTCAAGAATAGTGACAATGGCCGCAAAGCAAACACAAAACACGATAATAAAAAGGCTGCGATTTGCGACGAAGTGAAGTTGCTGAAAAAACTCTTTGTAACGGAAAGGTCCATATAAAGCGATCATGATCTGTAACCTCTGATTGCTTGGATAAGCACTTCTCCAAGAAAGCTGGTAAACCAATCCATCACCACAATGCAAATCATCGTGGTAACCGCAGTTGCGACGACGGCTCGCCCCACACCTTTTGCCCCACCTGTCGTGGTGTATCCCTTGTAAGTGCAAATTGTTGCAAGTACGACCGCAAAAACCAGACTTTTAATCAGTCCGCTTAAAATTGAAATCGGATGGACAATTGTAGGGATGTGGCGAATGTATTCTTCTGCTGAAATTCCCGCAAAAGCCTGCGCCAGAGCCATGCCACCAAATACCGACATCATTAAGCCCGCCGCCAAAAGAAAAAAGCTCGATATGACTATACCCAGGAATCTTGGAACGATGATCTCCTGAATGGGATCTGCCCCTAAACAGCGAACGGCGTCAATTTGCTCTGTGACTCTCATGGTACCCAGCTCAGCTGATGTATATGCGCCGACTTTTCCGCTTAACATGAAGGCGATTAACATCGGGCCTACTTCACGGAAAGTCGCACTGGTCGCGAGACCACCCAAGAAACCCAAAGCACCGAATTCGCGAATAGGCATTGCGAATTGCACGGCCATAATAGCGCCCACGAAGAACCCCGCCATTGCCGTCGTCGGAAAGGACTCGATCGAAACTTTCCAAATCTGAACAAAGATCTCATGCACTTTCAGCTTTTTTACAAAGACTGTACTGATTATCGTCTTAAGAAAAATAAGTGTGCCGCCAATTTCATCCAGAATTCCCACTGCAAAAGCCATCATGCCAGCACCTCGGCCAGAAAGTCCTTCACCAGTGGTACTTCCGATTTTTTTAGTTCGTCTGGCGTGCCCATTTCAACGATTTGCCCTTTATCAAGCACGATGATTCGATCTGCAATTGTAAGAGCACAATTCATGTCATGACTGACTACTATGGATGTTGTCTTCAGAGTTCTTGATAGATCCAGGATCAGCTTATTCACCGCTGTCGTCGTAACCGGATCCAGACCTGTGGTGGGCTCGTCGAAAAGAAGGATTTTTGGATCCAAAGCCACCGTACGTGCCAGACTGACTCGCTTTTGCATGCCATAGGAGATCTGAGCTGGGAGCTTTTCATCGACTCCATTCAAATGCACCAGGCGAAGGGCTTTCGTGACTTTTTCCCTTATGATTTCTTCGGAAAAATCATAATGTCGGCGCAGTCCGAAAGCCACGTTTTCAAAAACAGTCAGTGAATCGAACAAAGCCGGATGTTGAAAAACCATGCCGCATTTTTTTCGAATCGGCAGGTATTGTTCCTCGGTAAACTTGGCCACTTCCTGACCGTCGATCCAGATTTCACCCTGATCCGGTGTTAACAGTCCCACAAGATTTTTCAATAAAACTGACTTGCCTGTTCCGGAGGTTCCTAGAATAAATACGATTTCGCCCTCGCGAATAGTCGCCGAAAGTCCATTAAGGACTGTGCGATCTCCGAATCTTTTGACGATGTTTTTGAATTCTATCACTCTGAAATTTTAGAGTTGGATACTACACGGGGTCAAGCGCCGTCAGAGGTCCCTCAAGAAGGCCGCGTACAAACTGGCGCACCCTTGGATCAGCATGATTTTCTGTTTCTTTCGGAGATCCAGTGATAATCACTTCTTCATTTACAACCATCGCAATTCGGTCCGCCATTTGATAGGCGCGATTCATATCATTCGTCACCGCTACAATCGTCGAGTTGTTTTGTTGTTGCAGTGTTTTTATCAGCGTGATGATTTTCTTTGAAGTGATTGGATCAAGTCCCGCTGTTGGATCGTCATAAAAAATTATTTGTGGGTCCAAAGCCAATGCCCGAGCGATTCCCAGACGCTTTTGCATGCCTCCACTTATTTCATCAGGATACAAATCACGCGCATGGGGGATGCCGACAGCATCCAAAAAACTCTCAGCTTTCTTTGTTATTTCCCACTCCGAAAGACGAGTTGTCTCCCTTAGCGGAAAACAGATGTTTTCAATGCAAGTCAAAGAATCGAACAGGGCGTTCTTTTGAAACAGGATTCCCATTTTTTTAAGAAGTGGAAGCTTGTCTTTGCTGCCTAGCGTTGACCAATCGCTTTGTTCAACAAAAACTTTGCCATTCTGAGGGGTTACCAGACCTGATAAAGTCTTCAGTAGAGTTGTTTTACCCTGTCCACTTGGGCCAATAATGACAAAAGCTTCGCCGGACTTGATATCTAAATTTACGGAGCGCAACACGACCTGTGAGTCAAAAGTCACAGATACGTTTTGCAAACGCAATACACTCCCCATTTTCCCTACCTTCCATCAGTCCTGCGCCGAGCGGTAATCCTTGTCTCTGAGTATGATTTGATATTGAATGGGGCCACAAACGCAAGTTCATAATCGGAGTTAGTACATGAATATTCATGAGTATCAGGCCAAAGAAGTCTTGAGAAAGTTCGGAGTAGCGACGCTTAAAGGTAAGCTGGCTCACTCTCCAGAAGAGGCAGTTACTGCTGCTAAAGAAATCGGTGGATCAGTTTGGGTTGTTAAAGCTCAGATCCACGCTGGTGGCCGCGGTAAAGGTGGCGGTGTTAAAGTTGCTAAGTCTTTGGACGAAGTTTCCGCATACACTAAAAACATGATCGGCATGACGTTGGTGACTCACCAAACAGGCCCTGAAGGTAAAGTTGTTCAAAAAGTTTTCATCGAACAAGGTTGCAACATCGCTAAAGAATACTACGTTGCCTGCTTGATCGACCGTGCTACTGGAAGAGCTGCAATGATGGCTTCTTCTGAGGGCGGAATGGATATCGAGGAAGTTGCAGAACACAATCCAAACGCGATCATCAAAGTCGACATCGATCCAACTGTTGGTTTGATGCCGTTCCAGGCTCGCGAGTTGGCATTCAAAATCGGTATGGCTCCAGAGATCGTAAACAAAGCTACGAAATTCTTCACGGGTCTTTACAATGCGTTTATCGCTACTGACTGCTCTATCGCAGAGATCAATCCTCTAGTTGTTACTAAAGAGGGCGACGTTCTTTGCCTGGACGCTAAAATGAACTTCGATTCAAACTCATTGTTCAGACATCCAGACATCGTTGAAATGCGCGATCTTAACGAAGAAGAGCCTTCTGAAATTGAAGCTTCCAAGTTCGATCTAGCCTTCATCAAACTTGATGGTAACATCGGTTGCCTGGTGAATGGTGCGGGTCTTGCGATGGCGACTTTGGACATCATCAAATTGCACGGTGCTGAGCCTGCAAACTTCCTGGATGTTGGCGGCGGCGCTAACAAAGAGAAAGTTACTGAAGCGTTCAAAATCATCCTTAAAGACAAAAACGTAAAAGGCATCCTGGTTAACATCTTCGGTGGTATCATGAAATGTGACATCATCGCTGAGGGCGTAATCGCTGCCTCTAAAGAGTTGGGTCTTAAAGTTCCACTGGTTTGCCGCCTTGAAGGTACAAACGTAGAACTTGGTAAAAAAATGTTGAAAGAGTCTGGCTTGAACATCACTCCAGCAGACAATTTGACTGATGCAGCTAAGAAAATCGTTGCTGCGATTAAAGGATAAGCGAACATGGCAATTCTTATTAATAAAAACACAAAAGTAATCTGCCAAGGTTTCACTGGTGCTCAAGGTACATTCCACTCTGAGCAGGCATTGGCATACGGAACAAAAATGGTTGGTGGTGTGACTCCAGGTAAAGGCGGCACAACTCACATCGGTCTTCCAGTGTTCAACACTGTGAAAGAAGCAAAAGAGGCTACAGGCTGTAACGCTTCTGTGATCTTCGTACCTCCTCCATTTGCTGCTGACTCTATCATGGAAGCTGTTGATGCTGATTTGGATCTTGTGATCTGTATCACTGAAGGCATCCCAGTTCTTGATATGGTTAAAGTAAAAGAATACATGAAGGGTAAACGCACTCGTTTGGTTGGTCCAAACTGCCCAGGCGTTATCACTCCAGGCGAATGCAAAATCGGTATCATGCCGGGCCACATCCATAAAGCAGGTCGTATCGGCGTTCTTTCACGTTCCGGCACATTGACTTACGAAGCTGTTGGTCAATTGACTGCACTTGGTATCGGTCAATCCACTTGCGTAGGTATCGGTGGTGACCCAGTGAATGGTACAAACTTCATCGACGTATTGAAATTGTTCAATGAAGATCCAGACACTGACGGTGTAATCATGATCGGTGAAATCGGTGGTACTGCTGAAGAAGAAGCTGCTGAATACATCAAAGCTCACTTCAAGAAACCTGTAACTGCGTTCATCGCTGGTGCTGCGGCTCCTGCTGGTAAACGTATGGGTCACGCTGGCGCGATCATCAGCGGCGGCAAAGGTACTGCTGAAGCGAAGTTCAAAGCGCTTGAAGCTGCTGGTTGCAAAATCTCTCGCTCCCCTGCTGACATGGGAACGACGATGCAATCTATGCTTAAGAAGTAGTTTTAAGTCATATATTTGAAACTAAAAACCCACGGTGATGAACCGTGGGTTTTTTTATTCCGAAAGCAGACTGGATCATAGTCGGGTATAAATGTTGAACAAAATACTGCCGACTAGTTCTGTATGCTAAGAATGATTTCGACCTTCTTTACCATCTTAATATCCGCAAGCTTTGTTTACGCTGATGCAAATCAAGTAAGGGATTTTGGCTTTGGCCTAACTCCGGATGAACTGGTCGCACAAGGCTACAAGTCGGTCGTCAAGTCGTCCGGAAATCATATTTACCAAAAGCAAACTGAACATGAATTTAAAAAGATCGTTTCTCTTAAGAATGAGTATGTAACCACAGCCTATAAAAATGATTTCGACACCTACTTTCAGTATACAAAGCTGGATGATGAGGGAAATGTACTTGGCATGGCTGAATGCAAATTCCAAGGTGGGGTGAAATCCACTCTGTGCGATGTACAAACCACGGAAATTTGTCATGAGCTAATTGAAAAAATTGAAACCGGAGGCTTTGGATTTGATCTAAAGAAAATTCAAGAATGCGCGGATCTATCGTCGAAAATAAGCTACAACCGAAAAAGCGTTGATGCATTCTTGCCTGAAGTTCAAAAAAATATCGGAGCTATATACCCAGGAATGCATTCGGCTGTTGTGAAAGCGCCTGCAGTTTCATTGCAAACGCTTCTTAAGGACTATGCTGCCTGCAAAAAAGTGAAAGGCCATTTGGCCAAACCCGCAGGATCAGCTGCTGCCACCAAAGATTCAGCGACAGCAAAAAAAGCAACGCAATAACTAGTTACTGACAAACCAAACCAGGCTCGTTGCCTTCGCTGCGGAAATCAAAATATTCGCGCTTATCAAGATCATTTACGAACAGTTGACCTGTGTATTTACCAGTAGCTGTTCCGCCTGCAATTTCCGGATAAAGCTGCAAGTAAACTCCACCTTGAGTTGCATCACCACGCATGCTCAGATCACCATATTGGGATAACGGAGAAAGCGTAACTGGTGTGGAGTATTGGTTGTGTGCGCCGATTCTCTTAACAATCAGGTTTGCACCAATTGTGTTGAACCCCACCCAAGGATTTTGCGCATCAACAGCGCGGCTCAATTGCACTGTCACGATTGCCTCCTCACCGATAGTTTTACAACGCAACTGTGTGAAGGATGCCATAGAAACTAGCGGGAAATATGCCACGAAAATCAATGCAAGCACGGCTTTCATAAAAACTCCTTAAAGTGAGCCCCCCGTTTACTCCCGCCACCCCTCCGAGGCAAGCCTCAACCCTAATTAAAAACTCATTGAAAATGCCCCTGTCAAAACAGTCGACAATTGACCCGGTATAAATTACGAATTCCCCAAAGACTTCACCTAAATAGACCCCGCATTTGCTAAGATGCAGACCAATGAAATCACTGGGAATTATTTTATTAATATTCACTGCCGGATGTGTTGCGAAAGATTCCGGAACTGCCTCCGTAAAGAATGGCGCCGCCGTTTATTACGATGGTGATTCCCGCGAAGAGGTCACAGTCCAAGATCGCACATGGGTCGTGGCTCAGGCGACAGCCATGATTTACGATGGTACCCGCAAGAATTTTCCATTTCTTAAAGACATGTATCCCCTGTGTGCAAATGAAAGATTTCAGGAGCAACGACTTGTGGGCCACTGTAGCGGTGTCTTGATCGCTCCTAATAAAGTTCTAACCGCCGCGCACTGCATGCAAAATTCCAACTCTTGCCCCAATGCACGATTTGTATTCGGTGCTCATAACACAGCATCGAATTTAATTATTTATTCCTGCAGCCGTGTGCTTTCGCTGGATATCAAAATGGATTTCGCCATCGTGGAGCTTGATCAAGCTGCCGAAGGTGTCAGACCAGCTCAAATTGCTGCTGATTTTAATTTGCGTGAAGGCGACCAAGTGCTGAGCTTGTCATACCCCTTGGGTTTGCCACTAAAGCAGGATGTTGGCGTGGTCAGGGACATTCAAAGCAATTCAAACTTTTTCAAGGTTTCAGTCGATACATTTGCCAGCAGCTCGGGCTCCCCACTATTCAATAAACGCGGTGAAGTCGTGGGTATTCTAAGTCGCGGTGCCGATGACATCCTGGAGGATGATATTTATAGAGTTCAAACTCGCGGCGGCTGCATTAACTTTAATAGCTGTAAAAACGGTTCCTGCACCGGCGAAACATTCTTAAAGGCAGCACTGATCAGCGACAAAATCTAAACTTGCCTTGACCCTTGGCGCCTAGGAATTATGCTTCAGATATCAACCTTTACTGAAGAACCGAGAGCGCTATGAATCCTTCTCAACGAATTGAGTTTTCAAAGAACTGGCTTACCAACGACGTCTTCCCTCTTTGGAGTGGCAAAGGCATTGATCGTAAAAATGGTGGCTTCGAAGAAAATTTAACCTTCGAGGGCGAGCCCATGGAAATGCCTCGTCGTGCAATGGTGCAATCCCGACAAATCTATTCATTCCTGACCGGAATGCGTATGAACACGATATCCAAAGATGTTGGCACCTTTGCCGTCAATCAAGGTGTGCGCTACATGATTGATAAATACCAACAACCTTCTGGTGAATTTAGTTATTCGGTGCTGGCAGACGGAACTCCCAAAAGCATGAATCCAGATCTTTATACACAGGCGTTTGCGCTTTTTGGTTTGGCTCAGGCTTACCAATTAGATCCGAAACCAGAATACAAAACTCGCGCAAAAGATTTGATCAAATACCTTTATCGCGAGCGCAGTGTGAAAGCTGGTGGCTTCACCGAGCTGGATGAAAAAGGAACTGTTTCTTTCAAATCAAATCCGCACATGCACATGTTTGAATCTGCCATTGCCTGGATGCAGATCGATAAGGATCAAGAATGGTGGAAGCTGGGTGAAGAGCTGGCGAATCTGGCTTTGACTAAATTCATCGACCCACAAACCGGCATTCTAGGCGAATATTTCGACGAAAAATGGAACCATCTTCGTGACAACGGCAAGTTCGTTTACGAGCCTGGCCACCAATTCGAATGGTCATGGCTGTTTTCCCTGTATCAGGATCTGACGGGCAAAGACTGCAAAGCCGTTCGCCACAATCTTTTCCTTTCCGCCGATAAACACGGAACTGATCCTGTAAGAAAAATCGCTTTTGACGAAATGTGGAGTGATTTCACGCCTAAACTGACTTCTTCGCGCTTTTGGCCACAATGTGAGCGTATAAAAGCAGCAGTTCGCCTGGCCAAAGAAGTCCCGGCCACGGAACAGGCCGTCTATCACAAAGCTGCCGATGATGCCATGGACACCCTGTTTAAGTTCTTTGCGACCCCGAAAAAAGGCATGTGGTACGACCAGCTTTCAGCTCAGGATACTTTTTCTGGAAATTTCTCTAAATCCAGCTCTTTATACCATATTATCAATGCCTTAGAGGAGTACGTAAACTTGCGAAATTAGGACGGAAAGCTTGACAGCGAGGTCCCCCCAAGGCTAACAAGAGGCCTAAAAAAGGGAGACCTCTCGTGAAGAAGCTTTTAGTCATTGCTTTGCTATTTGCATCCGCAACAGCTCAAGCCGGTCGCATCAAAGAAGTTGTCATCATGGCAACGGAGGATGTCGAACAGACATTGGATTTATTGAATCCAGACTATCGCTACACGATTAAAGGACAAGGCTTTACTCAGGCTGACGACTCCGAAGGAACTGCGATTCAAACTATTGTAAACGTTCGCAACCTGATCACTCTGCAAAGCAGAGAATGGACGTGCGTATCCCAGTTCCACAAAACACCAGAATTTTTTGAGATCACATATACCATTTGTAAATAACAAGGAGATACCTAATGGCTATCGAACAAACATTCTCAATCATCAAACCAAACGCTATGAAAAAAAATGCTATCGGTGACATCGTAAGCATGTTTGAAGCAAACGGTTTGAAAATCGCTGCTGCAAAAATCGTTGTTTTGTCTGCTGATAAAGCTGGCGAATTCTACGCAGAACACAAAGCTCGTCCGTTCTTCGGCGAACTGGTTTCTTTCATGACTTCTGGTCCAGTTATGTTGATGTGCTTGCAAGGTGAAGGCGCAGTTTTGAAAAACCGCGAAATCATGGGTGCAACTGATCCTAAAAAAGCTAATGCTGGCACAATCCGTTCTAAATTCGGCGACAACGTAGGTGAAAACGCAGTTCACGGTTCTGACTCTGTAGAATCTGCTGCTCGCGAACTTGCATTGTTCTTCGAAAAACACGAAATCTGCAACGCGTAGTCTGTGACTGCAAATTCTCGCATCCAAGTTAAGATCGAGAAAATGGCCATCGGAGGAGCGGGCATCGCCCGCCACGATGGCCTTGTTATTTTTGTGCCTTTGGCTGCACCCAATGATGAGCTCTTGGTTGAAATCACCACCGCGAAAAAGAATTTTGCAGAAGCCCGCATTGTTGAAGTTCTGAAGCCGGGTCCTTCCCGCAGAACACCACCCTGCCCTGTCGCTAATGTTTGTGGCGGCTGCAACTGGCAGCACCTGACTGAGGAAGAACAACAAAAACAAAAAGAAGCATTGGTGCTGGAGACAATCCGCAAATTCAATCCTGATTTGAATTTCGATTACCTTCCTTTGCAACCAAGTCCGCGCTCTTTGCGCTACCGCAATCGCATTCAGCCAAAATTTCAAAATGGCCGCTTCGGTTTTTTTGCAAGAAACTCCCACGAGATTGTCGAAATCGACGACTGCTTGATTACAGAGGATGTTCTGACAAAGAAATTCCCGGAAGTCCGCCAATGGGCCGCAGATAAAAAGTCGAAAGATCTTTTGCGACTGGAAATGTATATCTCTGAAAATGAGGAGATCCGCTACGGACTGATCACTGACGAGGACGATGGCATCGGCTTTTCTCAGGTTAACCGCTTTCAAAATCCACATTTGTTAGAAACCACGTTGAACTGGGCTGGAGATACCGAGTATCGGCAGGTTTTTGACCTCTATGCTGGAGCGGGTAACTTTACTTTCCCGCTGATGAACAAGTATAAATCCGCCAACATAACGGCTGTCGAACTAAACCCAAAACTGGTGGAGCGCGGTCGCGCCCAAAATAAAGAAAAACGCCTGCGCTATTTCATGTCTGACGTGGAAAGCTACATGCGCAGAGCGACTATCCAAAAACAGGACCTGGTGGTCCTGGACCCTCCTCGTGCGGGCGCCAGCGAGTACATTATGCGTTCTCTGGCTGCGGCGGAGCCGGAAAAGATCATCTATATCAGCTGTCACCCGGTTTCTCTGGCAAGGGATCTGAAATGGTTCTTCGCATCCGCTCAACAGCTCGGCAAAAAATTCCGCCTGGAGCGCATGCAAACTTTCGAGATGTTTCCACAGACAGACCATGTGGAGACTATTGCTGAGCTCAGGGTTGACTCTTAGCCCTCTAGTGATACCTTTTTATTCATGCGTAAATGGATTATCGCTGCCTGTGCACTCACTTTGGTGGGCTGCGCAAGTTGGAATCAAGACAAAGAAAAAGCTGCGTTATATCTTCGAATGGGCAATGCCTTTATCGAAGAAACGAACTATCCCAATGCCATTGTCGCTTTGCTAAAAGCCCAAGAGCTTGATCCTAACGAACCCACAATCCAAAACAGCCTTGGCCAAGCCTACTTCCTGAGGGAACGCTACGACCTTGCAGAAAAACAGTTTCGCAAGGCAATTGCCATGAATCCCCAGTACAGCGATGCACGCAACAACCTGGCTCGCACACTCATTGAAGTCGGCAAGTTTGCGGAAGCTGACAAAGAACTTACATTGGTACTAAATGATCTTACCTACGGTGGCTTTGCCAAAGCTTACACCAATCTGGGGCTTTCAAAATTTCACCAAAAGCAGTATTCCGCTGCCCAGGATGCATTCCTGAAGGTTCTTAACTCCACTGCAGACGACTGTTGGGCAAATACCTACTATGGTCGAGCTTTCTTTGAGCAAAAAAAGTACTCACAGGCAGCAGAAGCCCTGGATCGCGCCATTGGCTTTTGCCAAAAAAATCTGATTGATGATCCTCATTACTACAGCGCCCTGGCTTATTTCCGTCTGGGGGATAAATCCAAATCCATCGCTCGTTTTGAAGAAATCATTCGCTATTATCCAAATGGCCAATATCGTGAAAAATCCAAGAGCATGCTGGAGCTGATTCGAAAGGGACAACAATGAAAAAAACCGGTGAAATACTAAAAGCCGCTCGTGAAGAAAGAGGCCTTTCACTTAATGAAGTGGGTCTGTCCTTGAAAATCAGCAGCAAAGTTTTGAAAGCCATCGAAGACGGTGACGAAAATCAATTGCCAGCAAAAACGTTTTTGCGCGGTTTTGTAAAAAGCTACGCAACGTTCCTGCGTCTGGATGCTGATAAAATTCTGGAAACCTTCTATCAGGAAATGGGCAGCACGCGCCCTCAGCCTTACATCCGTCCGACTTCGACACCAGAAAAGGAAGCAGAAGTTGCAAAAACCACTGCATCTTCTGATGAACCTGAGGCTACCGTCACTCCGATCAGAAAATCAGCCCCAGCAACTTCTTCCAGCAATGACTATTCGCCGCTGAACAAGAAAAACAACACCAAGACGATCGTGGTTGGTGTGCTGTTGGTATTCCTGGCGGGCTTGATCATCTTCACCAAAAAAATGATCGACAAGTATTCCAAAGAAGCTGAAGTGCCAACCGCTGAAGTAGCGGAAATGATGGAAGGCGCGACTCCGGTTGATGGTGATGCCGCTCCAGCAGAGCCACTGACATCTGAGAGCCCGACTCCAAACGCGTCGCCGTTGGCACAAATCACAAAACCAGAAGAAAAGCCTGAACCAATCTCCAAGGCAACACCGGTTGAGACACCTAAAGCCTCACCATCTCCTTCTGTTTCACAAAGCCCATCTCCAACGGCAACTGTAGCGGCAACTGCGACAGCCAAAGCGTCCCCGTCACCAACGCCGACAGCATCTGTCGCTGCAACGACGACTCCGACAGCTTCTCCATCACCAACCGCTTCTCCAACTCCTGAGAAAGCAAAACCGGTGGAGCTGATCGTTGAAGCATTGGATACAGTTGAAATCGAGTACGCCTCCCCATCGGGTAAGCCACAAAAAATCAGACTGTCTGCAGAGCAAGTACACACTTTCAAAAGCAAAAGCGGTTTGAAAATTAATTTCTCCAATGGTGGCGCTGTGAACCTGATACTTAACGGAAAAGAATTGGGCATTCCAGGAGATCTGGGTAAACCAATTAAATTGAGCTACTAGCCTTGAAAGACCTGAAACGACTTTGGCTTATCAGCCTTTTCGTCAAACTTATTCTGGCGGCACTGCTTCCACTCAGTGCCGATGAAGCCTACTACTGGGTTTGGTCTCATCGCCTGCAATTAAGTTACTTCGATCATCCACCCATGGTGGCATGGCTGTTTTATCTGGGTCACTTTCTGGAGCCCCTTCTTAACTCCGTTCGCTGGCCCGCAGTTCTGCTCGGTCACTGTGGGATCTGGGTTGGCGTTGAGCTCCTTCGAAAACACATCGATCTCGAGAAAGTTCGCGTGTGGATTTACCTGGTATTATTCTCCCCGCTGTTGGGCTTTGGATCTTTGATTGTCACTCCTGATCTTCCGGTTATCTTTTTCTGGATTTTATCCATCTACTGTTTCGATCTTGTTTTGCAAAAAAAAGATTTGAAAAGCTATGCAGCCTTAGGCTGCGCATTGGGTCTTGGATTCTGCGCCAAGTACCACATTGTTCTTTTTGTGCCTGCCATTTTGCTTTACCTGGTATTTGAAAGAAAATGGCGGGAAGTGAACTGGAAGTATGTTCCAGTAACCTTGCTTACGGGCCTGCTTTTCTGTCTGCCGGTCATTCTGTGGAACTATCAAAATGACTTTCAATCCTTCCGCTTTCAATTGGATCACGGCTTTGAACGACCAGATTACAAAGCAGAATGGACAATCAGTTATGTGATAGCACAAATTCTGATTATTTTTCCCTGGGTGTTCTGGTCAGCACTTCGCGCGAAAGTTCCAGCGCCACTAAGGTATTTGATTTACTTTGCTTGGTTTCCACTAATTTTCTTCTTTGGAACATCCTTTAAAGCACTCGTGGAAGCAAATTGGCCAATTATCGCCTACCCGGCGGTCTTCATGCTTGCCGTGCTTTATCCAAGAATGCAGCAATGGTATCGCTACTATGTTGGATTTTTCGGACTGCTGATCACGCTCGCAGTTTCCATGCTTTTTATTCCATCTTTACGAAACATGGATCCAAAGGTCAGCGAGCCTTTTGATTATCAAAAGCTTGCGAAAGAAACTGTCGAGTACCAGCCCCTTTATGGGAATTCATACCAAATGTCGTCATCTCTTTGGTATTTTAGCAAAACTCCGGTCTTCAAACTTAGCGGCATCAGTCGTTATGACTATTTCGATACTTTTCCAGAGGCAAAACCTCAGGGTAATAAGTTTTATTTGGTGAAGCGTGAAGGCAATGGTTTACCGCAGTGGCTTTCCGAACAACAATGGACTTATCAGGAAATCAAAAGGGTTGCGCCTGACTTTGTTGTTTTGGAATTCACTCGACCATGAAAACACTTGTCGCACTATCATTCTTACTGGTGACTTATTTCCTCTACGGATTTTATCTAAATCAGTTCGACACGTCCATCGTGCCACGACAGATCTCGGCGGCACACTCTTCCAACTACTACGACTACAAGGGTGTCTTAAACGTCCACACTGATCTTTCAGCGGGCTCTGCAACTCCAAGCTTTGTGATTACTTCTGCCAAACTAGCCAGCCTGGATTTTCTGATCTTTACTGATTTGAATCTGTTCAATATGCCAACAAGTTTTGAATCCTATCACGGAAATCTTCTGGTGATGTCTGCTGGCAAATACAGCTATCTGGATTCTCGAATCATGTATTACTCCATAAATCAGGAGAGCATCGGCGATTCCTTTGGCGAAGCTCAGGTGAAAATGGCGGATCTTCTTTCGCAAAAGACCGGCGCTTCCAAAGATTCCCTTTCAATCCTTGCGCATCCCTATAAGGCAGGATTTTCCTGGAATGGGGATTTTCCAACAGGTTTAGATGGCTTCGAGTTATGGAATCTTAAAAGTCTTTCCAACCGGGCATGGGAGTATTCAAAGCTTTCAACTATCTGGAGCTTGTTGATTTACCCCTTCAATCCACGCTTGTCGTTTCTTAGACTCTATTCAGAGCCCACAGACGAAATTGCTCTTTTGGATAAGCTGTCTCTGCAAAGGAAAATCGTCGTCTATGCGGGCGCTGAAGCTTCAGCACGCGCTATTCCCCTGGCGAACTACTTCATCAAGTTCCCAAGCTACAAAAGATCTTTTGAGATCATGTCCAATCATGTGCTTTTGAAGTCAGAGCTTACTGGTAGTTTCAACGGTGATCGCTCCAAAATCTTTAATGCTTTGAAACAAGGTAACTTCTATCTGGCGATGGACATCCTGGGTGATCCGAAAGGTTTTGTTGCTACGATTGAAGACGACAAGCAAACCTATCTGATGGGTTCCGAGATTAAACTGAAAAAAGGCATGCAATTAAAAGTTCGACTGCCGGCTGTTCCCAAAGACTTCTTTGAAATTATCATTCTTAAAGATGGTCAGGATGTTGGCCGTATCAACGAGCCGGAAGCTATTTTCCCAATAACCAGTCCTGGCGTGTACCGTATTCAGGTCCGAGTTACATCCATGCTGCCAATGCCGGATGCTAAAAAGTGGTTCACTTGGATTTACACTAATCCTTTTTATGTGACTCCGTAGCCGGGATCTCACAAACGAGGCCGTCGATTGGTTCCAGCTGGCAGGCCAAGCGCTCGAATTCCGCAAAATTCCGGTCTTCTGCCATCTCCATCTCGATCTCATTTCGCTCAGGCAAATTACCCAGGCCCTCACGAACAAATACCCTGCATGTGCCGCAAGTTCCGAAGCCCCCGCAGGTATGATTCAAAGGCAAGCCTTCGCGCACAGCTACATCTAATACACTCTGGTCCTTTTGACTCACCAAGACATTTCGGTTGTCCGGCAAAAAGGTTATATATTTTCCAGACTTAGACTTCACAGCGAACTTCCCCCATATTAGGGCACTCTTTTGTTGTAAGGGCCCCATCCATTTTGTATCAATTATCCCATGAGATTTGTAGCTTTTGACTTTGAAACAACTGGAACTGTGCCTGGCGTTGACCAAATTATTGAAATTGGAGCTGTTCGCTTCATTAATGGTGAACCAGAGGCTGTATTTGCAACACTTGTGGACCCTCTTCGTCCAATTCCTCCAGGCGCTTCAAAAGTGAATGGTATCTTTGATGATATGGTTAAAGGAAAACCAACAATTGATACATTGTTGGACTCTTTGGCTGATTTCTGCGGTGATGACATCATGGTTGCGCACAACGCTCCATTCGATGCTCAGTTCCTTACTGCTGACGTTAAGAGACACGAATCCAAAGCACCACGCGGAATTGTATTGGACTCCTTGCCAATCGCGCGCAAGGTATTCCCAGGCCTTCCAAACTACAAATTGGGCACTTTGGTACAACACCTTAAGATTCCCACTACAGACTTCCATAGAGCAGAAGAAGATGCGACCTACCTTGGTCACATGTTCACACAAATGCTTAAACGTATTTCCATTGGCGGCCAAGCTCCGCAAGTTGCAAACCTTGTCGCTTTGACGGGCAAACCTGAATTGCGTTTTCCGCAAATCATCCGCCAGCCAAAACAAATGGATTTCTTTGGCGTTTAGTTTTTAGAATTAGTAATGAAATTAAAAAGGCCGTGTTACCACGGCCTTTTTTTATGCTTTGTGTGCGATTGGATAACGTCTTCCCCGGCCGAAAGCATGCGGGGAAACCTTCAGAATCGGAGCTGCTTGCCAGCGTTTGAATTCCGTTCTCATCAATACAGGAAGCAACCATTTATCCGAAGATGTCTTCGGCTCTTTTGCCTGCTCAACCAATGAGACAACAGACTTATCCAACTCATCGTATGGTGGTAACGAATCCTGATCTTTTTGATTCGGTCTAAGTTCCGCAGAAGGGGCACGCGTGATGATTGTTTCCGGAATCACCTCACCTTGCTTGTTGTAGTGGCGCGCAAGTTCGTACACCTGCTTTTTAGTCAGATCACCCAGCGGAGCGATACCGCCGCACATGTCTCCGTATAAAGTCGAATAGCCGGAAGCATATTCGCTTTTATTTCCTGTGGTCAGTAGCAAGCTGTTATTCTGATTGGAATACGCCATAAGTGTTAAACCGCGCAGACGTGCTTGCAGGTTTTCATTCACAACACTGAAGCCTTCTAGCGCAATTCCTTTTTCCAACTGCTCTACAATCGCTTCATACATCGGAGCAATCTCAACAACTTTGAAATCAACCCCAAGGTTTTTGGCAAGTTCCCGCGCCAGATCCAGGCTCATTTTCGCATTATACGGGCCAGGCAAAGCCAGCGTCGTCACGTTTGCAGGCCCCATGGCATCAACTGCCAACGCCGCTGCAACCGCAGAGTCAATACCACCACTGGAACCCAGATGTACCCGCTTCATTCCCGTTTTTGCGCAAAAATCACGAATGCCCAAAACCAAAGCGCGTCTTAGTTCTTCAGTGGAAGTTAGTTTGGCGTTCTTGCTCCAGACTTCCTTGGTATCAAGATCAAGGACATTCAAATCCTCTTCAAAAGCCTGACAAGTCATCAGCTTCTTGCCTTTTTTATCAAGCACGAAGCTTGCGCCATCAAATATGATCTCATCCTGTGCGCCGACCATATTTGCGTACATGATGGGTGCATTGAAGTATTCAGCTGTTTTTCTGGTCACGTATTCACGCTGTTTCATTTTATCAACGAAGTAAGGTGAGGCGCTTAGATTCACCACCAGATCAATTTTCTGCTTTTTTACTTTTGCCAGAGGATTGATTCTATACGGCGACTTGCCCTTGGCATCCGGCCACGCCCAGATATCTTCACAAATCGTCAGGAAGAACTTCTTACCCTTCCAGGTAAAGTAATTCTTACTAAAATCACCTGGCTCAATAAAACGAGCCTCGTCAAACACGTCGCCCGTTGGCAACAACTGCTTGTGAAAGAATCGCGGTTTCTGACCTTTTACCGCAAACACTGCTGAGTTGAAGTAAGGGCGCCCTTTTTTATCGGGATTACGTGTAATCATACCGAAGATAACGGCAATGCCTTTAGGAATCTTCTTTAAAAGATCCTTCATCTCGGCTTCCTGCTTTTTTACTATTTGCTCGCGCTCTAAAAGGTCAAAGGGATGATATCCAAACAACGAGCACTCAGGAAACACCACCAAGTCGCATTTGCGTTGCTGAGCTTGGTGAACATAATCCAGAATTTTTTCTTTATTGGATTTAAAATCGGCCAGGGTGGGATTGATTTGTGCCAGAGCAATTCTCATGGCCTCAATATACGCTGACCTATTGGACTTTCAAGTCGGGTTTTATGGGTCGATGACTGTACGTCCCGAAAAACCGTCGTGATAACCATGAAAATGATTCACTTCAGTCTCAGGAAACTTCCAGCAGAAATAGCCTTCTCCGCTGTTGAAATCAGCCATCCAAAGGCCTTTAGGCTCTGCGCCCAGCTTCTCGATTTTTGCCTGCCAACGATCAATGATAACGTTTATTTGCTCTTCAATAGATACCACTGAAGGGTGGGTTTTATCGGAATAGGCCTCAATGCGGTTAACATGAAGTTTGACCTCACGATTTGCCTCATCAGTTAACCGATAGACTATCGGCAACAACTGTCGCGCTTCACTAATTGTGAAGAATTTTTTGCGATTGATTTCAATCACATTTTCCAAAAATGGCCCCCTCGAAACAAGCGAGTGCCTTGTATGCTTGAAAGCTCTATTTGGATCAAGAAATTCCGTTCAGTGACAGACAACTTAAGATTATGTGTGGAAAATTTCTAAACGCGATGCAGACTATTTTTCACCACTCTTGGAAAACTGCAGCGCCTGACCACCGAGGAAAATCACGAGTGCAATAATGAGGGCGGCAATGAACAACCAACGTATAAAATTTCCAAAAGTAACAGCTTCTTCTTCTTTCGGAAGATCGATTTTTGGCTCAGGCTTTTTGACAGCAATTTTCTTTTTCTGCGGAGCAAATCCATCGCTTTGAACAGCGGTTGTCTTCGACCCCGCATTGGCTTTTTTCTCGAGTTTTTTTCTTTCGTCATCAGTAAGGCCTGTAATTGGTACAGAAGCCACCCGTCTGCCAACCTGAACTGAGTATCCACCATTATTTGATTGAAAGTATCCTCCGGCACCGCCGCCTTCGAGTGCAATCTCCACAACTTTTCCGCTTTGTTGGCCGGAACCATCAATACCCGAACTCGGTGTGCGAGATCGACTTATATAATTACTTCCACGATTGCGTGACTGTGAGCCCGCGTAGGTGCTGCCACCACTGCTGCCACTGGAAGATGAGGAACTTGATTTTGATTTCTCTGCATCCTTGGATGACGATTCACTGTTGCTGGAGTTTGAATTTGCCGAGGATGGATTATTTTTAAATTCACCGGACACATTCTGGAAACTGAATTTGCATTCCATGTCACTTTCCTGCCCCAGCTTCGGCAGTTCGCCGGTTTCCAGAAGGCAGGCCAGATAATCACCCGTAAATGACTGAACAAATGCCTGAAATGGCTTAAAAATCTGAGAGATCAGCATCAAAATAAGAGACACCGTAATGACTAATATCAAAACGTACTCAATCACAGCCTGACCGCGATTGCTTTTTAGTCCAGCTGAATATTTAGATCTCTTCACTCGCTTGGGCATTTAAGTCATAATACAACATATGAAAAGCAGACTGAATTTCAAACACTTGCTCGTGGTAATCATCTTGCCTTTTGTCTCACTATCGACCATTGCCGGAACCCCGGAGGCCCCTGCAACCCAGACCTCGGGGCAGGATAAGGTCGAACAGCTTAAAGCCGAAATTCGCAAGCAGCCTCAAAACACCAAATTGGTGGTCAAATTGGCCGAGGAGTTTTACGCACAGAAGGACTATCAGAAGGTCACTTTGCTGCTGTGGAAAAATATCGACAAAATTGATCGCAACGCTATTTTACTTTTAGCCCGGGCTCACGAGGCCCGCGGTGAAACTGGGGATATGATTCGCGCATTGAACAACCTGGTCAGCAAGGACCAAAAGGACGCCGAAGCCTATTCCCTGCTGGGCAACGCCTATACAATGCAAAAAAAACCCAAAGAGGCGCTTGAAAACTACAAGCTGGCTATCGAGGCGAATCCAAAGCTTGAGCCACCCTACCGGTCGCTTTTGAAAATGTACGAAGACCGTACTCCACCAAATTACTACGAGATGCGTATTCTTGCGCAGGATATGATCGACAATATTGGCAAGCGCGCGGACTTTCTGGAAATCCTTTGCGACGTTAACACCAAGGACAGCACTTACGACGCAGGAATCACCAGCTGCAAAGAAACCATTCAGGCCGACTCCAAACGCGCCAGTGCCTATGTGAATCTGGGGCTGAATATGAAGGGCATGGGGGACGACGACAAGGCAAAGACCACGCTCAAAAAGGCTGCAACGGACTTTCCAAAATCTGAATTCGCTCAATACACCTATGGTCGCCTTCTGGAAGACGATAAGAGCTCCATAGAGGCGATGAAGTACTACAAGGTGGGCACCGAGGCGGATCCGAAGTCGGCTCGCTCCTGGCTGGGCCTGGCGACGACATCCTTTGAGATCAAAAAATACGAAGTGGCTTTCATTGCCTATAAGAACGCCTGCAAATACGACAAAAAAAATGCCGTGGCATTCAGACGGGCCACGACAGTTTTAAGAAACTCCAGAAATTCGGAGTGGACGGGAAAATTCGAGAGTGCCTCTGAGAACTGCACCTTCTAACGAAAAAAGGCTCCCTTAGGGAGCCTTTTTATTTTCTAGTTTTCATTAACAATCTCACCGATCAAATCGTATTCCATAGAGTCAGTTACATGCACTTTAACCATGTCACCGACTTTAGCTTCACCGTCATTGATCAAAACAACGCCGTCGATGTCTGGTGCTTGACCCCAGAAGCGCCCTTGCAACAGCAAGTCTGTCTCTTCAGAAAAACCCTCAACGATGACGTCGATTGTTTTACCGACGAAATCACGGTGCTTGTTACGGGAAATGTTTTGTTGCACTTCCATCAATGCATCATGACGGTAGTCTTTTGTTTCATCATCAACCTGGTTATCCATGCGGCCACCAGGAGTGTTTTCCTCAGGAGAGTACTTAAAGCAACCCACGCGGTCGAACTGCTGTGTTGCCACGAACTGCAACAACTCTTCAAATTGCTCTTCAGTTTCACCTGGGAAACCCACGATGAACTGAGTGCGGATTACTGCCTCTGGCAAATGCTCACGGATGTTCATCAATGCTGTTTCAATTTCATCACGAGTCATTTTACGATTCATGCTCTTAAGAACTGCATCGTTCACGTGTTGAAGTGGCATATCGAAATAACGAACAATTTTTTTGCTGTTCTTGATAACTTGAACCATTTCCTGAGTGATGCCATCTGGATACAAGTACATCAAGCGGATCCATTGAAGACCCTCAACTTGATCAAGAGCTTTCAACAACTCAACCGGACTTTCCTTGCGAGTTGGATCTTTACGACGAATATCAAAACCGTAGTCTGTGAAGTCATGGCTGATAATGATAAGTTCTTTAACACCGCCAGCAACCAAAAGCTTGGCTTCAGCAACGATCGCATCGATAGAGCGGGATTGAAGGTTACCACGGATCAACGGGATCGCGCAGAAAGCACAACGCTTCATACAACCTTCAGAAATTTTCAAATACGCACGGTGACCCGGCTGGGAATTCACACGCGGAGTCGCTTCTTCCTGAAGATAAGTCGGAAGATTGAAGAACGTTCTTTGCTTCTCGCCCGCTTCAGAGTTTTTCAGGATTTTTGAAATGTTTTGGAATTCACCAGAACCAACAAACAAATCCGCCTCTGGCAAACCTTCAACCAGGTCGTCCTTATAGCGTTGAGTTAAGCAACCCGCGACAACAACCTTTTTGATTTTGCCTTCTTGCTTAAGATCACTCATGTCCAAAATGCGTTGGATGGATTCTTTTTTAGAATCCTCGATGAAGCCACAAGTGTTCACGATAACTGTGTCGGCCTGATCAGCCTCACCCACAACTTCGAAACCATCCTTCATCAGAGTCCCGGCCATGATCTCACTGTCGACCAGGTTCTTTGGGCAACCCAAACTGATAAAATGAACTTTTTTGTTTTGAACTACTTCTTGTTTCATAGGTCTGTCACCGGCACGCCTTTAGGTGGTTCGTACTTAAATAAACTTTTCTTAACGCTGTTCTTAAACTTCACATCAGAAAACTTCATAGTCGTGATGTTCTGAACATCATCCTTGTATGAAATTTGCTCGACGATTGTTTTTTTGGTGTTCACGACAAGTTTGATGTCCTTGATCACCAGGTCTTCTTTGATCGGCGCAACAGAAAGAGTGGACTTGTCGCCCTCTGTATCTTCTTTTGTCACCTTGAAGTTGCCCTGCAAATCACCACCCAGCAAAGTTGCGATGATGGTTTGAGATTTATTTTTCTTGTTCACTTTGCCGCGACCAATTTGTGGATCGCCGCCAAATTCTTTTGGTGGATATTGAACGCTCCATATTGTGGTACCATCAAACACCAAAAGACTTTTCTCTGGAGTCGTATTTTCCCAACGAAATTTACCGCTGGAAATCGCAATAGTGCCTACGTACTTGTTCTCACGCCCCTGCAACGCCAGCTTATCAACCTTTTCCACATTCATTTCCACAAGCTTTGCAGAACGATACTTCTGGGAAATTTTCTTTAAAGTGGTATTGGATTTTTCAGCTGCAAATGCATTCAGGGATAGTCCGAGAGATAAAATTAAAGCGCTGATTTGTTTAAGCATTCGGGCGTTATAACAGATCGGGTTAATCTCCGCAAGTAAGCGTCCGATGAGCCAGGGTCCAAGCCTCAAAATGAGGGGGCCTCCCAAGTGCCTCATACGCGGCAAGCACTGTGGAGCCCGTGGTAACGATATCATCGGCAAAGACCCATAAGGCCTCTGACCAATTCTCAGACACCAATGAAGAATTTTCATCTAGCTCCAGTTCCACCTGCACCCTCCGCTCCCGACTGGCGCCTCTCTGACTGAGATTCGCCTTTTTGGTCAAGCAAGGGTAAAGCTCCGCACCCAAAGCCTCACTCAGGGCCTCGGCCCATTGATAGGCGTGATCTTTTCCCCGACTCGGATTAGAAGACGGGGCTGGAATCACAATGATTCGTCTGTCTGGCAGTCCCCGTTGAATTCTTCGAATCAAAAACTTTCCGGCCCAATGATTCCAATCTGAATTTTTCTGTGTTCCCTTTAAACCCACCAACTGGGCCGAAAGTAGATCACTGGTTCCCGGAATCCATTTGAACAAAGAGTGCGCTTCAAAAACGCCCCAATCCCGCGACTCCAATTGAGGCTTCAGATAAGAATTTACGGTGATCCGACAGGGCGGGCAAAGCAGCCCATCGGACTTGTTAAATGAGCCGCAATGCAAACAAGGAGTTAGACATCTGTTCAATAGAGTTCTTAGTGAGTTCATAGTTGCTCTGCATAGCAACTTATCGGCCAATACGGCCTTTCATTTGACAAGATTTGGTGTCCGACCTAAAAACTAAATAGGTGGGGAATGTCATGCGGCATTTAGGAATTATCGTCTTTTTGATTGGTACTGTTGGTTCAACAGCATTTGCTGGTTTATCCGCTTCACGCTTTGCGAACGAGACCTATCAGTCTGCCAAGATTCGCAGCCGAATTGGCACTTTTACTCTTGCTGATCAGGATTTTTTCTCCTCTTCAAACTCACCGGAATCTTTATCAAAACCCCTGTCCCAATTGGATATCTCCAAGATTCCCGATGTAGGTTCCTACGAAGACTTGCTGGCGAACTTTAAGTTCATTCGTGATTCATATTTTATGAAGGACGGACAAACTCCCCGCCGCCTGACATGGCTTTATCCAGACGACGGTTGCTACGCACGCGCGGAACTGGCGGCAGAAAAACTGATTGAAATCAAAAAATCCACACCCAAGAAGGTTTTCGCCTTTGGATCTTTACTGGCTCAGACGAAAAACTCACCCCATGGTCACGTGGAGTGGTGGTACCATGTTGCTGTCGTTTACAGCGTACAAGGAACCGCTTACGTTCTGGATCCCGCATTGAATCCACAGCAGCCCATGACTTTAAAACAATGGGACATCGCCATCGGTGGTCGCAACACCAACATCAACTACTCGATTTGCTCCAAGGATACGTTTGATCCGGACGATATCTGCACGAATCCAAATCCCGTGAATGAGGATTTCGCAGCAAAAGAGCAAAGCTACTTTTTTCCTGATGAATGGAATCGTCTGCTGGAATTAGGGCGCAATCCTGAAAAGGAACTCGGAAATCAGCCGCCTTGGCTTTAGGGAACTGTTACCTCAGATATTGTGGTAAGGGATTTTCTTGATGATAGTGAAGGCTCGGTAAATCTGCTCAAGACTCATAGCTTGAGCCATAAGATGATTCATCACCATCGGCGACAAAGCCACTTTCAAGTCCGCACGCTTGCGAACGTCCTCGTTCACTCCAAAAGCACCACCGATAATAAAAATCGCGCGCTTCTTTGAGCTCCCCAGGATATTTTCAACTTTTTTAGAGAATTGTATCGAGTCGAAAACGGAACCGCGCTCATCAAAGAGCACGACGTAATCATCTGAATTGATGTTTTTTAAAATAAGTTCGGATTCTTCGTTTCGCTTAAAGTCTGCGTCTTCACGAGCAGACTTTTTAGCTTTAAGACTTTGAATTTCAAATGGCATGAAAAACGAAATCTTCTTTTTGTACAACTCGCTGACCTCGTCGGCCCACGCCTCTTTGGCGGTTGCGAGGTTGTACAAAATGAATTTCATTACTATTGCTTCCCAACGTATGGATCTTTAAGACCCAGGTCTTTAGCATTCTTCCAAATGCTTTCCAGGCTGTATTCCTGGCGAACAAAGTCATAGAACACGTGAACGATCAAAGACCCGTAATCCACCAGTACCCAGCGGCCTTCATCAACACCTTCCACTGAAAGTGGGTGAAGATTGAATTCCTCTTTAACTGCGATCACAACATTTTCAGCCATAGCTGTTGCGTGACGAGTTGAAGTACCAGATGCGATCAATGCGAACTCGCTAGGAGCTGTGATTTCGCGAAGGTCAAAGCCACGAACGTTGATGCCTTTATTCGCGAACAGGATGTTTGCACAGAATTCGCTGAATTTTTTAAAGTCATCAATGCGATCGCCAAGATTGCGGTAAAGCTTGTGTTCTTTGATGTAAGTTTCAACAGAAAGTGGCAGGTATTTTTCAACCGGCTTGCCAGTTCTAAGCCATTTACGAACTTCGCTGGATGAAATTTCAATGTCACGCAACGTGATGAACTGAATGTTACGGCCCGTTGTTAACTCGATGAAGTTGAAATCAAAGTCAGCAACCAATGGCTTCAAATATCCTGGCATTTCATCCATGGATTCCGGCATGTCATAACCCGGACGAGTTGTAACAACCAAGTTTGTTTCAGCCAAAATTTTTGAATAGTCTTTCCACTGGCTAAGTTCTTCGAACTTATCCGCACCAACGATCAGGTACAAATCAGATGCCTCGTATGTTTTACGAAGATTCATGATCGTATCAATTGTGTAGCTCATACCACCGCGTTTTAGCTCTTGGTCGTCTACAAAATAAGTCTCACCGTACTGGGCGAATGCCAGCTTGGTAAGCTCAAGTCGTTGTTCCGCCGTTGGGCCTTCAACTGGAGTTTTAAGAGGATTTTGTGCTGCTGGGACCACGTGGATTTTGTTCAAACCCATTTTTTTTGCCACTGTTTGAATGGCATTAATGTGACCCATGTGAGGAGGATTAAAGCTTCCGCCAAAGATACCAATTTTCATTATTCTTCATCCTTCAAAATCAGGCGACCCAACTCTGTTACAAGTTCATTGATGTTTTTGCCAGTGACCGCAGAAATGGCCAAAGGCGCAGAGCCTGTCGCTTTTTTGAATTTCAATTTAAGTTTTTCAATTTGATCAATGCTGAGAGTGTCAATTTTGTTGAGCACGACAAATTGAGGACGTGTGGAAAGTGGGAAGAATCCCTCTTTGTCCTGATTGCTCTCATCATACATTTTAAGTTCAAAGTTCAGATCTTCAAAATCCTGAAATGGATCACGACCTGACATACCGGATGCATCAACCAAATGGATGAATACTCGGGTACGTTCAACGTGTTTCAGGAATTGAATACCCAGGCCAACACCTTCGTGCGCGCCTTTTACCAAACCCGGAATGTCAGCTACGACGAATGAACTGTAGTCACCCGCTTTAACCACACCCAAATTTGGCGTCAAAGTTGTAAAAGGATAATCCGCGATTTTAGGCTTCGCTGCCGAAATACGGGAAATCAAAGTTGATTTTCCAGCATTCGGGAAACCGATAATACCAACGTCCGCGATCAACTTTAACTCAAGCTTAACTTCAAGCTCTTCGTTATCTTCGCCTGGCTGTGCATGCGTTGGAGCCTGATTGATAGAGGTTTTAAAGAACTCGTTGCCTTTACCACCACGACCACCGCGCAATAACACGTGCTCGTCGATACCAGTCATATCGACAACAATTTCGCCTTCAAGATTTCGGATCAATGTGCCTTCTGGAACAATAAGCACAAGGTTTTCACCGTCTGCGCCGTGTTTTTGACGACCGAAACCCATCTCACCATTCTGAGCTGCGTATCTTTTATTTTGTCTGATTTCAAAAAGTGAGTTGATGTGTCGGGAAGTTTTAATAACTACATCACCGCCTCGGCCACCGTCACCGCCATCAGGTCCGCCACGAGGGGCTCCCGATTCTCTACGGAAACTAACGCAACCCGGGCCGCCACGGCCTGAGGCTAATGTGATTTTAACTTCATCAATGAATTTCATATGAGCACCAATACTTTGAGGAGAGATATAACAACAAAAAAGGAGCCAATGAAGGCTCCTTTTATGCATTTGTAAAATCTCTTGGTGCTTATCAAGAGCAGGATCTAGTGGAAACTAGACAGCTTTAGGATAAACACTAACTTTGAAGCGATCTTTTGCAAAACGCTCAAATTTAACAAGACCTTCGATTACAGAATAGATCGTGTGGTCACGACCAATTTTTACGTTGTTACCAACGTGGAATTTTGTACCACGTTGACGAACGATAATTGTTCCAGAAAGAACTTTTTCGCCACCGAAACGTTTAACGCCTAAGCGTTTACTCTGTGAATCACGACCATTCTTTGTACTACCACCGGCCTTCTTACTTGCCATGACTAACCTCGCTTAAAATCTATGATTACGCTTTTTTAGAAGTCTTTTTAGCTACTTTTTTCTTAGCGGTTGCTTTTTTAGCAGTCTTTTTAACAGCTTTTTTCGCAACTTTCTTTTTCGCTACAGCTTTTTTAGCAGCTTTTTTAACGACTTCTTCGCCTTTGTTTTTGTTAGATACACGTTCTTTGCGAGCAGCAACGCGAGCTTCAGCAGCTTCTGCGCGTTTCGCAGCAACGTCTACTACATTTGGCGTAGCATCTGTTTTAGTTGTTTTACCATCAATTGTGATTGATTTCACAAATAGTTCAGTAAAGTCTTGCTTGTGAGTTGCAAACTTTCTGTAACCTTGACGACGTTTCTTTTTGAAAACGATTTCTTTTCTAGTTTTAGCTTGCTTAGTAACAACAACAGTTACTTTCGCACCCTTAACAAGAGGTTGACCAACATGAGTGGACTCACCACCAACCATCAAGATTTCGTTGATATCAAACTCTGCACCTAGTTTTTGTTCAACTTTATCAACTTGAACAACGTCACCAGCTTGAACTTTATATTGCTTACCGCCCGTACGAATAATCGCGTACATTAGAACCTCCAGCTACCCGAATTAAGCCACTGGTAAATGCCACCTCGCACTAGTCTTTGTCAACCTATTGCATGCTATTTTTTTCAGCTTTTCGGGAAGAAGAAGAGATTAACGGTGGCGGTGACTCTTGGCAACAAAAAAGACAGCTTTTTTAAGAATCCAGAAGTTCATTAAAAATTTAATATATTCAATGCCTTATGTGACTTTAGGGTTTTAAAAGTTCGGCTTTTAGCGCATCGCTCAATCGGAGTTGAGAATTGTTCACCACAGCTTCTATGAGTTTTCTGTGTGTTTGGTAGTTGGCTTGAGCTGCTGCGCCGCCTGAGTTTTGGGACGAAATGGCTCTTAATTGCTGCTTTTCTCGGTTCAAAGCCTCGTAAATTGCTTCTGCGCGGGAATTTCCGGCTTCTTTAGAATAGCTCTTGATAAAGTATTCGGCCGCTTTGTCATATCTTTCGGCGTTTGCGTTTATTTTCGCACCCATCCAATAATCACGGTCCGATTTTGTATATTTTGCATCCTTCACAACCACTTCAAAGGAATCGGCTGCAGATCGGAAGCTTTGTTTTGCTTCGCTAGCCCGGCCAGCACTTAGCAGCTTTTCACCTTGGAGGCGCATTGAGTTTGTATAGTTGCGCGCTGAGGTGCTGTTCGCAGCAACACCTGCCAACCCTTGTCGCATGAGGGTCACACGTTCTGATTCACTGAAGCCTGCGCTCTTTAATATGTCGGCTTTGTTCTTAAGGTCCGTTGCTGAATAGCTCCCGTAACCTCTGCCGGTATTGGCAGCCACTTCATGGGCCTCTATCAATGCCTTGCTTTCTGCCTCACTCAAAGCCCGGCCCAAGGATTTTTCAGCCGCCACCACTCTTTCAGCGTTCGTGAGCCTTGCTGCCTTATCCAGCGAAACCCCGGCGATCTTTGCAACATTGCTCATTCGCGCTGCTTTCATTGCAACGGCCACAGCACCACTAGCAAGTGTGCCCACCTCAGCAATAGCTTCGCAAACCATTGCCGCCGCAGCCTGAGAGTTATAACACTCCAATCGCACGCCTACATCTTTAAGCTTGGCTTTCGCAGCCTCAATTAAGCTCAACTGTGATCCTGGCAAACGTCTTTGACCCCACTCCAGGAGTTCTTTTTCTTCAGGAGTGAAGTTTGCTTTCTGCAAAAGAACTTTTCGATTCAGCTCCAGGCTGGCTTGATCCGCTTTTTGAGTTTGCAATAGCCTGATGCTGGCCTTGATTGCTCCACAACTTGATTTTGCCAGCGTTGCAGCAGAAGGCTTCGGTACCTGAAGCAGCTTTGGCGCGGATTTATTGAGCTGATCAAATAACGTGGCACGACCGTTTGGATCGGCATCACAGGCTTGGTTCGCAGCTCTTGCAATCTCCACGTCCTCAGCGAATTCACCAAGGGCTTCAACGCTATCTACGACAGTATTTCCCAACCCTTTAACGAAATTCCAACCACCGATTGCGCATCCCGATGTATAGCTCCAGGACTCCTCGAGGCTACGCGCAAGTCCTTCCGTGCTGTTACATTTCAATGCTTTGCCTTCAGGTAACTCCCCCTCTTCGCGCATTTGCTCGTATAGATCGACGCACTCTTTGGACTGCGCCGTCTGCACACAAGAATTCAAAGACAGTTTTACAAATCCTGAAAGTGGATCCTTGGAGGAAGTGTTGCACGCCACCTCAGCCCGGGATACGAGCGAAAGCATAGAAATCAATAAGATATGCAACAGGAGCTTCATGATACTCTCGTCGGAATTTCGAGAGCAAAGTGAATTGAAAACTTAAAAAACACTGACCCCAAAAGAGGTCAGTGCGTTTCAAAATTAGACAAAGAATATTTCGTATTGTTCCAAATGGTAATTTGGCTCAATTTTAAAGGCGACAGAGCGGCCGAGTTTTTTCTCGATGTTTTCCAAACTCTCACCCTCAACCTCATAGATCCAATCAACCACTTGGCTGTGGCAGTGAATAACCACGTTTGTTTTCTTATTGGTCAGCATGTCTGCATCACGCTCAAGTTCACGGAAGATTTCATTCGCCACAGTGGATTTACGCTTAATGTAGCCTTTTCCATCACAGTAAGAGCATGGCTCGCACAAAGTTTTGATCAAACTTGGGCGAATGCGTTTACGTGTCATCTCCACCAGACCCAACTGGGACATGGAGACGATATTTGTGCGCGAACGATCGCGCCCCAACTCCTCGGCTAGGGCTTCCATGACTTTTTCGCGGTGAGATTCTTTTTCCATATCGATAAAGTCGATAATGATAATACCGCCACAGTTACGAATACGCAGCTGATGGGCTGTTTCGCGTACTGCTTCCAGATTGGTCTTTAAGATAGTTTCTTCCAGATCCTTCTTGCCGACGAACTTACCGGTATTGACATCGATCACGACCAAAGCTTCGGCCTCGTCAATCACGATATAACCACCGGATTTCAACCAGATCTTACGCTCCATTGAGCGGGAGATCTCGATGTCGATGTCGTACAAGTCGAACAAAGGCTTCTTCTCTTCATATAGGACGATGTTCTGCTTATACTTCGGCATGAATTGAGAAACGAATTTAACAACCTTGCGATGGATTTCAACATTATCAACCCAAACGCTGGTTACATCCTCACTCATCAAATCGCGTAGAGCACGAAGCTCCACATCAAGTTCAGTGTGCAACGCACCCGGTGTTTTTTTCTTTTCGTAGTTTTTGAAGATTTCTTTGCTAAGACGATCCAAATACTCGATGTCGGCCTTCAACATCTCTTCGGAGGCACCATCACCAGCGGTACGAACGATCACACCACCTGATGGATTGATTTTTTGCACCAATTGGCGAAGTCTTTCACGCTCAGTCTCGTCTTCAATTCGGCGGGAAATACCAAGGTGACGCACAGTCGGCAAAAACACCACGAAACGTCCTGGCAATGACAAGTGAGTCGTAATACGCGCACCTTTTGTGCCCAATGGATCTTTCGCAACCTGAACAAGAATGCTTTGGCCTTCTTTTAATAGATCCTGAATCGGAGTTTTCACTGTGTGATGAGGTTTGTCGTCGTCTCCATCCATTTCAAGTGGTTCTTCGCGATCCACACTGGAAAGGAAGTTGTCGTCCACGTCTTCGCGAATATCGCCGACATAAAGAAACGCCGCTTTTTCCAGACCAATGTCCACAAAGGCAGCTTGCATACCCGGCAACACACGAATGACTGTGCCGCGGTGGATAGACCCGACCAATGTCGGCGAAGTTTTACGTTCAATTTTTAAATCTGACAGCACTCCGCCGTCTACGTAGGCAACGCGTGTTTCTTGAGGTCTGACATTGATGAGAATTTCTGCTGACACGGGGTCCTCCAGACAGGTCTTGGATTCAATCTCTCTTCAATAGTCCAGAAACAATCGTGAGAGCAATTAATATTTAAACATTAAAGCACAACTTACCGAAAAGATCACTGAATTAGACCATTTAGGGAGAATAGAATGGCTACGATTGATGAACTGTTTAAACTCATGGTTGAACAAGGTGCCTCGGACTTGCACGTGACAAGCGGAGCAGCGCCCTATTTACGCCTTCATGGGAACATGGTTCCGCTGAATTATCGCGAGCTTTCAAATCAGGATGTTCAGGGACTTATCTTCGAAATTCTTTCTGAAAAGCAAAAGAAAGCCTTCGTTGAAAAATGGGAACTGGATTTTGCCTACACATTACCCGGAATTGGACGCTTCCGTTGCAACGTATTCATGCAGCGTAAAGGTTTGGGCGCAGTTATGCGTATCATCCCAGAGAAAATCAAAACCGCACAGGAACTTGGAGTTCCACCAGCGGTTCTTGATATGATCGATTGCGATCGCGGTTTGATTCTGGTTACGGGTCCGACAGGTTCTGGTAAATCCACGACTCTGGCGGCGATGATCCATCAAATTAATCTGACTCGTGAAGCACACATCATCACTGTTGAAGATCCGATCGAGTTCGTACATCCAAATATTAAATCACTGGTGAATCAGCGTGAGGTTGGAAGTCATACAAAAACTTTCGCCAACGCACTTAAAGCCGCGCTCCGTGAGGACCCGGATATCCTGCTGGTGGGTGAGTTGCGTGACCTTGAAACTATTGGCCTTGCATTAACCGCGGCAGAAACAGGTCACATCGTTTTTGGTACCCTGCACACCAACAGTGCGGCAAAAACAATTGACCGTATCATCGACGTTTTCCCTGCGGGCCAACAAGCGCAAATCAGAACTATGTTAGCCGAATCCCTGCGTGGCGTTGTGGCTCAAACTCTGTTCTCGCGTGCGGATGGCCAGGGCCGTGTTGCAGCTTACGAAATCATGCGTAATACCAAAGCGATTTCGAATCTTATCCGTGAAGGTAAGATCCATCAGGTTGCCTCTGCAATGCAAACTGGTTCAAGTCAGGGTATGATTTTGTTTGAAAAATATATCGAGGACCTGGTTCGCAAAGGAAAAGTTTCTGCAGCAGATGCTAAAACATTCCTGGGCACTACGGGCAGCTCAGACACAGCAATCAACGCTGTCGGTGGTGGCACAAAAACCAAAGTCGGATAGCAAAAACTATAAACTTTCAGTTACAGATCAAGTGCCTTTGGTAAAACCAAGGGCACTTCTCTTTTTATAAGTCGGCATTGCCCTATTACAGAAGGTAAGGTACCTTTTCTTTTTGAACCCGAAGAGGTGCCTCGTGCAATTGAATAAATACATTGATCACACGCTTTTAAAACCTGAAGCGCAATCCGCGCAAATTGAAAAACTCTGTCAGGAAGCCCGTGAACATGGCTTCTTCAGTGTTTGCATAAACACTTCCTATGTAAAACAGTGCGCAGAGCTACTAGGCGGCTCCGATGTAAAAGTTTGCTGCGTTGTTGGATTCCCATTGGGAGCCATGGACACCATCAGCAAAGCTTTTGAAACCAGCACTGCCATTAAAAATGGCGCGCAGGAGATCGACATGGTGGTACAAATCGGCGCACTAAAAGATCGCCGCCTTGACTATGTTCGCGACGACATTAAAGCCGTGGTGCAGGCAGCCGCCGGCAAAAAAGTAAAAGTTATTATTGAAACATCGTTGATCAACGACGAAGAAAAAGTCCTGGCATGCAAGGCAGCCCTTGAAGCCGGAGCTCACTTCGTAAAAACCAGCACTGGCTTTGCCGGTGGCGGCGCTACAGTTGACGATGTAAAACTTATGAAATCCATCGTTGGTGATAAAATGGAAGTCAAAGCCTCCGGTGGTATTAAAAATGCAGAACAAGCAATGGCCATGATTCAAGCTGGCGCTACCCGCTTGGGTACCAGTTCCGGCGTTGCTTTGGTTCAGGGTCAACAGTCTCAAGGAGGCTACTAATGTCTTTCCTTCCAGCAGAAATTATTAAAAAGAAACGTAACGGCGGCGAACTGACTACCGATGAAATTGAAGAGTTCATTCTGGGTTATGCCCGCGGTTCAATTCCTGACTACCAAATGTCAGCGTTGTTGATGGCCATCTTTTTTAAAGGGATGAGCAAAGAAGAGACTTTGGGTCTGACAAAGGCGATGCTTCACTCCGGTGAGGTTGTGGATTTTTCCTCTGTTAAGGGATTCAAAGTCGACAAGCACTCCACGGGTGGAGTTGGCGACAAAACCAGTTTGATTCTAGGTCCTATCGTAGCCGCCGCTGGCGCACCCGTGCCGATGATTTCCGGTCGCGGCTTGGGTCACACCGGTGGAACTTTGGATAAGCTTGAAGCCATTCCTGGCTTCAACACTCAAAAACCATTGGATGAGTTTATTGAGTTGGTTCGCAAAAACAATATTTGCTTCATTGGTCAGACTAAAGAAATCTGCCCGGCAGATAAAAAGATCTACGCACTTCGTGATGTCACCGCGACTGTAGAAAGCTTGCCACTTATTTGCGCCTCGATCATGTCCAAAAAACTGGCTGAAGGCATCGATGGTTTGGTTTTGGACGTTAAGTATGGCTCCGGAGCTTTCATGAAAACCCCTGCGCTGGCTGAAGAGCTGGCGGTAAACTTGATGAATATCGCAAAAGGTTACGGCAAAAAAGTGACTTCACTTCTGACCAACATGGATCAGCCGCTGGGCCGCTATGCCGGAAACTCGCTTGAAGTGGATGAGTGCGTTGCCATCATGAAGAATGAAAAATTCATGGGTCCACATGGGTATGATTTGTACGAAGATACGCGCGAACTAAGTCTGCGCCTTTCTGCACACATGCTTCTGCTTGCTGGAATCGGCAAGACGGAAGAGGAATCATATCAAATTGCTCTTGAAACACTCACCTCGGGCAAAGCACTTAAGAAATTTGAAGAGCTTTGCAAAATCCATGGTGGCGATCTTCGCAATGTTCCAAAACCAAAATTTAGTTTAAAAATCACTGCTGAAAAGTCAGGATTCATTCAAGGATTCCACACGGAAAGCATTGGTGTTGCCGGAATTTTGATCAAAGCTGGTCGCGCGCAAACGACTGATATCATTGCACCCACCGCGGGAATCGAATTCCACGCCAAAGTCGGTGATGAAGTGAAATCCGGAGACACTTTGTTCACGCTTCATGGGGACGACATGGATCTGCTTAACTCCGCGGTTCCTATGCTGAAATCGGCGATTAATATTTCCTTGCAAAAGGTGTCAAAGCCTAGTTTGATACTGAAAGTTTTGAGCTAACCCTCGAGGACAAAGGGAGAATATCTTGGTACTCAATAAACTTCAAGAATCGATCAGCTTCATCCGTTCAAAGACTTCGGCGAAACCGAAGGTCGGTGTCGTTTTAGGTTCTGGTTTGGGTGCCTTTGTTCAGGATGTGGAAATTGAAACAACAATTCCCTACAAAGACATCCCGCACTTCTCCCCTCCAACAGTTGAAGGCCATTCCGGAAATTTGATTTTCGGTAAAGTAAACGGCCAATCCATCGTGATTTTGCAAGGTCGCAATCACTATTACGAAGGGCACAGCATGGAAAGTGTTGTGTTCCCGACTAGAACCTTGGCAATGCTGGGAATTGAAGCTTTGATTTTGACCAACTCCGCTGGTGGGTTTGGCGAAAGCATGCAGGCTGGCGATTTTATGATCATCGAAGATCACATCAACTTGATGGGCACGAATCCATTGATGGGACCGAACATCAAGGAGCTTGGACCTCGCTTCCCGGATATGACTGAAGCTTACGACAAGCGTTTGATCACAATCATGGAGCAGGTTCTGCAAAAGCAAGGCACTCGCTATCACAAGGGTATTTACTGTGGTGTTAGCGGTCCCACTTATGAAACTCCAGCTGAAGTTCGTTACTTGAAGCTTATTGGCGGCAAGGCCGTGGGCATGAGTACAGTTCCTGAAACTATCGCGGCAAATCACCTAGGTCTTCGCGTGGCAGCTCTAAGCTGTATCACTAATTTGGCTGCGGGAATGTCTGCGCAGAAACTTTCACACGATGAAGTAACTGAAACTGCCAAGCGTGTAGAGCTTCAGTTCACTTCATTCCTTAAAGAATTCATCACGAACATCTAGACTACGGTCTGTTTATACAAACAGACCTATGTGTTGAATCGAACTTTTGTTGATCCAGATTTCATTCTTGGATAAACAATTTTTAATCAATTTAACAAAAGCTCATCATGTTTATTCGTGCGCCTGCCGATTCGATACACATGAAAAAGTTTATTCTATTTTCAATTTTTGTGGGTTTCGTTGCTACAACTCTCATTTCTTGCGGCTCTCCGCCGGAGAAAGAGAAAGGTACATCGTCGGAACCGTCAGAATCTCCAGATATTGCAGACCTTGGAGATGATACCGCTTTATATGTAAGTCTTTCTACGAACTGGGTTGGATCAGAAATTCAACAAACTCACGGAATCTGCTCCGTTTCTACAATGGTTCAACCTGAGTCCACAATTGATTGTAAACTGAAGGCCCCGGAGGGACAGTTATACTACAGTGCCACAACTCTAACTCTAGGAACAAAAATTCCACAACTTTGTCCTGTAGTGAGGTTTGTCCCTTATATGTATCGCATATCCAATTCTGATATGTATGTCCCTTCTGGCGAAAAGGACCCAATAAAATGCGCAACAGAAGCATCTACCACTCCAAAATGCTGGGGTGGAGCGGCCACCCAAGTTGTTAGTGATTTCCCGAAGTTCAACGCAACATTTCAAGTAAGCGCTTTCACTCCAAGCTATGGATATGTCATCGCTTCAAACACCGAACTTCTTTGGGCTGCAGGAAATCGTATGATCGTTAATAATATGCCCGTGGCTGATCGCGGAAGTTCGCAAGCTGGATATATTGGTGGAACATTCCGTGATTACTCCATTATCTGTCTCGACTTGTGGGCGCACCCTATCTACACAATCAATCTTACCATCGTTGATGAAGATACGCTCAACCTTGAAGAAGATGCTCTTTATGACGAAATTACCGACTGGGATTAGATCAAACCAAAAAGACCAAGGTCCAGCGCCTTGGTCTTTTTGTTTATGGGCCAAAGGTTAAACTAGCCTCAAAATAAGACGTAATTTTCCGATCAATTAACCTGTGTGGGGTAACATGAAGTCCTATAAATGGGACCTTAGGGCCCGCACAGGGAGTGAACATGGATGTTCAAAAAATACTCTCGGCGGTTGCTTGCGTCTTAGTATTCACAGCTTGTAGCAAAAAATCGTCGGATTCAGTTTTCTCGGACAGCACAGCAATGGATTCTGCTGCGTGTATGGGACAAGCCATTCAATCAAAATTCATCGTTCAGTGGGAAGACGGCCGATTCACAGTTGAATCAGGCAAGGACGCTGAATCATTCAAAAAAGAATTTATCGAACCACAACTCAATGACATCAAACAGGTGGAATTTGACCGTCACATTCAGGTTGAGTCGACAAAAGTTTCGACCTCCGCGACAGTCAGTGATTCCTGGGGCCTGAGTATGATCAAGGCGAACTCCGCTTATACTCAGGGAATTTACGGAGAAGGCGTTAAGGTTGCAGTTGTGGATGCCTATGTGGATGTCAGTCATCCACAACTTGCAAACCGAATTGCTATTAATACAGCAGAAATTCCCAATAATGGAATCGATGATGACGGCAATGGCGTGGTGGACGACTACTACGGAGCAAGCTTCGTTTCTGTTCCCTCCTCCACGACAACTCCAAGCCCTCATGGGTCCCATGTAGCTGGAATCATTGCAGCAGATTCAAACTATGGCCCGGTAAAAGGTGTCGCTCCCCGTGCCAAAATCATCCCGGCACAGTTCATCGCAAATGACGGCGGCGGCTCCTTGGGTGATGCAATCTTGGCACTTCAATATGCAGCCAAACGTGGCGCAAAAATCATCAATGCAAGCTGGGGTGGAGCTCCATGTGTGGCTTCCTTAAGAAATGCATTCAAGGTTTTGGAAAGTCAGGGCATCTTGGTCATCGTTGCCTCCGGCAATGACGCTCGTGACATCGATGTATATCCAGAGTTCCCGGCTTCATTCAATTTGTCGAATCAGATTACAGTTGCAGCTTCGGACTTCACAGATTTCATGACCTCATGGTCGAACAGTGGCTTTAAGTTCGTACACGTCGCCGCACCCGGCGAGCAGATTTTAAGTACAGTCCCTGGTGGAACATCGATGTATATGGATGGCACAAGTATGGCCGCTCCATTTGTGTCTGGCGCAGCCGCACTGCTTTGGAGTGCAAAACCCGCAGCAACTGCGCTGCAGATCAAAGCCGCTATAGAACAGTCAGTTGACGTTACTTCTGGACACGAGTTTAAAGTAAAAACTCGAGGTCGAATCAATATTCAAAAGGCACTTCAAGTACTTGGACAGTTAGTCCCATAAATTCAACAAGATACCTATTGAACGCAGAGCAGAAAAACATGCTCTGCGTCTGTCGTTTTAAGATGATTACTCAAATGCTCATTGATAGAAATATGCCTTCCGTTTTTTCAAACGTTAAAGAAGGAATTTATGAGCGAAGTATCTACAGGTTTTCAAGCGAAGCTTGCTGACCTAGAAAAAAGAAATGAAGCCGCGATGGCGGGTGGCGGAGCTGCTCGTGTTGCGAAACACAAACAAGGCGGCAGACTTTCTGCGCGCGAGCGTTTAGATGTTCTTTTGGATCCAGGCAGTTTCGTTGAGATGGATCGTTTCGTTACTCATCGTTGCACAAACTTCGGCATGGACAAGAATGTTGTTCCTGGCGACGGTGTTATTACGGGTTACGGTCGTATCAACGGCAAATTGGTTTATGTCTCTTCTCAGGATTTCACTGTAATCGGTGGATCCATGTCTCGCACTCAAGCAAACAAGATCTGCAAAGTGATGGACCTTTCTATCAAGAACGGTGCTCCTTTCATTTCTTTGAATGACTCTGGTGGCGCGCGTATTCAAGAAGGTATCGAGTCCCTTGGTGGTTACGCAGATATCTTTACTCGCAACACGATGGCTTCTGGTTTGGTTCCCCAAATCACAGCGATCATGGGGCCATGCGCGGGTGGCGCGGTTTACTCCCCGTCTATTACTGACTTCGTATTCATGGTTAAAAACACTTCGTACATGTTCGTAACTGGTCCTGATGTTATCAAGACTGTGACTCATGAAGATGTGACCAAAGAAGAACTTGGTGGAGCGACTACTCACTCTGCGAAATCTGGCGTTGCGCACTTTGCGGCTGAAGATGACAAGCACTGCTTGTTGCTAATTCGTGAATTGATGAACTTCCTTCCGTCAAACAATCTGGATGATGCTCCGGCATTGCCAAACACAGATCGTCCTGACCGTTTGACTGAAGCGATCATGAACTTGATCCCGGAAAATCCAAAGAAACCTTACGACATGCTTGCAGTTATCACTGAGTGCGTGGACGAAGGTTACTTCCTTGAGATTCACAAGCACTTCGCACAAAACGTGATCGTGGGTTTCGCCCGCTTCAATGGTCGCCCTGTTGGTATCGTGGCAAATCAACCAAACAACCTGGCTGGTTGCTTGAACATCGAAGCTTCCCGTAAAGCTGCGCGCTTTATCCGCTTCTGTGATGCTTTCAACATTCCAGTAGTTTCATTCGTAGACGTACCGGGCTTCTTGCCAGGTAAAGATCAAGAGTGGAATGGCATCATCACTCACGGTGCAAAATTGCTTTACGCTTACGCTGAAGCAACTGTTCCTAAGATCACAGTAATCACTCGTAAAGCTTACGGTGGTGCTTATATCGTTATGGGTTCTAAGCTTTTGAGATCTGATGTGAACCTGGCTTACCCAACTGCAGAAATCGCAGTAATGGGTGCTGAGGGTGCGGTAAGCATCATCAGCCGTGAAGAAATCAACAAAGCAAAAGATCCAGCTGCAGAAAAAGCCCGTTTGACAGCTCAGTACGAAGAGAAATTCTCGAATCCGTACGTGTCTGCAGAACTTGGCTACACTGACGAAGTTATCGATCCAGCGTTGACTCGTAAACGCATCATCGACTCTTTGGAAATGCTTAAAAATAAACGCGATATCACTCCGGCTAAAAAGCACGGAAATATCCCTCTGTAGGAGCGAACATGGCATTGTTTAAAAAAATCCTGATCGCTAATCGTGGGGAAATCGCAATTCGTATCACTCGCGCTTGCCGCGAGCTTGGTATCGCGTCTGTTGCAGTTTTCTCCGATGCCGATCGTGATAGCTTGCACGTTTTCCTGGCGGACGAGGCCTACCACATTGGGCCTTCTCCATCCAAAGAAAGCTACCTGAACTATAGAAAAATTCTGGAAGTGGCTAAGCAGGCTGGCGCAGATGCGGTTCATCCTGGCTATGGTTTCTTGTCTGAAAACACGACGTTTGCAAAAGCGTGTGAAGAAGCAGGAATCACTTTCATCGGACCAACAGTCGCCAACATCGAATCCATGGGGGACAAGATCTCTGCCAAGGCTTTGATGAAAAAATCAGGCGTACCAACTGTTCCTGGTTCTGACGGTGGCGTTGAAACTGTTGAAGAGGCGACTAAGATCGCTGAAAAAATTGGTCTTCCAATCATCATCAAAGCAACTGCTGGTGGTGGTGGTAAAGGGATGCGTATCGTTCGCAAAATGGACGAAGTTGAAAGTGCCTTCCGCGCTTGTCGCTCCGAAGGTCAGAACTATTTCGCGAATCCGACTGTTTACATCGAAAAGTTCATCAATGATCCAAAACACATCGAAATCCAGGTGTTTGGCGATAAGCATGGCAACCATGTTCATTTGTTTGAACGTGAATGCTCTGTACAACGTCGTAACCAAAAGATTATCGAAGAATCCCCGTCACCTTCTGTTCCTCACGAAGTGCGTTTGCGCATGGGTGAGGCCTCTGTTCGCGCAGCGAAACAGATCAACTACGTGGGCGCTGGAACTATCGAGTATATCTTTGACAACAAAACCAAAGATTTCTATTTCATGGAGATGAATACTCGTCTTCAGGTTGAGCATCCAATCACGGAAATCGTGACTGGTGTTGACTTGGTTCGTGAGCAAATTAGCGTGGCGGCTGGTAAGCCGTTGAGCTTTAAGCAAGAAGACATCAAGCAAAAAGGTCACGCGATTGAAGCGCGTATCTGTGCAGAAGATCCAGTTACTTACAAACCAAATCCAGGTGTTATTCGCGCTTGTCGTCACCCACAGGGTCCGTTCATGCGTGTGGATTCTTACGCCTACCCTGGTTACAACGTTCCGATTTATTACGATCCAATGATCTCCAAGGTTATCACTTGGGGCGATACTCGTAATGAAGCGATCGATCGTATGCAACGTGCTTTGTCTGAGTTCGTATTGACGGGTATTAAAACCAACATCGTTCTTCACAAAACGATTCTGGACCACCCGACATTCCGTGACGGTACTTACACGACACAATTTATCGAGAAAAACTTCGAAGTTATTGAACCGGTCATGTTCAAACAAGTTGATGACCCTGTGTTCTTGATCGCAGCGGCTATTGAAGCCTACAACGATCGTAAATCGAAGGATATCCGTCAGCTTAACGTTCGCTCCACTTGGAGAAGCGTGGGCCGTAAACTTCAGTTGAGGACGTAACATGTATTTCGAAGCAGAACTTAGAGGAATCAAATACAAGGTGGATGTGACGGAAGGTCGTCACTCTTGGAAAGTTTCTTTGCAACAAGATGGCAAAGAGTGGGTTCACCACGATATTTCCAAAAATGACTTTAAACACGCAGAAGAGTACATCAGCTTCCTTTTCCAAGGTAAGTCTTACTTGATCGACGTTGTGGGCTCAGACACTGAATACACGGTGTTTACGCGTAACTCATTCCGTTCTATCAAAATCTTCAATGACGAAATGCTTTTGCATGAATCTTTGAAAAAAGGTGGCGGTTTCGGTGGCGACATGGAATTGAAATCCGGTATGCCAGGAAAAATCATCGAGATCTTTGCGAAAGAGGGCGACATCGTGAAAGCGAACAAGCCACTTTTGATCATGGAGGCGATGAAAATGGAAAACGAAATGCGCGCAGCTCGTGATGTGAAAATCAAAGAGATCAAAGTTAAACAGGGCGATTCTGTTGAATCCGGTGCGGTTTTGATCAAATTCGAAGAGCCTTAATCGGTTCTTCGAGCACAAATAAAAAGGGGAAGCTTTCGAGCCTCCCCTTTTTTTATTTTTAAATTTGAAAAATACTATTCGCGTTGGTTTTGGCGGTATTCAGCCGTACGCTTTTTCTCGAAGATGCTAACCATCAAAACGCCTGCTTCATATAACAGAACCATTGGGATCAACATCATAACCATGCTCATCAAGTCCGGCGGAGTGATGATCGCTGCGGCAACGGCAAGCCCCATGATCGCGTAGCGACGTTTTTCTTTAAGAAATTTGGAACTTACAATCCCCATCATTCCCAGAATTGAAATCACCAATGGCAACTCAAACGACACACCAAACATAAGACACATTTGAGTAAAGAAGCTAAGGTACTGATCAATAGATATCATCGCCTTATCAGTCGTGCCACCATAGTTCATCAGAAAGTGGAACGCCATCGGAAGCACGATGAAATAGGAAAACGCCATTCCCGCTACGAACAAACCTGATCCCGCAACGATAAATCCGACGGAATACTTCTTTTCGTTCTGATATAGACCAGGCGCTACAAACTTCCATACTTGGTACAACCAGAATGGGCAGGAGATCATGATACCCAATACAAAAGAAATCTTGATGTGGGCCATGAATTTATCCAGAGGACCTGTATAAATCAAACCACCATCAGGCAGGTAAGGGGCTATCGGACCACGGATGAAATCAAACACGGGTTCACTGAAGTAATAGCAAATGCCTGTCGCGATCAACAAAATCCAAACACAGCGAACCAAGCGAAATCGCAGCTCTGCAAGGTGCTCATAAAGGGATTGGGCTTTTTCGTTTAGTTCTTCTGTTCTAGCCATTATCCCTTGCTTCCTTGATCATCGTCAGACTTTTTCGAAAGATCTTTAAGCTCCATTTGTTGTGGCTCTTTGGAATCGACAACACCGCCATGTGGAATATGATCAGGCGAAGACCAATCGCCCTCTTCAGCAACATCGGGTTTCATTTCAACTGCAGGTTCAGCAGGAGGAGCTTTTTTCGGTGCTTCAAACAAATCAATCGGATCAAACTTGGCTTGCGCCTTCAGTTCATCCGTCAAGTCACCTGTTGTACGTTTAAGTTCATTAAGAAAGCGGCCCAGTGTGCGCGCCAACTGCGGAAGTTCTTTGGGACCGATCACGATCAGCGCCAAAGCACCAAGGAATATAAGTTCTGACATGCCTAAGCCAAACATGGTCGCAGATTAGTGGAATCACCCTTGTTTGCCAAGCTTTACTTGGTCTTGGGGAAGGGTCAAAACACCCATTTCGACCAGCTTTTCTTTGGCCAGAGCCGATCCCGTACGCTGGTAGCGATCGTAGAGACGAAGAATGCTCTCGTCCGACTTAATAAAGGAATGTTGGCTGATGTAGGTCAATACATCAACGAACTCAATGAAGCGGGCTGAGAACGTTTTATAAACTCGCGCCAGCCCATCCTCACGGGTGCAGTGTGCTAGATGAGTGTAGGCTGCTCCACCAATGTTTGCATAGTAATCCACATCGACAATTTTGCGCGCCAACGAGTCCCCAAAAAAGCCGCTGATATACAAAGCTCGATCTCCAAGCTTACGAAACTTTTCGGGCTTCAGCGCTTGCTCTGCGTGATGGGCATGAAGGTACATTTCTGCCAGAGTACTTTCAGCCTCAAACAGTGCGCGCGCATCCAAGTATTGCTGAAGTAAATTTACAAGATAGGTTTCGACAAGAGGAAACGTTTGAACTTTACGATCGTAGAGTCCTTTGGAAACGAGCTCTTGAAAGTAGCCTTCTGGACTGACCAAAAGGTCCACCATTTGCGAGTTGGGTTTATCTTTCATCCTATACTCACCGCTTTGCCTTACTATAAGTCTAACAATGATTTGTGAGTATTCGGTTAAATGTTTGCGGGAATCGAGACATTGGTCCAACATAGTCACCGAATCTCAATTCGAGACACCAGCGCCCATTCCGCGCTTCATGTATAACTTTTATACACTCCCCACCCCCTCATTTGTTCCCCATGGGTAAATACCCTGGCACCAGGCTTGCTCTTTAAGACTGCGAGAAAGAGCGGGTGTATATGATTAAGATCAATATGACTTCCAAATTAAAGATGAAGAAGTGCAAAAGCTCCGGCCGTTGTGTCGCTACTTTTGCGGTTCTGACTGGTTTGGCTGCTTATTACTACACAGCTCCAGCTGTGGATACCAGCTCCGTAGTCAGTGATATCACTGCAAAAATTGAAAGCGTAAAAGACTCCGTTCTTTCCCCAAAACCTCCCCTGGATATGAATGCGCAAATTGAAGCCATCGCGGCTGAAAGTGAACTGGAAGAATCCCAACAAGCTGCGGATAACTCTGTGGAAAGCGACGAACCAGAACATATTCCTGAATCAGCAGTTGTGGAAAACCGTGAAAACATTTTGAATGACTATCAAGATCTGATCGCTGAGGACTTCCACATCCCGGAAAACATGCGTAATCGCGTGGGTTTTTGGTTTGATATCTATACTCAACACAACTCCCACAAACGCCTTATCCATCACACTGATTATCCGTGGATTGTATTTGAAGTCGTTGATGTGACTTCCATTATTGAATCAGACACTCCAAAGTTTCGCTGGATGAGAAACCAGAAGGCGGATGTTCTTGTAAAGCAGCAGGTTGAAAAAACCAAAACAGCTCTTAAATCACTTTCAAAAAGAAAGAACTTCGACAACCTGACTGAAGATGAAACGCGTGTGATGAATGCGTTGTCGCATTTGGACGGCGAAGTTCAAAAGAAAGCCAAGTTTGCTCTGGACAACGTACGCGTGCAAATGGGTCAAAGAAACTTCTTCCAAGAAGGCTTGGAAGTAAGTCCTAAATACCTTCCAGGTATGGAAGAAATTTTTGAGAACTACAATCTTCCAGTAGAGCTGACTCGTCTTCCATTCGTGGAAAGCAGCTTCAATAAACACGCAAAATCCAAAGTGGGTGCTTCGGGTATCTGGCAGTTTATGGGTAACACCGGCAAGAAGTTCATGGTGGTCACTGACCATATCGACGAAAGAACTTCTCCTTTTAAAGCTTCCGTTGCAGCAGCCCAACTGCTTAAAGAAAATCACATGATCCTAAAACGCTCTTGGCCTTTGGCGATCACCGCGTGGAACCACGGTCCTCCGGGCATGCGTAAAGCAATGGCTAAAACGAAAACTCAGGATTTGGGTGAAATCGTAGACAAGTATCGCAGCAGAACATTTGATTTCGCCTCTTCGAACTTCTACTCAGAATTCCTGGGCGCTTTGTTTGCGGAAAGATACCATAAAGAAATTTATAAGGACGTGAACTACGCAAAACAATTAAACCTGCACACTGTGAAGCTTTCCAGAAGCATTAACGCGAAAGATCTTATGAAGCGCAGTAAGCTTTCAGAGGATGACTTCATGCTTTTCAATCCGGATCTGAAAAAAGCGGTGCGCGTGAACGCACAAGTTCCATCTGGTTTCATGATTATGCTGGATGATGATTCACGCGACCATTTGAAAAACATCGTGGCCAGCGCGACTCTGGGCAAGAAAAAGAAAGTCTCCAAACCGACGACCGCTCAAAATGAAGTTACTTTGAGCGAGCCGGTTGCTAACGAACTTTAAATATCATTTGGCCCAACCAGAGAGATAATCTCCGGTTGGGAGAATATCTTCTGCGCCAATTTTTGAATGTCTTCTGGAGTGATCGCAAAATACTTGTCTGCCACATCCAGACTTTCACGATAGTCCAATCCATAAATGTCATCGAACAAGATGGCATTACAAATCGTACCTTTACGCTGCAACTCAATGTCGTGGCGACCAATCAAGTATCTTTGCGCGCGGGTCAGTTCTTCCTCGCCCACTTTCACTTCTGCCAGCTTTTGAAACTCAGCTTTTAACATCTGAATGGACTTCAGCGCTTTTTCAGGGGAACAACCGATGTAACCCCCGAAGTAACCGCCCTCAATTCCTTCCATATGCATCGGGGAAACAGAGTACGCCAATGAGTTCTTATCACGAAGCTCAAGGAACAATCGACCACCCTGACCACTTAGAATCGATTGAATGATTTCAAGCGTGTATCTTTCCGGACTCTTCAGAGTCAGACCCTGATAACCAACGATGATATGACTTTGTTCTTTCTTAAGCTCATGGAAAATATGTTTTGATTCCTTGATCTTCGTCACTGGGAAATGATTTTCAATTTTCTTTCCAGGAGAAAGTTCCGCTGTCACTTGTTCTAAGGTTTTAACCCATTTTTTCGTATTCACGTCGCCCACCACACAGAATGTCAGATTCTTTGCATGAGCAACATTGTTATAGTACTTGATCAATGATTCCTGATTGATCGCGGAAATGGATTGATCATTCCCCAATAGGTCACGCGAATACGGATGGTTCTTAAAGATTTCCTTCATGAAGTTCATCACGCAGATCTGTGATGGATTGTCATTTCTGGATTTCACCTGATTCTTTTGAACAACTTTTTCGCGCTCCAGGATTTCCGCCGGAAACTGCGGATTCAACAGAGAGTCTGTGTATATCTCCAGCATTTTATCTTCAAATGGCGATAGGTAGTCCATCGACATGCCCACTGAGTTTCTGCCACCGAATGCCCCAATTCCTGCAGCCAACTCATCGACTCTATGATTGATCTCGTCCTCAGTAAAATTCTTGGAACCGGATAGCCAGTTTCTGGAGAACAACTCTGTCAGACCATTCGTAGTTCCATCTTCAGTGCGGGCACCACCAAGGAACGCCGCCTTCATAGAAACATACGGTGTGTCTTTTTGCTCACGAATCAATAGCGTTGCACCCGATTTCAAAGTGATTCTTTGAGTTTCGGGAGTGTGCTTCACCGCTTCAGTGTTGATTGAAAATCTTTTTGGAACAAATCTTGGAGTCTTCTCAGTCGAAGCCTTAACCGTTGACAATGCAGTTTGAAGATTCTTAGCAAAGCGCTTCATGGACTTATCGGCGACTTTTTTATCCATGTTCGTCATTAGAGACAAACTGAATGCATTGGACTTAAAGTATTTTTTGGCCGCCTTTTGTATATCAACGGGTTTCAGGGAGTAAACCTGTCTCATGTACTTGCGGTAGTGATTGTGATCGCCGTAGTAAAATTCATCTCCTCCGGCTTTTCTCGCAATGTTATCCACAGTTTCCATGGAGTAAACTTCATGACTGGCAAAATTAGTGATCGCTTTTTGCATTTCCATGGTTGTCGGCGGCTCTTCAATGATCTTCGTCAGAACCGGAATCATGGTATCCAATGCCTTATCCAGATTTTCAGGCTCCAAATTGAAAGAAACCGCGAATAAACCATCGTCAGGCATAGAATAGCTAAATGCTCCCACTGAATTCGTCAGTGGTTCACGGATGCGTAGGGTTTGCATTAAACGTGACGAATCACCTTGACCCAGAATTGCGGCCAGAACCTCAAGGGCTGCGATATCTTTGTGATTCACATCAGGAATGCGCCAGCTTAAGTAACCCGTGGTCGTTTCAAATTTTGCCTGTTCGACTTTAATGCGAATGTCTTTTTGTGCGGGCTCTTTGGTGTGCTTTGTCTTGCGCAGTTTAAACGGTGCGAAGCCGCCAAACATCTGCTCGACCTTCTTTTTCATTTCTTTTGATTCGAAATCCCCGGCAATTACCAGGAACATATTCGAAGGAACATAGCGACTTTGATAGTACTCACGGATCTTTTTGGCACTGACGCTTTTTACAACTTTGTCGTAACCAATTACTGGAATGCCGTATTCATGTTTGCGGAAGATATTTGAGAAAAGCAATTGGCTGGATCGGCGTCCCGGGCTGTCCTGCCCGCGTTTGATTTCTTCTAGGACGACCTCGCGCTCATTGTCGATTTCCTTGGGATCAAAAGTGGGGAAACCCATCATTTCACTGATGACGTCCATCGCCACGTCAGTGAATTGCTTGGAAATCGTCACATAGAATACAGTTTGATCGAAGGAAGTATAAGCATTCAGCTCCCCACCGGAACCCTCAACAGTCGCGGCAATTTCTCCCACTTTGTATTTGCGGGTGCCTTTAAAGACCAAATGCTCAATAAAGTGAGAAATCCCCTCTTCACCCTTTTTTTCGTCTGCAGAGCCTGTTTTCACCCACATTTGAACTGAGACCACAGGGGATTTGTGACTCTCTAACAAAAGGACTTTCATACCGTTTTTTAGTTGAAATTTCTTAGACATACTCTACATAACTCCCATGGCTTTTGGCGTTTACGTTCACATTCCTTACTGTATCCAGCGCTGCACTTATTGTGACTTCGCGACTTACGAGCAAAGTAAGATTTTGCCGCCGGATCAGTACGTCCAATTGCTGTTTGAGGAGATTCGCCAAAAGCATCGCTATTATCAGCCTCAAAAGTTAGACACACTTTACTTTGGTGGCGGTACACCAAGTTTGATCCCTGCTCATCTTATTGTAGCTGTTATCAAAGAGCTGGGTAGATATGGCTATACAACTGGACCCGATACTGAGATCACCATCGAGATCAATCCAGCGACAGTCGACAAAGATAAATTGAAAATGTACATCGACCATGGAGTGAATCGCTTCAGTGTTGGTGCTCAAACTTTCGATGACCGCTTGTTAAAGATGGTGCATCGCGAACATTCGGCAAAACAAACTCTCGAAACCCTGGACCTTTTGCGGGCTCACAACCTTAACTTCAGCTTCGACATTCTTTTCGCTCTGCCATCTCAGACGCTGGATGGTTTGAAAAATGATGTTCGCATCGCGGTTGAGCAAGGCGCCAAACATATCAGTCCCTATTGCCTGACAGTTCCTGACGGCCACCCACTCTCAAAAGGCCGCGCCATTGAAGAAGAGCAGGTTGATATGTTTGATTTCATTGCCAGTGAATTGACGGGTCGTGGATTTCAACAATATGAGATCTCTAATTTCGCACTTCCAGGTTATGAGTCCCGTCACAACATGTTGTACTGGATTGATCAGCCCTATTGGAGTCTTGGACTAAGTTCTCATTCGTATTCCAAAGAATCAAAGTGGGGTACCCGTTACTGGAATCTCAATTCCATTGGTGAATACAAAAAACAAATTCTGGATTTTGAAGGCAAAGAATTTACTTCGCCGGCTGCACATCTCCCGAAAGCCCAGGTGGAAGAACTTGAAATGCACCAGGCTCTTACGGACTTTTGTCATACCTCAATGCGTTTAATGCGCGGTCTCAATGAGCGTGAGTTGCAGGAGAAGTTCCCTGTTGCGGTTTATCATCAGGTTTCCAGCATCATGAACAAGCTAATTGGAAATGGCTGGGTTCAACATGAGAATAACCACTGGTCCCTAACACGAGACGGCTTAGTAATTAGCAACAAAGTATTTCAAGAACTTACCTTCCTCCAAGAGGATGTCTAGGTCAGAAAAATCTGATCCTGCTTTAATTGACAATATTCAATGAATACACAATCTTAAGTATTGCGAAAGGAACTTTCATGTCAGAGGAAAACAACTCTCAAAATTCAAATCCTGAAACATCAGAAAACTTCGACGTATCTTCTGAAATCCAAAAGCTGCAAGAGCAGGCTGAAAAATATAAAAACGACTTCATGTACCTGCGCGCAGAGTTTGAAAACTATAAAAGAAACGCGATCAAAGAGCGTTCTGAATTGATGAAATATGGTGGCGAAAGATTTATCCGCGATCTTTTGGACGTGGTGGACAATTTCGACCGTGCATTGCAAGTGAACGTAACCGCTGAAAACCTGAATACCTTTAAACAGGGTATTGAAATGACAGCGACGGAATTACGCAATCTTTTAGCCAAACACTCTGTAACTGAAATCGCGTCTGATGGTATTCCATTTGATCCGAACATCCATGAAGCCCTTAGCTCAGAGGCCACTGATAAAGTTGCCCCTGGACATGTGGCTCGCGTTTTCAAAAAGCCTTACAAATTGCACGACAAGGTGATTCGCACCGGCCAAGTGGTGGTTGCGAGAAAGCCAGAATAAGAGGAATTGATTGTCTAAGAAGGACTACTACTCCCTTTTGAATGTTTCGCGTACAGCGACCGCGGATGAGATTAAAAAATCTTTCCGCAAGCTGGCGATGCAGTATCACCCGGATAAGAATCCCGGAGATAAAAAGGCCGAGGAGAAATTCAAGGAACTGAGTGAGGCTTACGAGGTCCTCAGCGACACCAAAAAGCGTGAGATGTATGATCAGTTTGGTCATGCCGGTGCTGGATTTGGTGGCGGCGGAACTGGTGGTCCCTTTGGTGGGGCTGGCGGTTTCGGTGGCTTTGGCAATGCTGGCAGCTACGGTGGTGCTGGTGGTGGCCAAGGTGGAGATCCCTTCCAGGATATCTTTGGTGATGTCTTCGGCGATATTTTTGGTGGTCGTGCCAGCGCCGGTGCTGGTGCGGGTGCACGCACTCGTCGCCCGCAAAAAGGAACTGATCTTCGTTATACATTGAATGTTTCTTATGAAGAAGCTGCGGTAGGTACTGAAAAAGTAATCAGCTTCATGCGCCAGCGAGGCAGCAAAGAGGAATCCGCAAAGCTTTCTGTTAATGTCCCAGCCGGTGTTAAAGAAGGACAACGTCTTAAACTTGCTGGCGAGGGGGATGGCGGTGGCGGCACTCCTGGTGATCTTTATGTGATCATTGCCCTGCAAGACCATCCTTTGTTTAAGCGTGCTGAGAACGATGTGACTCTGGATCTTCCAATCACCTACACGGATGCGATTTTAGGAACCAATATTGAAGTTCCCACTCTGACTGGTAAGGCGATGATTCGTATTCCGCCGGGCACTCACTCTGGACAAACGTTCCGTTTAAAGGGCAAAGGTTTCCCTAAAATCGGTGGTTTTGGGTCTGGTGATATGATGGTCAGAATTTTGGTGGATACTCCAAATAACCTGTCCAGCCGTCAAAAAGAATTGATCGAAGAACTTGCTAAGGCCGGAGAAGCAACACCCATGGTGAAGGCTTTCCACGACAAAGTATCTCACTTGATGAGGAATAGAAAATGACAGCGAAGCTCGCTCTGATTGTCTCCGTTTGTGTAATCGCTTCTTGTACGACTGCCACACCGAAAAGAACGGAGACCAAGCAAGCTCCAGTCGCTGGCAAAACGAATGGTAAAAAAGGCAAAGGAATGTCAGGCATGTCGGCTAAGCCACCGCCTGCAGCTCCAGTTACCCCAGAGGCTGCTGCACCTGCCGCTTCCTCTGATCCATTAATTGCTCTTAAAGAGCTGGTGGTTCTTTCAGTTCAAGCACCAACCAAGCAAGAACAAGACGTGTATCGTCTGCGTGCCATCGAAGATGTTGAGAATCGTCTAAATGAAAAGCAGCTTGAAGAGGTCGCTGACAACTCGGACTATGGCTATCTTCGCGGTCATGCGATGTCCAGACTGGCTGATAAAGCCCTTGAAGAGCGTGACATTTCCAAAGCTAAAAAATACTACGCCGGTGTCATAGATTATCTTCCAGAAAGCGATCTGGCGGCCCGTGCACAGGATATTATTTCACAGCTTGATGCTGCTAAAAACGTTCAATCAAAAACTATCGGTGTGGTCCTGCCACTAAGTGGTCGAAACGCCCCTGTGGGTCAACGCGCCCTTCGCGGTCTTGAAATGGGCTTGGGACTTCACGTTCCAGGATCCGGCTTTAAACTTGCCGTAATGGACAGCGAAGGAAATCCGGATTCAGCCCGTCGCGGGGTTGAGCGCTTGGTTAAGGAAGACAACGTCATTGCAGTCGTCGGTAGCTTGCTAAGCAAAACTGCGCCCGCAGTCGCAGCCAAATCAGATGAATTAGGAGTTCCAAGCATCGCGCTTTCCCAGCGTTCTGGCTTGACGGAAATCGGGCCCAGCGTTTTCAGAAATTCACTGACAAGTGAAATGCAGGTTCGTCAGCTGGTTCGTACAGCAATGGACGACATGGGCATGAAGAAATTCGCAGTGCTTTATCCAAATGATCAGTATGGTGTGGAATTCACAAATATCTTTTGGGATGAAGTATTGGCACGCGGTGGGAAAATCACTGCGATTCAAACATACTCCAACAAAGAAACTGACTTCAGACTGGTTATTCAACGCTTGGTCGGCACATACTACGGCGAAGGCCGTCAGGACGAATTCAATTTGCGCATGAGAGAGCTTAAGCATTTTGATAAGAAACGCTCAGCTCGCGGCGATAATACAGAAAACGTACTCCCACCGATTACGGATTTTGATGCGATCTTCATCCCTGACAGCGCTAAGGCGATGGGTCAAATTGCTGCAATGCTAGCATTCAGTGACGTTCGCGGCGTCAAGCTGATGGGTACAAATCTTTGGAACACTGCCGGCATTGCAAAACGCGCTGGTAACTTCGCTAATAATTTAATATTTGTGGACTCCATCGCCCCTACGACTCAGGACCAATCCCGATTTGCTTCTGAGTACAAGAATCTTTATGGCGAGGCACCTTCACTTATTGAAATTCAGGCTTACGATGCCGGTTTGATCCTGCGCCAGCTGGTGGCTTCAGGAGCCGATTCTCGCGAAGAATTGACGGCTAAGCTAATCGGCCTAAGTAAGTTTCCAGGGTCGCTGGGAAGCCTTTCTATGAGCCCTGAGCGCGAGATTGACCGACCTGTTATCTCCCTGACAGTAGACAAGGGTGAAATCATTCCATTACGTATTCGCCAATAGGTTCCATAAGTATATTTAATGACCTTTTTTTAACCGGCCCCCTACCCCGTTCCGTCTAAGGAACACTAAGCGGCAAGCAAGTCGCTAATCCTAAAGAAGGGGGCTGTTATGACGAACCAAATCAAAGAAAACATTGTTACCGAGTGCCGTAAGAAACTTACTCTGACGAAACAAGACATTCTGAATCGTATCAGAACAGCCCAATCCAATTTCGTTCGCTCGGAAAAGTCTGGCGACGAGGGGGATGTTTCAGTTGCTCATATCGAGGAGCACACTTTTTTAGTTTCACAGGAGCGCATGAGAAATCAACTGCTCGAAGTCGAGATGGCCCTGGCACGAATAGAGCAAGGCACATTCGGACTTTGCGAAGAAACCGAAGAGCCGATTGAGGCAGAGCGTTTATTGGCAATTCCTTGGACTCGACTCAGCATTGAAGGTGCTGAGATGCGTGAAGCCTTTGGTAGAAAGTTTGCGCGTTAAAAAATCTGTTTCACTTTCTGTTTCTGTTTCACTTTCTGATCGCGCACTTCTCCTCTGAAAGCTATGCAGCAAAGCAGTGCTTACTATTTCGTCACGCACTGCTTTTTTGGTGACACTCAACTCATCCCTCGTAATAACAGGCTCAATTTTGGGCACGTCTCAATACAACTGAGACGGCGATCATCATATCGGGGGGTGAGATGAACGCAACCGAACTAAGTACGGCAGAACTTGAAAGTTTGAAAGACTCTTTGCTTTTGCAAAAGGGATCGATCCTTAACAAGTCACACGAATTCATTGCAGAGCAATCCAGCATCAGTGGCGCTGGCGATGAAGCAGAAGTTGCTTCTCAGGATGTTGCTAATAACATCTCCATTCATTTGCATGAAAGAGATCGCACAGCACTTTACGCGATCGAGCGTGCATTGGGTAAAATTGCAGAGGGGACTTACGGCCAGTGCGAATCCTGCGGCGAGATAATCGGCGCACGCAGACTTCAGGCTAGACCTTTCACGGCCCTATGTATTGAATGCATGGAAGAACAGGAAGCACTTCGCCACTGACACGGATGTCAGTCCAATTTTTCATATTTTCATTCAAGCAATTCTCAGCACGCTCCGAAAAGTCTCATACATGAAACATTTCCCGCATCAACGCGGAGGAGCGGTATGAGTTTTGACGATAAAGTTCTAGAAATCCCACAGACACTTCCAATGCTACCTGTGAGAGACATCGTTGTTTTCCCCTACATGATCATTCCATTGTTTGTAGGTCGTGATTCCTCGATCCGTTCAGTTGAAGAGGCTTTGGCAAAAAATCGCCTTATCTTCCTTGCTTCACAAAAAGATATTTCTGAAGAGAATCCTACTCCGGATTCAATCTACACAGTGGGTACGATTGCGATGATCATGAGAATGCGCAAGCTTTCTGATGGCCGCGTAAAAATCCTTATTCAAGGTGTGGCTAAAGGCCGCGTGAAAAACTACTCCAAGACTTCTCCATCGTTTGAAGTTGCAGTAGAAAAAATCGAAGAAATTCCAAATCAAAAGTCCGTTGTTGAAAACGAAACTTTGATCAGAACTGCGAAAGAGCACATTGAACGTATTATTGCTCTAGGTCGCCCTCTTTCACCGGACATCTTGTTGGTGTTGGATGATGTCACTGATCCAGGTCGTATCGCTGACTTGATCGCTTCCAACCTTGGTATCAAAGTTCAAGATGCTCAAAAAGTTCTTGAGACTCATGATTCCACTGAAAGACTAAAAATCGTAACAGAGATTCTGGCTGCAGAACTTGAAGTTATGCAAACTCAAGCCAAGAATCGTCCAAATGCCAAAGACGATGCCAACAAAAATCAACGTGAGTATTTCTTGCGTGAACAAATGAAGGCTATAAAGAACGAACTTGGCGAACAAGACTCCAAATCTGAAGAGATGGACGAGCTTCGTGATAAATTGACGAATGCTGGTATGCCTCCTCATGTTGAACAAGAAGCTATGAAACAATTGGGTCGTTTGGAGCGTATGCATCCAGATGCATCTGAAGCAACAATGGTTCGCACATACCTTGACTGGATGGCTGACCTTCCTTGGAGCAAAAAATCTGAAGATCATATTGATCTTAAGCGCTCTAAAGAAATTCTTGATGAAGATCACTACGAGCTTGAAAAAGCTAAAGACCGCGTGATGGAATTCCTAGCGGTTCGTAAATTGAAACCAAATCTTAAAGGACCAATCTTGTGCTTTGGTGGTCCTCCAGGTGTAGGTAAAACATCTTTGGGTAAATCTATCGCTCGCGCGATGGGCCGTGAATACTTCCGTATCGCTTTGGGCGGCGTGAAGGATGAAGCGGAAATCCGTGGTCACCGCCGTACTTATGTAGGCGCGATGCCAGGTAAAATTATCCAGGCTCTTCGCCAGGCGAAAACAAACAATCCAGTTATCGTACTAGATGAAGTTGATAAATTGGGTTCTGATTTCCGCGGCGACCCTTCAGCAGCAATGCTAGAAGTTTTGGATCCAGAACAAAATGCGACTTTCCGTGATAACTATTTGAATGTGGATTTCGACCTTTCAAACGTGTTGTTCATCGCTACCGCTAACGTGTTGGAGAATATCCCACCAGCATTGCGTGACCGTATGGAAATCTTGAACATCCCTGGTTACACAGAGAACGATAAACTTTTGATCACTAAAAAACATTTGATCAGAAGACAAATCGAAGCAAATGGTATCACTCCAGAGAACATCAGCTTCACTGATGAAGGCATCAAATACCTTATTGCTGGCTACACTCGCGAAGCAGGTCTTCGTAACCTTGAGCGCGAAGTAGGATCAGTTTGCCGTAAAGTTGCTAAAATGGTAGTAATGGAAGAGGCAAAATTCGTAGAAGTAAACGCTACGACTGTACCAGAACTTCTGGGCCCTCCACGCTTCCAACGCGACGACAAAATCGCTGATTCCCAAGTTGGTGTTGTGCAAGGTCTTGCATGGACACAAGCTGGTGGTGAAGTGTTGACTGTTGAAGCTTTGAAAATGAAAGGTAAAGGACATCTTGCATTGACGGGCCAGCTTGGCGACGTGATGAAAGAATCTGCTCACGCAGCAATGTCCTACGCTCGTGCTCACATGGAAGAATTGAACATTCCTGAAGACTTCTTTGATAAGTACGACATCCATATCCATTTGCCAGCAGGTGCTATCCCTAAAGATGGTCCTTCTGCAGGTATCACTCTTACAACTGCGCTTGTAAGTTTGATGACAGGCACTCCAGTTCGTCACGATATCGCGATGACTGGTGAAGTGACTCTTCAAGGTCGCGTACTTCCTGTCGGTGGTATCAGAGAGAAGTGTCTTGCAGCTTTGAACCTTGGTATTACGAACATCGTGATCCCAATGGCTTGTAAGAAAGACTTGGCGGATATTCCGAAAGTTTTCAAAGACAAGATCAACTTCATCTTCGCTGAGAATCTTGATGAAGTGTTTGCAGTAGCTTTCGATAAGAACGCCGCTACAGACCACAAGAAGACTGGCGTTAAGAAAGAAGCTAAGAAAACAAAATCTCTAGCAGCTTAAGCCGCTAGAGTAACATCGCCCCTCCCAAGTAAGATGTTAAAAAAGGACTGAGCAATCAGTCCTTTTTTTATTTTTTCGTCCGATCCCCGGATTGCTTTCTCCCCAAACTGAAACTATCCTAATTACAGCACCACTGCCGCAACGCGCATCCAAAAACCGGCAGGCACCTTTTGGGATGGGATCTATGAGAATTGTTACTTCTGTTTTTCTTGCCACTGCTTTGATTTTTTCTCCCCTTGCTGATGCCAAAAAGTCTAAAAAGAATAAAGTGCAGTTTCTTTCTGGTGTCGTCGAGAAATGTCATGATGGTGATACTTGTCGCGTGAAAGTCGGTGGCAAGATTGCCAAGATTCGATTTGCTGGAATTGACTGCCCTGAGCTTTCGCAAAAACATGGCAAACAGGCTCGCAACTTCACCGAGTCTGCTATTAAGGGAAAAACTGTTAATCTGGAATGCGACGGCAAATCCTTTGATCGTTTGACCTGTACCGTATTTCTTGAAGACAAGAATGTTAATCTAATGATCGTGCAAAGCGGTTGGGCCTACGACTCCACCAAATACTCCAAGGGTCGCTACCTGGCTTCCGTCGACTTTGCAAAAAGTCGTCGCGCCGGAATCTGGGCAGATACTGATCTTATGAGTCCCTATTGCTACCGCCATAAGACGAATAAGAAATGCTCCCTTGATCGAAGCTATATGCCTTAGTTTCTTCAAAGATCTCTTCGATTTCCCCGGACTCATCAAAAATTATAATCTGCGCATCCCACTCTGCCACACAAGACTGAATCGTTTCTTGGGGGGCATACAGTCCCACCTTCGTCAGGACATTTGCATACAAACAGCGATCCGCAATGGCTGAAACCGTGTGATGATCGCCAATTCTATGTCTTAGTGGATGAAGATATAAAGTCGCCGACTCATGGTCGTAAAGGTTTCCCCGCGCTTCTGTTGTTGAGACAGCATCTTTGAACAAGCCCAGTTCTTTTTCGATGTTCGAACTGCTCATGCGAACATGGATTGATTTCTTAGGACAATTGAAAAATCTGATTCCCTCAGCCAGATGAATCATGCCCATTAGATTCGGATTTTTCGCCGTCAACAATGCGACGGCCTGATCCACGATGTAACCGCGAATCAGACTTCGTAAATCCAGATTCCGGGATTCCTCGCGAAACGGTTCAAAGTACCCGTCCGAAATTACGCTGGCATCAAGTGCTGCTTCCAATACTTCAGCCACCGCCTTGGACATCTCAAACGAGTCATCGCCTTCAACCGTTAGCACCCGGTTGATTTCTGAATGCGGGTCATCCAGATTTACCTGCATTTCAATCTCTGCCAGATTTTGCAGCACCGAGGTCAGTTGGGCCTCATGGTCGCCTGGGGAAAAGAGATTGATCTGAATAAAATCACCCAACATGGGACGGCCGGCCTGTGCTGTGTAGTCGAGAATGTTTTCCATTCAATAACGATAAAAGAAAAAGCCCCGGTTGGAATTACCAACCGGGGCTTTTTGCAGGATAACATCTAAATTTCAAGGCTTACTGTTTAAAGCCCTTAAGGCGGTCGTTTTCAGATTCCAAAACCCGAACCAGAGTTTTGAGATCCATGACTTCATCCTTCAATTGGAAGATTTGTTCTTCCTTTTCCTGAAGGATCTGCGTGTAAGCCTTCTTAAGTTCATTAAGTAGCTTGTTTGCCGCAGTTAGGATTGGCTCATCCTTATTTACTTTAACCGTCTTTTCAGCAAGGTCCTGAGCCTTCATTTCATCCTTTGAAGAAGCCATTTCCGTTCCTTCTTTCATCATTCCTTGATGAGCACCCACCAAAGCAAGGTTTTCGCTTTCTTGGGAGGGGCGATGTACTCTTTGATGGGTACCCATCGGTTCATCCATGATGAAGTACTTGCCGTCTTCAAATCGGAATCTAATGTCGTCAGCTTTGATTCTTCGGCGGAGAGTACTCACACTAATTCTGTATTTAGTGGAGTAGTCCATTAGCGGTAGCCAAGAACCAGTCATCTCAACGTTCATTCGATCCCCTTTACTCACCCTGGCCTAAACCAAAGTGCAAGTAGCTAGCTTTTCGGAAATGGTGGTCGCCTACTCAGCTTGCGTATTCAACCCTATCACAGGACTTCAGTCTGTCAAAGATAGTGTGACTACTTATTCAAATTCAACAAAAAACAGGACCTTGATCTGGCTATTCAGCGACTAGTCACGGTTTTTGGCTGGACCAACGTCTGACTACCCTTGCCCTCCACCACGTGAGATCAGATACTTATGAACAATTATGCGGATAAAAGATAAAAAGAAGATAGCGTTAGTCTTGAGTGGTGGCGGCATCAAAGCTGCGGCTTTCCACATTGGTGTTTGCTTGGCTCTTCAAGAAAAGGGTTTCAAATTTGCCGGCGGAACCAAAGAGATGGTGCGTCAGAATTTCGATCCTGATGATCCAATGACGATTCGTTGTTATGTGGGATCCAGCGCCGGCGCCTTTGTTGCTTCAATTTTGGGTGCTGGGTATCCAATTGAATCGTTGATCAATGCCTTCCAAATCGGATCCGGCACGACACCCTCTTTTGATAAAGATGACCTTCGCTACTTAAAGCCGATTTCTTACCGCAACATCTTCAATTTGAATTCCAGCGGTTTACTTAAATTCATACCCCGCACCTTGCTTGATAAAACTATAGTCAAAGGCGGTGTAGAGTCCCTGATAAAAAATGGATTGAAGCTTAATGGTTTGTTTTCAACCGGCGGCATTGAAAGCTATCTGCGCAAAGAAGTTCTTTTGGACAACGATTTCGCAAGATTGGGAGTCGATCTATTTGTGATCGGGACTCAGCTTAATCACACTCGCAAGGCCATCTTCGGAAACTTCCCCGAGTCTTACAAAACCCCGAATCACATGTACATTAACTACGCCCCGATCAGCACGGCAGTCGCGGCTTCAACTTCCTTGCCTCCTGTTTTTGCTCCGTATGGAATTAAACGACCGGAAGATGATAAAGAGATGTTCTTTTACGATGGTGAGATCAGGGACACGCTTTCCACTCATGTTGCCGCCGATCACGGAGCTGATTTGGTCATTTCCTCTTATTCCACGCAGCCTTATCACTATACTGAAGAGATGGGCTCGCTGCATAAGTACGGGATTCCATTAATATTAAATCAAGCTCTGTACCAGGTGATTCAACAAAAGATCACTAAGCACATTCAAAATCAGAACGATATTAAGGCGATTTACAATACAGTGGATGGCTACCTAAAACAGATTAAGCTTCCCGAAGAACAGCGTGAAAAGCTGTTGGGACTTATTCGCGATAAAGTTCAGCATCGCCCCGAAGTCGACTACATCTATATCTCGCCACGTCCTCAAAACTACGAGATGTTCTTCGTCGATCACTTTAGCCTTAATCCGGAAATTCTGGCGCGGATCGTGCGCATTGGTTTCAAATCCGGAATCAACGTCCTCCGCCAATACGACTTTTAAATAAAAAAACCCCGGCCTTTTAGGTCGGGGTTTTTTGTTTTCACCTCTGGTGCAGTCTCTTACAGCAGGCTGTTTTCGATTGCGGAGAATAGAGGACCGGAAATGAAGCCCAGGAAGATAATTGCCAGAGCTGTCACAACAACCATAACAGTCGTCGCATTCAAAGAGTGCTCGGCGATATCAGCGTTGCCATCTTTCATGTACATAACAACGATTGGGCGCAGGTAGTAGTAAACGGAAATCACGGAGTTAATCATACCCCAGATTGCGAGCCACAACAGACCTTCACCAATAGCTGCGTTGAACAGGTAGAACTTACCAAAGAAGCCCAGTGCTGGTGGAATACCTGCCAGTGAAAGCAGGAAGATTGTCATACAAAGAGCCAGCATCGGACGTTGTTTTGCAAAACCCGCAAGATCATCGATATTTACGATATGGTTCTCAGATTTCTCAAGCATGCTTGCAATCGCAAACGCGCCCAAAGTCATCAAAGCGTAAGACAGGATGTAGAAGATCACACCCGCAGCACCAAACGCTGCATCGTCACTTACACCCGCTGTGATTACGCCCACCAGGATATAACCTGAGTGAGCCACAGAAGAATAAGCGATCATACGTTTGAAATTGTTCTGAAGAATAGCTGCTGTATTGCCCACGATCATCGTGATAACCGCCAACCATTGAAGCATATCAAACAAATGATCCGAACCCACCAAAGAGCGAGTTGCGATCACGCGAAGGAATGCCGCAAAGGAAACAGCCTTAACTGCAGTAGCCATGAATGCCGTGTGCGGAGTCGGAGATCCTTGGTAAACGTCCGGAGTCCAAGCGTGGAATGGAGCGATTGAAACCTTGAAGCAGAAGCCCAGGATGACAAAGGCCATACCAAACATAAATAAACGGTTCGTTTGAACCAATTCAGATGCCTGATCCATGAACGCAAGAATGTTTGTATTTCCAGTTGTACCGAAGATAAATGCCACACCGTAAAGGAACAAAGCCGAAGCAAATGAACCCAGGATAAAATATTTAAGTGCCGCTTCTTTGGAAAGTTTCTCTTCGTGGCTCATTGCAATCATCAGATATAGAGACAAAGACATCATCTCCAAGCCGATAAACACCATCAAAAGATCCACCGCAGAAACCAGGATCAACATCCCGACAGCTGAAGACATCGCAAGGAAAATCAGCTCCGAGAACTGCTTGCCCGTTGTTGCCGGATTCTCATACATCATCACCATAGAAGCCGAAGCCGCAAACAATGCAATGATACCCATCCACTGAGTTACACCGTCAAAGATCAAACCGTTATTGAACGCCGTTTTACCCGCGCCGCCGAAAACGATCATCAAGCCAACCGCAATCACAACGCCAATCAATGCCTGGCTTAGAGTGATGATTGGATTTTGTTCGCGATTACCACGAAGAACTTTTGCCGTGATCGGCACAAGGCTTGCCAAAAACAAGGCAAGCATTGGAGATACTAGAAGAATGTCACTTAGACCAATATTCATGTTCATTATTTATCTCCTTGTGCAGCTGCTGCTGTGGATTGCTCCGGCGTAGTCGGCTCGGTAGCGGTAGCAGTAGCAGTGGCACCAGGTTGATTGATTGTCAGGTTGTAGGTGTTTTTGTTGTTCACCAAGTGATCAATGCTGGCTTTGGAGTAGTTAAGGAAATTGTTAGGGAACAATCCCATCCAGAAAACCATAATTACCAAAGGAATCATCACTGCGATTTCACGAGCATTCAGATCATGAAGAGGATGATGTTCGTCTTTAACCAATTCACCTTGCTCACCGAAGAACACACGTTTAAACATCCACAACATGTAAACCGCACCCAACACAACACCCGTTACTGCAAAGTATGCAAATACCGGTTGCGCTTGGAACGTACCCATCAGGATGAAGAACTCGCCCACGAATCCGTTCGTCATTGGAACAGCGATCGAAGACAAAGTGATGATAAAGAAGAAAATCGTGAACAATGGCAAAACACCAGCTAAGCCACCGTACTTGCTGATTTCACGAGAGTGCGTACGCTCGTAAATCATACCGATCAAGATGAAAAGGGCACCCGTTGAGATACCGTGATTCAACATTTGATACAAACTACCAGTCATACCATAAGCATTGAATGCAAACAGACCCAGCAGGATATAACCCATGTGAGACACAGATGAGTAAGCAACCAGTTTCTTAACGTCCGGTTGAACCATCGCTACCAAGGCTCCGTAAACGATACCCACTGTACCGATCAGCATGAACAACCAAGCCCAGTATTCAGAAGCCTCTGGGAACAATGGAATCACCCAGCGCATGAAACCGTAAGTACCCATTTTAAGCATTACACCTGCCAGAATTACTGAACCAGGTGTTGGTGCTTCAACGTGGGCATCTGGCAACCAAGTATGAACCGGGAAAGCCGGAACTTTGATCGCGAAAGCCAATGCGAAGGCAAAGAACAGAAGTGTTTGCAGACTGAAGAATGTACCGCCCACGAATGGAATCTGAAGCTTATAGAAATCAAGCAAGCTTGCGCTCATTTGACCTGTAGTTTCCTGAGTCAGGTACATCATGTAGATCATCGCAACCAGCATCAGTACAGAACCCGCCATCGTATAGATGAAGAACTTAACCGTTGCATAGATTCTGCGAGATCCACCCCAGATGCCGACCATGAAGTACATCGGGATCAAAGATAGTTCCCAGAACACATAGAAGAAAATCGCATCCATTGCCAGGAACGTTCCAAGCATCGCTGTTTGCAGAATGAACATACAAACGTGGAAGCCTTTTACGCGCTCACTGATAGATGTCCAGCTTGCCAGGATAATGATCGGCGTAAGGAACGTTGTCAGAAGGATCAACCACAATGAGATACCATCGATACCCATGAAGTAGCTGATTCCGAAACGTTCAATCCACATGTAGCGCTCAACCATTTGCAGGTTGGAAGTGCTTTGATCAAACTGCTGAAGCAGAGCCAATGAAAGGATAAACTCGATAACCGCGAAGCCCAATGCCAGCGGACGGATCGTCCTGGCATTCGGCCAAACAGCGATGATCAGAGCAAAAACTAGAGGTAGAAAAACAATTGTACTCAGGATCATATCTTACCCCATGATCACGTATGAAAGGACAACAACGACACCAATACCGATGTACATTGCGTATTGTTGCATATTTCCGGTTTGAAGAGAGCGAGCCAAAGAGCCCATTCCTTTCACCAGATCCCCTGCCCAATAAGTGCACTTATCGATGAAATTCACATCCACATAATACCAAGTGTTCTTACTTAGGTTTATCAAAGGATTAATGATTCCGCCGAAGTACGCTTCGTCCACGAAATATTTGTTATAAACCAGGTTGTAAACCGGTTTGATGCTTTCAGCGATTTTCTTAGGCGTCTCTGGAGACTTCACATAGAACTGGTATGCGATAATCGAAGAGATCAACGCCAAGCTCACAGAAGTTCCCATCAATACCCACTCAGTTGTTACATCGAAGTGGCCCAAGTTTGGAATCTTCGTAATCATCGGACTCAACCAGTGCTCCCAAACATTTGGAAGATGACCCAAATGCTCACCAATCACGTGAGGGATACCAATCCAACCACCGACCACAGACAACGCCGCTAGGACGATCAAAGGGATCGTCATCAACGCTGGAGATTCATGTGGATGGACGTCAGATGGAACACGGCTTTTGCCCCAGAAAGTCAAAGCCATCAAACGAGTCATATAGAATGCAGTCAACGTCGCACCCAAAGCACCCGCTGCCCAAAGGATCGGAGAACCCATTGGTGAGAAGAATGCGTAAGCCAGGATTTCATCCTTAGAGAAGAAACCCGCAAACGGTGGCATACCGATAATTGCCAACCAACCCAACAAAAAAGTGATGTGAGTGATTGGAAGGTATTTTTTTAAGCCGCCCATTTTTCGGATGTCTTGTTCTTCGTGCATCGCATGGATCACAGAACCAGAACCCAAGAACATAAGGGCTTTAAAGAATGCGTGAGTCATCAAGTGGAACATAGCTGCTCCGAACGCACCCACACCGCAAGCCAGGAACATGTAACCCAGCTGGGAAACTGTCGAGTAAGCCAAAACTTTTTTGATATCCCATTGGGTCATACCAATAGTTGCTGCCAATACCGCTGTTGCCGCACCGATGATCGCAATAACCATCATCGTGTTAGGAGCCATGATGAAAAGAGGATTCAAACGAACGATCATGTAAACGCCCGCTGTAACCATCGTCGCAGCATGGATCAGGGCTGAAACCGGTGTTGGACCGGCCATCGCGTCTGGAAGCCAAACGTACAATGGAATCTGCGCTGACTTACCAGTGGCACCGATGAACAGGAACAAAGTTCCCAAAGTCAAAGCACCCATCCAGGAAGCTTCAACCGTTGTTGGCGCCAAAGCATTTAATTCTGCAAAGTTCAAAGTACCGAAAGTCATGAACAATACGAACATGCCCAACAAGAAAGCCGCGTCACCGATACGATTCGTGATGAAGGCTTTCATCCCTGCCGCAGCTTTTTCTTTATCTGTGAACCAGAAACCGATTAGCAAGTAAGAGCAAAGACCCACGCCTTCCCAACCTACGAACATCACCAGCAAACTGTCGCCAAGAACCAGCAACAACATGTTGAAAATGAACAGATTCAGATATGAGAAGTATTTAGCTGCGCCTTTATCATGGTGCATGTACCCGATGGAGAACATGTGGATCAAAGTACCAACACCCGTGATCACAAGGATCATGATGGCGCTGATTTGATCGACTACGAATCCGGCGTTTACTTTGAACTTATCAACCGCCATCCACTCGAAAAAGCTGACTGCGATTCTGCGCGATTCCGCAGACATTTGCACCAAATCCACCACAAGAAGGATCGAGCACACGAAAGAAATCGCAACCGCAAGAGTGGCAATCACGCCAGCCACGTTTGCAGAATGTTTTTTATAGCGGAAGCCATTGATCAGGAAACCAACCAATGGACTTAGGATAACGATGGCCATTAAAACTGAATGATTCATTCGGCCTATCCTTTCAAGTGCTCAAAGAAGCGAATATTCACTTCGTTAAAGCGTTTAAAGATCGATACTGCCAGTGCCAGACCCACAGCCGCCTCAGCTGCCGCGATAGTCATAACAAAGAACACCATGATGTGACCATCAAGCAGACCCAGGAATTTGCTGAATGCGATGAATGTCAAATTCACTGAATTCAGCATCAACTCCACGGACATCAACAGGACGATAACGTTACGACGAAGCAAAACGCCCGCCATACCCATTGCGAACAAAATTGAAGCCAGAACCAAATAGTGTGTAAGGCCGATGTTATTGATGAAATCAGCGTTCATGTGTTCCACCTTTACTGCGTGAAAGAGCTACTGCGCCTACTGCGATCACCAAAAGAAGAACGCCTAGAGCTTCAAAGCCAAAGATATATTTTGTGAATAGAATCTGTCCAAGAGCCTTGGTTGTTTCCATGCCTGTGCCAACCAAAACCGGATTATCTGTTGTTTTAAGATTCATCAGGTTAATAGTTGCATAGATGGAGCCAAAGATCAGACCGGCCAACAACCCGACGGACATGATTTTCATAATGCCCGTGAACTTACCGCGTGTGAATGCGGAGATGTCCTGTTTCAAGTCGAAAAGCATGATAACCATCGTGAATAGTACCATCACCGCGCCCGCGTATACGATCAACTGAACGCCCGCAATAAAGAAGGCGTTTAGAGTCACGAACAAGGCCGCGATACCCACCATGGTCATTGCCAGGCTCAATGCCGAATAAATCGGGTTCTTCAAAAGGATCACCATCAGGCCAGAGCCCAATGTTACGATCGCCAAAAACCAAAATAGAAAAGCGTCTGCTGTCACTTTTAGCTCCTTACAATGATGCCAAGTAAATCACGAGTGCCGTGATGATCGTGTTAGCCAATGCCCAAGGAAGCATTGTTTTCCAACCAAGATCCATCAATTGGTCATAGCGGAAACGAGGCAATGTCCAGCGAACCCAAACGAATGCCCAAATGAAAAAGAAGAACTTCACGTTGAAGACGACAAAGTGAATCAACGCCACCAAAGCCGAAGCCCAGTTCGCATTTGAAGTCACGGTCAGTGCCCACTCACGAACTTGTTCAACAGTAACAAACGGAATGCCGTAACCACCGAAGAAGAAGATCGCCATCAAACCGGAAGCGATCATCATGTGACCGTATTCCCCGATGAAGAACATGTTGAATTTGAAACCGCCGTACTCTGTATGGAAGCCGGCAACCAACTCAGACTCACCCTCTGCCAAGTCAAATGGCAAACGGTTGGACTCCGCAAAAGTTGCAGTGAAGAAAATCAAGGCGCCCAATGGCTGGAAGAAAATACCCCAGTTTGGCAGCCATGAAGAGGAAATCGTGTAGCCCATGAATTGGAAATTCAAAGTTCCTTGTTGAGCCATAGTCATATCGCTCAAGTGGAAAGTTCCGTACATCATAATCACGCCCACGATAGAAAGGCCCAGAGCCAATTCGTAAGAGATCGTTTGAGCGGAAGCACGAAGCGCACCCATCAAAGAGTACTTATTTCCTGAACCCCAACCCGCCATCAACATTGTGTAGGCAGCCAAGGAAGAAACGCCCAGGATGAATACGATACCAACACCGATATCATAACCTTGAACCAGGAATGTATAAGGACCCCAAGATTGACCAAACAATTCGAACGTTCCAACGGAGATCGGTGTCGACATTGGAATCGCCGAGAAGGCAACCGCACCTGGAATCAACGCAAATACCGGAGCTGCATAGTACAACAAAGGTTTTGCTGTTGAAGGAACGAAAGCTTCTTTCGTCAAGAACTTCACGGCATCAGCCAACAACTGCATCAACCCCAATGGACCGACACGGTTTGGACCAAGACGATTTTGAATGAAAGCAGAACCGCGACGCTCAACCCATACAAGGATCGGCACGAGTTGAACCATCATCAAAAAGATAACAACGAGCTTTAGCCCGTTGACGATTATTTCGAATGAATCTTTACCCATTCCCATTGATTAATCCCATTCCAATGCTTTTGATTTTACTTCCCAGAACAAACCGAAGATGAACACAGCCAAGAAGAAGGCCATGGATCCAAAAACGACCCCACCTTGTCCAGTAGCGATGAAATCACGGAACGATGTCGCCCATGGGTACATAAAAATGATTTCGATATCGAAAAGAATGAAGAGGATTGCTGTGAGATAAAACTTCACAGAAACTTTCGTATCTTTTTTATCTAGCGAAGGGAGACCACACTCGTAGGGCTCGTACTTAACCGGATGATAATGCACTTTTCCGCCTGTCTTGATTGATAACCAGACAAGAAAACTGCCAAAAAGCGCAATAAAAATGACGATGAAAATGATTCCACCGAGTGCCACAGACCCTCCAAAGTTGTCGTTATTATTTGGATTTCAATTAGTTATATATGTGGAGTCTCTGAAATCCAAGAAATATGAATGGAAACAAGGCGATAACCATGGCAACATAACCCCACAAAATGAAAGCCGAAATGACTCACACAAGGCTCGAATCAATCTTGGATCGAGCCTTCGAAACAACCCGCGGAAAAGTTCAAGTGACCGGAGCCTCTTCTCCGCTCGCTCTTGCTTTCTTTTTGTCACAAACTTACTCTAAAAAAATCAACAGCTTGCCGCACCTAGTTGTTGTTGGCAGTCATGCTGAAGCAAACAAACTTCAGCAGCTTTTACAGTTCTTCGACCCACTTCGTCAGAGCACGATTTTGCCTGCTTTTGATGTTTCGGCCTATTCTGGTCTTTATCCGAACACGAGAATCGCAGCGGATCGAATTCGTTTCCTGGCAAAAGCACAGGCTGCGCGGCCCGGAGAAATCTTCATCGCATCTCCTGACGCGCTGATACAAAAAACTATTCCCGTCAAAATTCTGAAGGAAACCTCGCGAACCTTGTCGGTTGGCGACGAGCTGCCAGAAGACATTGCGGATTATTTGAACTCTCTTGGCTATGTTTCTGCGCCCATGGTTGAAGACAAAGGACAGTATGCTTTGCGCGGAGGTATCGTTGATATCTTTGCACCCACGGAAGAATTGCCGGTTCGATTGGATCTGTTTGGCGATCAAATCGAAACGCTTCGGTACTTCAACGTCAGCGATCAGCGCAGCGCCGATGAAATTAAATCTTTTCAGCTGACTCCGGCTCGCGAAATTCTATTTAGAGACGAAACACACGAAAGACTTCTGCAACGAGTGCGCGCAAGTATTGACGATCGCCCTGTTGAAAAAGCAGAGGCCGATGAAACTTTGCGTTCTCTTGTTTTAAAGAATTCTTTTCCAGGAATTGAATTCTTATTGCCGTATTTTTATGGAGAACCCTCAGCGCCGACAGAGCATTTCCAAAATCCAGTGAATGTCTGGTTCCTCGATCCCGTTGAAATTTCCCGCAATGCAGATGAGTTCATCGCTGAGCTAAAGGCTGACTACAATACCAGCTCCTCTCATGTGATTCGTCCGGAGATGGATCTGCTGTATCAAAATTTTGAATTGCTGACATATCCACAAAACAGCCGCCAGGTTTATTTCTCTACTCTTGAATATCTGGATAATGAAAATGCAGCGGACGCCCTCGTTGAATACCGAACATCTTTAACTCAGGATTTTTCAAATCTATCGAGTGCCAACCCTGTGGGCTCTGAATTGTGGCTGCAAGCTGCAACCAACAAGCTTCACAAGTGGCGCGATGACGGCTACCGAATCTTCGTAAGCACCAAGAATCAATCCCATATCGATCGTCTGGCTTTGATTTTTGAAAAGCTTGAGATGAAAGCGGTCCGCTGCAATCAGGATGAGTATCGCTGGGATTCCTGGTTGCAGGAGCAAGACGGCGACAAGCACCTGATTCACATAGTTAGTCGCTACTTGTCTGACAGTCTTCGTCTGGATGAAGAGCGCGTGATCTTTTTGCGCGACGAGGATTTCTTTGGCAAAAAAATGCGCAGCCGGGAGTCCACGGCCGCTCAGGACTTCCAAAAGCAGGCCAAACGACTTTCCTTTGGAGATTTAAAGCCCAATGATCTGGTCGTTCACGTTAAGCACGGCATCGGAGTTTACGAAGGCCTGAAGATCATGAACATTGGTGGCGTTGAATCTGAGTACATTCAGATTGGCTTCAAGGATAAAGATAAACTGTATCTGCCCGTCTATCGCGTGGGTCAGTTGCAGAAGTTCTCCGGGGCCGGAGCCACCACAGTTTTGGATAAACTTGGCGGGACTGCCTGGGAGAAAACAAAAGCCAAAGTTAAATCCCATGTTCGCGACATCGCGGCAGATCTGTTGGCACTTTATGCAAAACGTGCAGAGATGCATCGTCCTCCATTTGAATTCCGTGAAAACGAGATTCAACTTTTTGAAAATGGTTTTCCTTATGAGGAAACCAACGATCAGTTACGCGCCATTGGCGATATTCTTTCTGACCTAAAGTCCACCAAGCCCATGGATCGCTTGGTTTGCGGTGACGTTGGCTTTGGAAAAACCGAAGTGGCAATGAGAGCTACCTTTTTTGCAGTTCAGGCGCGCAGACAAGTCGCTATTCTTGCCCCAACGACAGTTCTGACTTTCCAGCACTTCGAAACTTTCAAAAAACGCTTTGAGGGATGGCCGGTCGATATACGTGTATTGAACCGCTTCGTGACACCGGCAGAATCCAAAAAAACCATCCAGGACATCAAAGATGGCAAGGTCGATATTATCGTCGGCACTCATAAATTGCTGGGCAGTTCAATTGGTTTTAAAGATCTTGGTTTGTTGATCATCGACGAAGAACAAAAGTTCGGCGTCACTCATAAAGAGAAAATCAAGAAAATCAAAACCAGTGTAGACACGCTGACTTTGTCAGCAACACCGATTCCACGCACTTTGAATATGGCATTGGTGGGAATTCGCGATCTAAGTTTGATTAATACCGCTCCAGTGGATCGTTTGCCGACACGCACCTTCGTTACTAAGTTTGACGAAGAAACCGTGCGCAAGGCTATCACGGCAGAAATTTCCCGTGGTGGTCAGGTTTACTTTATTCATAATCGCATTGAATCCATTTATGGATTGGCCGACGAAATTCGCAAAATCGTTCCCGAAGCCCGCATCAAAGTGGCCCATGGACAAATGGAGGAACACGAGCTGGAAAAAGCCATGCTCTCGTTCTTCCATCACGAAATTGACGTACTGATCTGTACGGCGATTGTTGAATCCGGAATGGACGTACCTCGCGCCAACACAATGTTCATTGATTCCGCTCATATGTTCGGCTTGTCGCAGCTGTATCAATTGCGTGGTCGTGTCGGGCGTTCAAAAACCCGCGCTTACTGCTACCTGATGATGCCGCGAAATCGCAAGCTGGACAAAGAACAGCAAGAGCGCTTGAAGATCATTCAGGAAAACACGGCCCTGGGCAGTGGAATCAAAATTGCTCAGTACGATCTTGAATTGCGGGGCTCTGGCAACATCCTTGGTGAAGAGCAATCCGGCCACGTGAATACAGTTGGCTATGAATTGTATATGGATCTATTGAATGAGGCTTTGGCTGAAGCTAAGGGAGAGAAAGTTGAAGACATGGAGCTTGATCCAGAAATCAACCTTAAGATTCCGGCTTTAATCCCTGACGCCTACATCAAAGATATCCGCATTCGCCTGGGTTACTACAAAGCCCTGGCTGAAATAACCTCCACGGATGACCTGGATCGTATCGAAGAGGAGTTGCGCGATCAGTTTGGTCCGATCCCGGATCAAACAGTCAATCTTATGGGTTTGATGCTGATTCGTCGCCAATGTAAAGAACTGGGTGTTCGGGACATCAGCGCCGGTGTCACATCTATTTCTTTGGTGTTTACAGAGAAAACAAAATTGGATCCTACGAAAGTCATTCAGTTGGCGATGAAAGAATCCAAAAAATATTCCATCACTCCGGACAACCGCTTGAATATTAAAATGGCCAACATCTCTTGGTCAGCGGTTCACGAGGAAATGGATAAGTTGTTGCGACTAATTTAGAATTCCAGGCGCAAACCTGCGCCCCAAATTGGATCTGATTCCATATTGGCTTCTGTATCGTCACCTGCTGCCAAGTACTGACTCATGAACACATCAAGAAACGTATTCTCCAAGCCGTAATTGAAGGTGGCGGCTTTCGCGGTGTCGCGATCAAGCCAATCCAGTTGTAATAAGAATCCAACCGAATACGAATAACCCACTGGGGCATCTTCATTGATGGTGCTGGTCGGAGATTTATCCGTAAGACTCATTTTATACATCGACATGCCAAAGTAAGGGACCACATAGGGCTCGTTCATGATGTTATCCATGGAGTACTTTAGGGTCGCCATGAGTTTGGAAATTTCTAGCGTGCGATCTTCTCCGCTGCGATTATCTTGGATGCTGCCCATTCCATAGGAGCCACCAATGGCCACGGAGCCTAGTGCAAAATTGTATTTGTAGTCTATCGCCAAACTTATAATTGGCAGGGAAGCTCCATCAAAAAGCTCTTGATAAGTTTTCCCATCATTGATGGAAACGAAGCTTACGGGAACATAGTCCTCATATTCCAAACCAAAGTAGATACCATGATTTTCCCGACGGATCTTGTAATCAGCCAGGCTGTCCTGTGCGATTTCTTTTTCAACCAAAGAGTTGGTATGGACTTCCACATATCCCTCTTCTGGTTCCTCAATGCTCGCAAATGAACTACTGCAAAAGAAGACCAGCACCAGTGACACCAGTGTGTTGATTTGGATTCTTGGACTAAGGTGCAATTTCATGCTGTAACTCAAATCTTGTCTATTCCCGCTCTTGGCGAATGATATTCTAAGACCTATGAACAAGTATATCAGGGAAATCTGCAGAATTTTGAGCATTACTCTTGTGTTTTTTGCAATTCCCGTCCTTGTGCCAGCTCAGTCAAAGTCATTAGATCAAATTATTGATGCGAAAATTTCCAAAATGTCCCTGAATGAAAAGGTGGGGCAACTATTTATCGTTGGCTTCCCGCACACCAGGACAAACAAGGATTTTGAAAAGTTCATCCAAGACTATAAGCCGGGTTCCTTCTTGCTGTTTAAGCGAAATATTCAATCTCTTGAGCAGGTAAAAAAGCTGAACGAAGACCTCTACAAAATTTCCTACAACTCCACCAAACTTCCACCCTTGATTGCCATCGATCAAGAAGGTGGTGCGGTATCACGACTTCCTATTCAGCCCAATCCTCCAAATGCACTCGCTATTGGACAGACTCAATCAAAAGAGCTTTCTGAGGAAATGGGTTATCAAACGGGACTCTTTCTTCGCGAAGTTGGATTCAACATGAATCTGGCGCCGGTGCTTGATGTCGCGGACCCGTATACCTCAAGCTTTATCGGCGTCCGTTCTTTCGGCTCTGATCCGACGCTGGTAAAAGAGATCGGCACAGCCTATGCCAAAGGGCTCTTGCGATCCAAAGTAATTCCCACTGCCAAACACTTTCCTGGAACTGGAAACGTCAAAGCGGATCCGCACAATGTTGTTGTTAATAATGTCTCTAGTGAAAGTTCTCTGAAAGCAAAAGATCTGATTCCGTTTGAGGGATATTCTTCGCTTGGTTCCAACGTCGCAGTGATGCTGTCGCATTCTATTTATCCGGCACTGGATCCCAAAAGAGAACCTGCAAGCTTTTCCTCAAAGATATCCACAGAGCTTTTGCGAAACGATTTGAAATACACGGGTCTAGTAATAACCGACGACCTTTTGATGAAGGGCTCTAAAGATATTCTTCGTCCTGATCAGGCCGCTCTTAAAGCACTTCTTGCGGGAGCAGATATTGTGATGATGACCTGGTCTATTCACGATCAGGAGCGCGCCATCAAAACCGTTCGCAGCGCTGTGGAAGACGGTAGACTATCAGTAGATCTTTTAAATCAAAAACTTCACCGCATCCTTGTGGCCAAGGCGTTTGCCAATATCTATAGAAGAAACCCTAATCTTCCTTCTCTCATTGCCAAAGGCACACTGAGCTCGCAGGACTACGTTAGCCTTGAAGAGCGCGTTTTAAACGAAAACATCCGCACTAACTTAAACTCCAAGACGGCTGTAACTGATACGTCAGAACCAGAACGTGCCCCGGCTGCGAATCCCGAAGTGGTCTGTGCGTTCTCTCCATCATTTGATTTTTTAACAAGCTTTAAGAATGCGTCTGCGGACACCGTTCACACAAAACAGCTGTTTGGCAGCTCAAAGACTTCTGACATTCTTAATCCTGCAAAAGGCAATGCCTGCGAAGTGATTCTGGTGGCTGTCACCGGACCTAAAACTGCGCGCCTGCTTCGCACCCTGCCAACGCAGATAAAAAAGAATACTGTTGTCATCAATTTGGGGTCACCAGGATTGGTGCCTAAAGAGCATCCCTATCGCAAGCTGGTGCAGCTGTACTTCAACCATAAAGACTCAGGCAAAAAAGTGGCAGAGCATCTTTCAGAGATCCTTAATTCGCAATCTGAAAGCTTTGCGCTTCGCGATTAAAGATAATCAATGGTGACTTCACCACTCTGATTTTCAATTTTACCAAGCTCCATTAGTAGAACACTCATTCGGTCGTAGGTATCAATATTTAGATTATCCCACAGTTGAACCTTAGGAACTCGTGGCGCAGAGCTTGTTTTTTCAATGAGCCCTTTTCGTACATTTAAACAGTACGGCTCATCCATGGCTGAGTCCGCAATTCGATATGAAATATTCGAGTTCAAGATTCTGCTCAGCTGTTTCGAACGCAGATATGTCATCCCGGCCCGCATGATGTGTCTATCAATCTTATCGGCAATATCAGAGGCCGTTGGAATAACTTCAATGTCTTCAGTCTCGCTGTTCTCGACCTCAGTTGACTCGTCTTCTGTCTCTTCTTCAACAAATTCAAACTTCCGATTCCACCAAAGACTCAGAGCCATTATTTTTCGCAGAGATTTAAATTCTTCAACATCCATCCCGTGTCGCTCACAAAAGATCTGCAATCCTTCTTTCACCAAGCTCGCATCAATGGGTTCATAGAAAACATTGTCGTGAAAACTCTCGGCAATCACGCAGTCGCGCAAATTTCTTAAAGAATCAAAAACCAGGCTGGTGGTAAACGGCCCAATACTGAATTCCTGACTTTGATCAAACTCAATGTCAGTAAAATCACGATTAAAAAACACAAGATTTCTGTGTGCCGCCTTTAAGCTGATATTGTATCGTGGGTCCCATTTTTTAATTTCATCGGTTTCAAGCAATGCCGCCTCAAGGGGGCTGCCACAGACTGTGACCCTTAAGTCATATACCTGCGTAAGCATCTCAAGCTTTCGACTGTCGCGATTCTTCTGACCACGGAAGTAACTATTAACCCGATCTTTCAACGAGGTGGCTTTCCCGACATAAAGGATTTCACCCCATTTACTGATCATGCGATAAATGCCCGGTTGATCCGGCAAAGAAAGGCGCTTTGATTTATCCAGAGGATATTCATACTTGGTTCGCGCTGTTTTAGGTGTGACGTTAAGCCACTCTTGAATCTGTTCCCAAGTTTCAACACCCTGTTTTGCCAACTCCACAACAAGACTTTGCCAGATGGCCCTTGTGGCCTGCGTCTGCTGGGCCGCCCTCTTTAAATCCTGTGACGGATAACCAAAGTATCCGGCAAGTCCTTTGATCCCCCTGGTTGGAAGATTCGGGAACAATCTTTTGGCAATCTCGTGAGTGCAAAGAATCGAAAATGGAAATTCACTTTCCTTCTGCGCATAGTAGCTTTTAAGAAAGGGCTTTTCGAACTGGGCAAAATGAATCAGACAATGGTGCCCTTTGAATTTTTCCTCGATCTCGACAAAAACTTTTTCAGGTGTCTCAGCCGCCACCATATCCTCGTTGAAGATTCCTGTGATCATTTGAATGCGATACGGGATCTTCTCTTCATTCGGCAGCTGAACCAGGCTTGCCTTGGTTTCACCCTCTAATGAAGTCCATGCCACCTCAAGGATGTGCGCACCACTCTCGGGCTTTGCGCCCGTAGTTTGCACATCCAGAAAGAAAAGTGGCATTTCGTTTAACTTCACGTCGTTTTCCAAAAATCTGAAACGTCAGAAAGAATTTTTCCGGAGACCAGTTCCTGCACACTTTCCTGAAACCAGCCCTGAGGCATTGTCTCAGAATATGTAGACTCCAGGAATCGAGTATCCATTAATACAATAATGCCCTTGTCATTTTCTGAGCGAATGACCCGGCCAGCAGACTGGATGGTTTTTGCCATCGCAGGATAAACATATGTGTAGTTAAAGGCCTCAGACTTTTCGTGGGAGCGCTCATAGTATTGGCGAATTTGCTCTCTCTCGAAGTCAAAGTTTGGAAGTGCAGGCCCCACCACAAAGGCGCCAATCAGCATATCACCAGGAAAGTCGACTCCTTCAGAAAAGATACCACCCTGTACCGCAAGTAGCAGTGTTGGTTTGTCAGCACTCTTCATGAATGACAGAAAGTCGTCCACGCGATCCGCTTTCATTTCACGTTGTTGCACCAACCGTTGATAGCTGCTGTCTTTCAGATAGCCCTCAACGTCTTTCATAAACTCAAAGCTCGGAAATAGAGCAATATAATTTCCAGGCTTCACCGCCATGATTTTCTCCATGGCCTGTGCAATCTTTGGTGCGTTCACCGGTCGATCTTTGTACTTGGTGGAAATTTGCGGGATCAACAGTATTTTTCTGTGCTCTTTGGGAAATGGAGAAACAAACTCCAGCGATTTTGTTAGGTCCTCTTCCAGACCCAGTAGTTTTCTTGAATAGGGAAATGGTTTCAGCGTCGCAGAGAATGCGACAACGTTCTTAAATGATTTATAAATTTCATTCAAGTGTCTGGAGGCATCACAACAGGTGACCTTCAGAGTTTCATTAGTTTCACCGTAGATGCGATTCTTTTGATAAGTTTGAAAGAACTCCGGCCCTTGCAGCTCCAAGGCTTGAGAAAATTCACTCCACAGATTAACAAGCCTTAAAACGCCGTCTTGTGGTTGAATCTCAACATCTGCTTCCAGATACTCGGCCAGAAACTCCCGCAGTCTTGATTCCAATTCAAACACCGGATCAAAATCAATTTGAACAGTTCTCGATTCACCACGATAGGACTCGATCACCGCAATCGCTTCCTCACACAAAAGTTGCGCACGCCTTTGAAAACGTAATGCGATTTTTGCCAATGATGGAATAACATTTTGTAAGTCCCTTGTGGATATGGCTGGTGAAAAGTAGTCCTGAGCCCTGGCTGGTAGATTGTGGGCCTCATCAATGACAAGGTTTGCCTTTTGCGAAGGCTCCATTAATGGCAGCTCTAAACGCCCCAGTAGGCTTCTGGTTGAAAAAACATAGTTGTAGTCAGCTATCACCACATCTGCTCTTTCAATCGCCTCTATGGATAACTCAAACGGACATACCTGGTACTCTTCGCCCAAGTCCTGCAGCTTTTTCTGACTTAGCGATCTTAGTTTTGAAACTTTGTTAACCAGATCGTTTTCAGCGACTTTCTTATAGTAGTCTTTGGCAAATTCACAGTACTGCGGATTGCACAGAGGCTCCGCCTTAAAGCACATCTTACTTTTAGCTGTGATAGTCAGCGGTCTGATTGATGCACCCTGATCCTGCAGTTTCTCTACAGCCTCTTCCGCCACCTGATGTTGTGAGTTTTTAGGGGTGACGTAGATGACCTTCTGACCGCGAGCAAATGCGTCCTTTAAAGAAGGATACAAAACCCCAATTGTTTTGCCCAATCCCGTGGGGGCCTGAATAAGTAGTGATTTCTCCTCGATAAAACCCAACTGAATATTTTCAACGAGTTCGGTTTGCCCAGGACGAGGTGATGTGAATGGAAACTTTAGACCCTCTGCGGATTCCACCCGCTTCTTAAAGATCTTTTCACGAACCTTGGTTTCATCCACCAGTTCAGCAAGTCGCAATGCAAGCCAGGCTTCATACTCCTCGATATCAAGGTCGAAATACATTTCGCTCTGCTTGAAGTTTCGCGAGGAAACCAAAAGCATTTTTAAATCTGGAATTTCACCGGTTTGCTTATAAAGGATGTAACCATAGGTTCGCAGCTGCCATACGTAGGGATGATTATCATCCACTGTAAGTTTGTGTTCCAGGCTATCCACATCAAAGGAAGATTTGATCTCTTCAACCATAAAGCTGGATCCTTCAATCACACCATCCGCCCGACCGGAGATAACAAATGTGTATTGATCTCTTTCAAATTCGATGGTCAGCTTTTTTTCAGCCTCATAACCTGGAATCTCACGAATGCGTTTTTTCTGAATGCTCTGGTGAATTTCCTGACCCATTCGTGGCGTCTGTCCATAGCCGGAGTGGGCCTCTATGCTTCCAACGCGCGGGCATGGCAAAGCGAACTGCCGCAGATCGATTTGTATTTTGCGATTGTTTTTCTTTGCCATGATTCCGCCGATTCTAATTCAAACGGCAATGATTTGCCGTAGGTTTTTTCTTCGCCGTGCAGAATGTGAGCCGCCACAGAGATATCGTGGCTTTAAAATGAAAAAGGCCCGATCCGAAGATCGAGCCTTTATATTTGAACTAGAATTATCAAGTCGCTTGGGGCCTATTTTTTAGCAGCGCCTTCAGCCACTTCGATTTTCGCTCTTGCGCGAGTCCATTCTTTTTGGAACTCAACCCAGTCAGTATCTGTGATTACTTCGTCAAGGACGTGTTTCTCAGATTTTGCCAAGGCTTCTTTAGTTGCAACAAGATCGATTTCTTCTGGCAAGTCAGCGATGTTCGCAAGAACATTCACGCCTTCAGGGGATACTTGGCAGTAACCCCAGCTGATAACAGCTTGGTTCTGCTTTTCTTGACCCTTAAGTCTCCATTTCATCACACCGATACCCAGTGTGGTGATTAGAGGCGCGTGACCAGGAAGAATATTAAGTTCTCCTTTAAAACCAGGAACAGTTACTTCTTCGACCTCTTGGCCAACAAGTAGACGACGCTCTGGAGTCACGATTGTCAGTTTCATATTAAATCACCTTTTCCAAAGCGACCTTCTCAGGCCGCTTCATGAAGACGAAATCCTTCCGGATTACGCCTGCAACTTCTTAGCTTTTTCGATAACGTCTTCGATAGTACCAACAAGGTAGAACGCTTGCTCAGGAAGAGCATCATGTTTACCTTCAAGGATCTCTTTGAAGCCTTTAACAGTGTCTTTGATATCAACGTATTTACCAGGCAAGCCAGTGAACTGCTCAGCAACGAAGAACGGCTGAGACAAGAAACGTTGGATTTTACGAGAACGAGATACAACCAATTTGTCTGTTTCAGACAATTCGTCCATACCAAGGATCGCGATGATATCTTGAAGCTCACGGTTACGTTGCAACAATGCTTGAACGTCACGAGCCACTTTGTAGTGCTCTTCACCGATAACAGTTGGATCCAAAAGACGAGATGTAGACGTCAATGGGTGAACTGCAGGGAAGATCGCCATAGCTGCGATATCACGGTCAAGATTCGTAGTCGCATCCAAGTGAGTAAATGTAGTTGCTGGAGCTGGATCCGTATAGTCATCCGCAGGAACGTAAACCGCTTGTACGGAAGTGATGGAACCTTTTTTAGTGGAAGTAATACGCTCTTGAAGAGTACCCATCTCAGTAGCCAAAGTTGGTTGGTAACCAACGGCAGAAGGGATACGACCTAGAAGTGCGGAAACTTCAGCACCCGCTTGAGTAAAGCGGAAGATATTATCAACGAAGAAAAGAACGTCTTGGTTTTCAACGTCACGGAAGTATTCAGCAACAGTCAAACCAGTCAAAGCAACACGCGCACGTGCACCAGGAGGTTCATTCATCTGACCGAAAACCAGAGAAGTCTTAGCCAATACGCCAGACTGTTTCATCTCTTGCCACAAGTCATTACCTTCACGAGTACGCTCACCTACGCCGGCGAATACAGAGAAACCACCATGCTCAGTAGCGATGTTACGGATAAGTTCCTGGATAAGTACTGTTTTACCAACACCCGCACCACCGAACAAACCGATCTTACCACCCTTAGCGTATGGAGCTAGCAAGTCTACGACTTTGATACCAGTCATCAACATTGCTGCAGATGTAGCTTGGTCTTCAAACTTCGGAGCTGTTCTGTGGATACCCCAGTGGTCTTTTGCGTTTACTGGACCCATTTCGTCGATTGGCTCACCAACTACGTTGATGATACGACCCAAAGCTTCGCGACCAACTGGCGCTGTGATTTGAGTGCCCAATGCTTTAACTTTTTCGCCACGAACCAAACCTTCAGTTTGATCCATAGAGATAGTTCTTACAACACCGTCACCCAAATGCTGAGCAACTTCAAGAACCAGGTTGAATTCAACGTCAGAGATAAATTTATTAGATACACGAAGAGCGGAATTGATTGCAGGAAGTTCCCCGCCTTCGAATTCCACGTCCACTACGGGACCCATAACTTGTTTTACTTTACCGAATGCCATTATTCAGCTCCCTATCCTTTAAGCGCTTCCGCGCCCGATACGATTTCGATCAATTCTGTAGTAATTTTTTCTTGTCTCAATTTGTTGTACGTCAGAGTGAGTTTGTTGATCATCTCTTTCGCGTTGTTTGTTGCGTTTTCCATCGCGCTCATACGAGCACCATGTTCACCGGCAACAGACTCGGACATACATCTGTAAACCTGAAGGTCGAAATGCTTCTCAAGCAACTCTTTAATGATTTGCTCTGGAGCTGGTTCGAAAATCATGTCTACAGCAAAGTTTGCGTTTGCCTCAGCTTCTGAGTTGAAAGTCGTCAAACCAAGATCAATTGGAAGAAGAGTTTCAGCTGTTACAACCTGAGAAATCGCAGATTGGAATTCGTTATGAATGATACGAACTTCATCGTATGCACCTTCAAGGTAGTCATTCATCACGCGATTCGCAACCTTGGAAGCCAACTCGTAAGAGATGTCTTTATCAAGCTTCGTGATGTAATCAACCGGCTTGATACCACGTCTAGCAAAGTAGTCGTGACCACGACGACCCACGAAAAGAAAATCAATCTTCTCCAGGTTCGCCTTGTTGTTGTTATAGTACGCCTCAGTAAATTTGTTGATATTGCTGTTGAAAGCGCCGCAAAGACCGCGATCAGAAGTGATAACAACAAGCAAAACATTCTTTACTTGTTCCTTCTTCTCCATCAACGGGTGCGTAACTTTGTTAGTCACAGCGATATCCGCAATCACCTTACGCAAAGTCAAAGCATAAGGACGCATATTAACGATGTTATTCTGCGCCTTTCTCAACTTCGCAGCAGACACGAGCTTCATAGCCTTCGTGATCTGCTGGGTGTTTTTTGTGGACTCAATCTGAGCCCGGATATCCTTCAAACTTGCCATTTAAGCACCAAACTATTTGTTAGTAGGTTGGAAGATAGCTTTGAACTCTTCAAGAGCTGCCAACAACGCTTTTTTAGTGTCGTCCGCAATAGCTTTCTTCTCAGTGATAGTTTTGATGATGTCCGCGTGCTTGTTTTTCAAGAACTCGATCATCTCTTTTTCGTAGCGCTTAACATCAGTCTCTGGATATTGATCAACGAATGCGTTACCAGCAGCGAAGATCATGATGATTTGCTCTTCAACTTTTACCGGAGAGTATTGAGGTTGTTTAAGTACTTCGATCAAACGACGACCACGTGCCAACTGTTGTTGAGACGCTTTATCCAAGTCAGATGCGAAAGCAGCGAACGCTTCCATAGAGCGGAACTGAGCAAGTTCAAGTTTCAAAGAACCCGCAACTTGTTTCATCGCTTTAATTTGAGCGGAACCACCCACGCGAGAAACTGATTTACCTACAGAGATAGCTGGACGCACACCTTTGTAGAATAGATCTGATTCAAGGAAGATCTGACCATCAGTGATGGAGATAACGTTTGTAGGGATGTAAGCAGAGATATCACCCGCTTGTGTCTCGATGATTGGCAATGCAGTCAATGAACCGCTGCCTTTATCTGCAGACAATTTAGAAGCACGCTCAAGAAGACGGCTATGGCAATAGAACACGTCACCTGGGTAGGCTTCACGACCCGGAGGACGACGAAGAAGTAGGGACAATTGACGGTAAGCTTGAGCTTGTTTCGTCAAGTCATCGTATACGATCAAAGCATGTCTGCCAGTATCACGGAAGTATTCAGCCATTGCTGTACCAGAGTAAGCAGCAAGGTATTGAAGTGGAGCTGGGTCAGATGCATTGGCTGCGATGATAGTCGTGTACTCAAGAGCACCCGCTGCACGCAATTTTTCAACTACTAGAGCAACAGTCGATTGTTTTTGACCGATAGCTACGTAGAAGCACTGAACGTTTTGACCTTTTTGGTTGATGATAGTGTCAACCGCGATAGTCGTTTTACCAGTTTGACGGTCACCGATGATCAATTCACGTTGACCACGGCCGATTGGTACCAGGGCGTCGATAGCTTTGATACCAGTTTGAAGAGGTTCTTCAACCGGGTGACGGTAAACGATACCAGGAGCCTTAGTTTCAACGATACGAGAGTGAGGCGTGTTGATAGCACCACGGCCATCGATCGGGTTACCAAGAGCGTCTACAACGCGACCAAGTAGGGCTTCGCCAACTGGAACGGAAACGATCTTTTTTGTTCTCTTAACAGTGTCGCCTTCTTTGATGTGGCGATCTTCACCGAAAAGTACAACCCCTACGTGACCTTCTTCAAGGTTCAATACCATTCCGAATACTTCACCTGGGAACTCAACAAGTTCACCAGCCATTGCGTTTTCAAGACCGTAGATACGAGCAACCCCGTCCCCTACTGAAAGAACGCTACCTGTTTCACTAACTTCAATCTTTTTGTTGTATTGATTGATTTGCTCTTTGAGAACGCGACTGATCTCGTCGGCACGGATTTGTGTTTCCATTTTTAGTTGGCTCTCCTGTTTAATTCTTCATTTAATTTTTTAAGATGTGTTTCAATGCTGTCGTCAAAAGTCCATCCACCAACTTGGGCTACAGCGCCACCCAAAAGTTTAGGATCCTGTTGGTAAGTAAGAACGATTTTTTTACCAAGCGTTTTGCTTACTTTTGACTCAAGTTCTTTTTGTGCGTCAGCAGACAATGGTTGTGCTGAGCGAACAGTTCCACGAGTTACACCCTCTTCAATATCAAGAGCGTCGCGGAATGCTTGTGCAACTTCTGGAAGGAATTGAATACGGCCTTTATCAGCCATCAACACCAAAGTGTTCATTACTTCTTCAGAAGTGCCTTTACCCTCAAGAGCAGCCTTTAGAGCCGCTGTTTTTTGAGTAATAGAGATTATTGGGTTTTCGAAATACGCAGCGATAGAAGCTTCCTTGTTGAAAGCATCGGCAACTGCCTGCAGATCAGTATACACTTTAGTGTGAATACCTTTTTGCTTTGCTACGGCCAAAAGGGCTTTAGCATATCTTTTAGATACTTCGCTTACTTTCATCGACTAACCTCGATGTGATTGATGAATTCATTTTGTAGTTTTTGTTGGTCAGCCGCACCGATGTCTTTGGTCAAAACAATGCGCGCAGCCTCTACAGAGTCAGCCAACAATTGAGTACGCAACTCTTTTTGAGCGCGTTGTGTTTCAAGCTTGGCAGTCAATTCAGCTTCGTCTTTGATACGCTTGGAAACACTGTTAGCCTCTTCAATGATTTGATTTTTCAAATCGTTTGCGTGGGCTTGTGCTTTTGCCAATTGTTCCTGACGAGTGCTGTTCAGGTTTGCAAGTTTGCTTTTGATATCAACAAATTCACGCTCAGCTTGTTCGCGTGCAAATGCAGATTTTTGTGCAGCTTCAAGGTAAGCTGACTTTCTGCCACCGAAGAAGGAAACGATGGAGTCTTTCGTGAAGTAAACGATACCCGCGAAAAGAATGATGATGTTGATCGCCTGATAGATAGTCACTTTTGGAATTTCAATCGCATGGTGACCGTCACCGTGCTCAGCTCCAGCAGCGAAAACAATCGCAGGCGCAAGGATGATAAGAAGGTTAACAAGAACTTTCATTTTCTCTTCTCTCTTATTTGCCCAACAATTTGGATGTGATTGCAAGTGCAACAGTTTGAGTTTGCGCTTTCAATTCTTTTGAAGCGGACTCTACTGCTGACGTGATTTTTGATCTGTTTGAATTAACCAGTTGTTCAGCCTCAGAACGAGACTTGGAAACAGCTGCTTCATATTGTTTATTAGCTTCAGCTTTGGAAGCATCAACAATGTTTTTGATTTCACTGTTTAGCTCGCGGATTTTGCCTTCATATTCGGAAGACAATTCGACAGATTTTGCTTGGTATTCCAAAGCCAGATCTTCGCCGCCCTTAGTTTTATTTTGTCTCTCTTCAAGAGCATGTGCATATGGTCCGAAAACAAACTTAGTTAAGAATAACAAGGCAATCGCGAAGAACACGAATTGGATGCCGGCAGTTGTGTTGATGCCTAATTGTCCAAAAATTTCCATTTTGTTGAAATCCCTATTGTTTTTTTGAACCTCGGGAGTAGCATTTCAACCCAGAAACGGTCAAGGACATATTCCTAATGAGAATTAGGCCTGCTGTAGTGAAAATGAAAATGCCTAGGACTTAGGCATATAGGACGCGCCCTCAAATACAACGCCTTCATCAATCCGCAAACTCGGAGATGTTACGGTGCCTTTGAATATTGCGGGCGGGTGCATAATGACGCGGCGACGAGCGAACAGATTACCCTCAACTCGGCCACTAATAATGATTGTATCGGCCTCAACTTGGGCAGCCACGGAGGCGCCCTCATTAATAACGATGGTATCTTTAGTAAAGATTTCCCCTTTAAAATCACCGCCAATTTGAACGGTTCCTTCAAAGCTGAGCTTTCCTTCGAAATGCGTCCCCTGGTCAAGGATTGCAGTCACATGACCAGAAAGCACGTCTTCTTGAAAAGAGTTTGGGGAATTTACTGCCATCCTTCTTTAAGCCTATCTACCAAATTGGTCAGTTCATCATCGGAATAAAAGTGAATGCTGATTTTGCCTTTGGAGTTAGAATAATCGATGTTCACCTTCGTGCCCATGATTTTTTGAAGCTCATCACCAAGTCCGTTGATCAAGCGTTGGGTAACGTTGGAATCGAATGACGGAACGTCTTCCTCTTCAACATCACCTTTTACAATAGCTTGAACCATTTTTTCCAATTTACGAACTGCGATCTTGTCGTTCACGACCTTTTTTGCAAGTTCGATTTGTTTTTTGGGTTCTGGCAAAGACAAAAGGACTTTTGCATGACCAACAGAAAGTTCATTGCCCGAAATCATGTTTTTGATCTCGTTTGGCAATGCCAATAGACGAACAGCATTCGCCACTGTCGCACGGTCACGTCCAACCTTTTCAGCAACTTGCTGTTGAGACAATTTGAACTCCGTAATTAGGCGAGAATAACCTTCTGCCTCTTCAATTGGATTCAAATCTTCACGTTGAATATTCTCAACGATCGCTAACTCAAGTGCCTGTTTGTCGTCGTAAGACTTTAGAATAACTGGAACTTCATGTAACCCAGCTAGTTGGGATGCTCTCCAACGGCGTTCACCGGCTACGATTTCCAATTTTCCAGAGGCAGTTCTACGCGCAACGATGGGTTGCAAAATTCCATTCTCTTTAATGGATTGGGCCAGCTCTTGAAGCGGTTCTTTTTCAAACGTTGTACGAGGCTGATATTTACCTGGCGAAAGCTTGTCGATAGCGACTTTCCAAATTTTGCTTTCTGGATCCACGGGAGGGGCGACAGTTGCAGCAACATTAATGGAAGGCGCACCGGCCGCTGTAGCAGCAGGTGAATTAGTGTTTGATTGCGCAGGCGCTGCTTGTACGGGAGGGGCAGATGCAGCCGGCGCATTCATTAAATCATTATTAGCAGGACCACCCAAAAGTGAACCCAGGCCACGGCCCAAGCCTCTTTTTTTGTTTGAGGATTCTACAGCAGTATCAGACATTTACTTCCCCTTCATAGGCATTCTTGTTTGCAACTTCTGCTGCCTTTGGAAGAGATCTTGCGATCACTTCATGAGCCAGCTCAAGATAGCGAACTGAACCAATTGATTTGCTGTCGTACTCTAGGATGGATTGACCATGGCTCGGCGCTTCGCTGAGTCGCACGTTTCTTGGAATAATTGCGTTAAATACTTTGTCACCAAAGTGTTCTTTAATCTGAGTTACAACTTGATGACTCAAGTTATTGCGCACATCGAACATCGTCAAAACGATGCCTTCAATATGAAGTGCAGGATTCAAACTCTTTTTGATTAACCCTGCCGTATTCAACAACTGACTCAAACCTTCCAATGCATAGTATTCACATTGAAGAGGCACAAGAAAACTGTCGGCAGAGTTCAGAGCATTCAGAGTAATCAAACCAAGAGATGGTGGACAGTCAACGATGACAAAGTCATATTGATCAGCCACGATGGACACCGCTTGCTTTAAGCGATATTCACGATGCGGCATATCAACAAGTTCGATTTCTGCACCAACTAGATCTGGATTAGCAGTACAGATCTTTAGGTTCGGATTTGAAGTGTTGTTAGTAGCCTCAGTCAGTGTTTTTTCACCGATGAGTACGTGGTATGAGTTTGCATCCTGGGTATCAAATCGTTTGATGCCTAGTCCGCTTGAAGCATTTCCTTGTGGATCCATATCGATCAACAATACGCGCTTACCTAGAGTAGCCAACGCTGAAGATAGATTCACAGACGTGGTCGTCTTGCCTACTCCGCCCTTTTGATTAGCTATACAGATAGTTTTAGCCATCGTTCCTCCTTGATAGTTCAAAATTCGTATTTTTTACATGCATGTGCAACTATAAAGACTAGTTTTTCGCACCTCGCCTTAGGTTTTTCTACGTTTTTGCCGATGTTCCACGTGGAACAACTACTTTTATGAGATTAATAGCCGCAATTCTCCTTATTTTCACGCTCACCGCTTGTAACAAGCCGATGGAAAATCCAGAGGTGAAGGATCCGATATACTCTGATCTACAAACACAAGTTACAGCTGCAACTGCCGCTCTTGAGGGTGAGAAAAAGAAGCTTGAGGGATTTGAAAAAGACTTGATCACAGTTGTCCCACAGACAGGCCAGATAAAATACGCCAAAAAGCGCATTTACGAATCTCAAGCGGCCATCACCCGACTGGCTCAGGAAGTAGAGTATTTAAAGCTCAAAGTAGAGCAAAGAAAAGCACACGCCCAACAATCCTATAAAAAAGCCTTCGCAAAGAAGGAAGATTGGCCAGATCCTAAAGAATGGACGTCATATCAGGCAGAACAGAAGCTAAGAAATGCCAAAAGAAGTTGGGGCGTTAAAGAGCGCATGAAAGCCGCTGGAGTGACGATTGATACAGGGTTGGGTTCTACAGAGGGTGGCGCAGAAGGCGCCAAAGAAGCCGGCAGCGAAGCGAAATCCGGTCATTAGAAGATGTTCCACGTGGAACATCTTCATTTTTACTCAAAACAAACGAATTAAGAGATCTTTTCAGTACGAACGACGCCATATTTGATAGCGCCGACAGGAAGTTTGTATTCCCCGACTAGTGACGGAGACCAGATAGAACAAAGCTGCGTAGGAATTTCTCCCACCTCAATACCCCACTCTTCCCCTTTTAGATGATAGACAGAGCCGCCTTTTGCGACAATTTTGCGAGCCATAAGAATCGCCTTAGAAATGTTGCCGAAACCACGACAAATCGCGAATTTGACCGAACCCTCGGGAAGAGACTCGATATTACGGTGCTCTACTGTGATGTTCTTAAGATTCAAAGCACCAATAGCGTAATTTAGGAATTCGCACTTCTTAGGATCCGTATCGACCAGCACAACCTTGATGCTGGGATTTAGAATGCCAAAAACAACCCCAGGGAATCCACTTCCGCTGCCAAAGTCATAGATTGTTTCAATGCTTGGATTCGCCTTAGTAATCGCCTTAGTGGCAAGAATAGAATCCGCAAAATGTAAGGCATCGGCCACAAAGACTGACTTTGCGGAAATCAAACTAACGGTCCGATTAAATTTTTGAAGCTCATCGTGATAAGCCTTAAGTCTTGTTCTGACCTCAGGACTTAAATCGGGGAACCATTCATCGATACGCCATAGGATTTGCGGTGTCTCGGAGCTATCAGTGCTGCTCATCCAGATTCATCTCCCTGATCTTTTTGTGACCTTTTAGATGAATCATTATAGCTTGAATCGCAGAGGGATTTACACCACTAATCCGTTGGGCTTGACCTAAGGTACGGGGTCTAACGCGCAGCAGCTTATCCTTCTCTTCATTGGAAAGTCCGCGAATATCTCCGTACTCAAGATTGTCTGGAAGTACTAATTCTTCGAGTCTTTTTGACTGATTAATTAGATCCATTTGGCGTTTTACGTAGCCAGAGTATTTTACTTCGATTTCCACCGGTTCAACCACATTTGGATCAGAATCCAACTCGAAATTTAGCAATTCCAGGTGTGAACTCGTAAGCTCGGGACGACGCAGTAACTCTTCGATAGTTAAGGACTTTGTCATAGCTGACGTGGGAATTGTTGCCAGGATTTCTTGCGTCTCTTTGGTGTTGTAAACTCGAGTATCACGCATTCTATCGTGCAAAACCTTACGCTTTTCACGAAGGACTGCTAAAAGTTCCAAAGACTGTTCGGACACGATACCCAATTTCTGGGCCCACTGCGCCAACCTATCGATAGTATTGTCTTCTCTAAGAACCAATCTGTGTTCTGCGCGCGAAGTGAACATACGATACGGTTCACGGGTTCCTTTAGTGACAAGGTCATCAATCAAGACACCCATGTAAGCTTCATCACGACCCAAAATAAATTCGTCGCGGCCCAAAATGCTATTCGCTGCATTTACTCCGGCGATGAAACCTTGGGCAGCGGCTTCCTCGTAACCAGAGGTTCCGTTGATTTGCCCTGCCAGGAAAAGTTGGCGAATCGTTCTTGTTTCCAAGCGATGCCAAATTTGAGTTGGTTCGATGTAGTCGTACTCGACGGCATAACCATAACGAGCGACCTTTACGTTTTCTAGTCCTGGGATAGTTTTTAAAAATTCATCCTGAGTTTCTTCGGGTAAACTTGTTGAAATACCCTGAAGATAAATCAGATCCGTAGTTAAACCTTCTGGCTCAAGGAAAGTTTGATGGCTCACTCTATCGGCGAAACGAGTTACTTTATCTTCGATCGATGGGCAATAACGTGGCCCAACACCTTCGATAATTCCACAATACATAGGGGATTTATCCAGATTTCCACGAATAATATCGTGGGTTTTTTCCGTCGTTCTGGTCAGATAACAAAGAATTTGTGGAAGCTTAAGCTGAGTCGAAGACTTATAGCTAAAAGGATAAACTTTTTCATCCCCACCATGAGCAATCGTTTTCGACCAATCAATAGAATCTTTAAGAAGTCGCGCCGGCGTTCCCGTCTTCAAACGTTTTACTTCAAAACCGAATTGCGCCAATTGATCTGATAAACCAACGGATGGTTTATCACCCACACGTCCACCCGCCTCCTGGCGAAGTCCCGTATGCATAACACCGTTCATGAAAGTGCCGGTGGTGATGATTGTAGCTTTGGCAAAAATCTCGGAACCATCATCCAAAACCACTCCAGCGCAAAGATCTTTATCCAAGATCAGACGCTTTACTTCACCCTGAAGGACTTCCAAATTTGGCTGTGTATAAAGAGCATTTTTTTGAAAAGCAGAATACAGGTGCTTATCGTTTTGAACTCGAGTTCCACGAACTGCCGGACCTTTCGAGGAGTTAAGTCGCTTATACTGAATTGTTGTTTCATCAGCAGCGATACCCATTTGTCCACCTAGGGCATCAATTTCACGAACCATGTGGCCTTTTGCAAGTCCACCGATAGAGGGATTGCAGCTCATATAACCAATACGATCAACATTCGTCGTAACCATCAAAGTTTGAAGGCCCAAACGAGCAGACGCCAAACATGCTTCGATACCGGCATGTCCTGCACCAACTACGATCACATCAAATTTTTTATTAGTCATATGCTACTTCCCGATACAAAACTCTTTAAATACCCGGTCCATGATTTGATCATCGAACCGCTTACCTAAAGTTTCGTGAATCGCGATGAGGGATTCCTTCAGCTCCAGCGCTAGGAATTCAGAACCCATCCCCTGATCCACCAAGGTTTGTGACCTTTGAGTATTCTCTAAAGCACGAACCAGGTTTTCATAGTGACGGGCATTGGAAATAAGAACGGTATTTTCCACCTGCAAATCAGCGAATTCCTGGACAAGCTCTTGAAGGACACTCGAACGCACCTTTTTATCAAGAGCACTGACAAAGAACACCCTTCTTGTGAAGAAGGCCTTGGGATCTGCAATCTTTTGGAAAAATTTACTGTTTTTAATGGCTTTTTCGACAGTTTCCAGTGGTTTAGACCCACCAATTCGGTCGATTTTATTAGCTAAAATGAAGGTTTTTTGAGGATCCAGGGACTCCAGAATTTGAGTCTCTTCAGGGCCCATACCCTTTTCGATGTCGAACACAAAGAAAACCACGTCGGATTCGTTTTGAGCTTCATAGCTTTTTTGAATACCAATGCGCTCAACCAGATCCGTTGCTTCATCGCGAAGACCAGCCGTATCGACGAAAGTGAACTTCACACCTTCAAAAGTCGTATCCCCATGAATCACATCTCGAGTAGTGCCTGGAATATCGGTGACGATCGCGCGCTCATCTTCCAGAAACAAATTCAACAAACTGGATTTACCCACATTTGGAAGACCTGTTAAAACGACCCGGAAACCATCTTTAAGAAGACGGCCAACTTTGAATGTTCCAACTAGGTCCTTAAGAACCGCTTCAATTTTTTTAAGACGAACTTGAACTACGGAATAATCGACAACGTCGATACCTTCTGTGGAAAAATCAATACTGGCTTCAGCGTGGGCCAGAATCCAAGTCATATCGTCTTCAACTTCTTCAAGCTTATGGGACAACTGACCTTTTAGCTGACGAAGAGCAAGTTTCGCTGCCTGTTGCGATTGTGATTCGATCAATGCCAGAACGGATTCAGCTTGAACCAAATCAAGCTTCCCATTCATAAAGGCACGATAAGTAAACTCACCGCGATCCGCAGGACGAGCCCCTAATTGCACCAGGGAGTTCAATATACTTTGGCAAATAAGCGGGCTTCCATGACAGGAAATCTCGATGACTTCCTCGCCCGTAAAGGATCTTCCGTGTTGGAAGTATGTTACCAGAACTTCGTCAATCTCATTACCGCCGTCTTTCAGGTTACCAAAATAGACTTTATGAGACTCAGGATGTGCGGGTAAGAATTTGCACAGCAGTGCTACGATTTCCAATGTTTTAGGGCCGCTAATTCGAATGACGGAAATGCCACCCACTCCGTGAGGAGTGGAGACCGCGCATATTGTATCCTTGTCACGATCTCCGCGAATCATACGACCCTACTAACAATTATTCTTGGTGAGCGTCTTCAGCTTTATTTCCTTGAGCTGAATTGCCACCTTTTGCTGGATAGATTTTGATTTTTTTGTACAAGCCATCACCCAAAGAACGGCTTTTGATACGAGGATCTTTAGCCAGGTATTGATGTACAACTTTGCGATCTTTTGGAGGAAGAGCTCTGTAGTATACAGACTTACCTTGTTCGATGCAGATTGCCTTCAAGTTTTCAGCGCGCTCGATAAGTGCGCCCTCAGTTTCGTCACGGTAACCACCGCAATCAACTGTGATGTTTGTTTTATCTTCAGGGAAATTGTGCTGAATCACGCGTTTAAGAAGCAATTGGAATGCATCCAACATTTGCCCTTTTTTATCTTTCAAAAGCTCTTCATCTCCACCAGAGAATTGAACTGAAAGAACGGCCCCACCGTCATCTTCTTTTGAAGAAGTGATTTCAAAAGAAAGATCGAATTGAGCTTTTTCGATGATACCCTCTAGAGTGTTTTGCACCAAAGATTCAACTTCGCTGTTTGCACTCTTGCTTTTTCCCCCGAAAAGCTTACTAAAAAAACCCATTTTACCTCCCAGGTAAAAATAAAAATCTAAGTTACTATTTCGCTTTAACCGTCTTAACGACCGGTTTTGCAGTTGGATCTCTCATGATCAAATACTGTTGGATGATACCGAACAACGTACTGACAACCATATAAAGAGTCAGACCGCTTGGCAGCTGCAACATGAACACTGAGAAAACCAGAGGCATAAACGCCATAATTTTTGCTTGAGTAGGATCCATTGTGGATGGCGTGATCTTTTGTTGGATGTACATAAAGATCGCCATCGATACCGGAAGTACATAGAACTTATCATGAGCACTCAAATCGTTGATCCAAAGGATGAACGGAGAGTTGTAAAGCTCAATTGAAGAACCAATTACGCGGTATAGAGCGAAGAAAATCGGGATCTGAAGAATCATTGGCAAACATCCAGACATTGGATTTGCACCGTGTTGCTTCATCACTGCCATCATCTCGGTGTTCAGTCTCATCGCATCGTCTTTGTACTTTTCACGAAGACCCTGGATGATCGGTTGAACCTTTTGCATCGCCTTCATGGATTTCGCAGACATGATATTGAATGGAAGAACCACGAAACGAACCAACAAAGTAAGAAGGATGATTGCAATACCCCAGTTACCAGCCAAAGCATGGCAGGCTTTCATCACGTACAACAAAGGACGAGCGATGAAACCAAAGAAACCGAAATCAATGATATGGGCCAATTCTGGATCAGCTGCTTTCAACAAATCGATGGATTTAGGACCCGCATAGAAAATTTGCGAAAACTTCATTTCGTCTTTTAGTTGAACCGGCTTGTACGTAAGCTCAGCCATAGCTGTTTGTTTTTCCACGTTTGACGTCAGTTTTACTTCTGGAATAATTTCTGACTTATCAAGTACGGCTGCTGCAAAATACTGAGAGCTTACGGAAATCATCTCTGTATTTGGGAAATCTTTAACAACGTTTTCTTTGGAGTTGCTGAAGTTTACAGTGTCGTGTTTGTCACCTTCATGACTAACAAAGAAATCCTGATGCTCATAAGAAGGAAACAACCAGGAAGTTGATTTAGACACGTGGATAGTTTCTGGAATCAACAAAGAGAAGCCTTTTTTAACATCTTCAGTTGGTTTGTTGAAAGAAACTGTATTTGTGAAGGATGATTTTGCGGGATCAAAATTCATCTCACGTGTAATTGTCATGTCACCAACTTGTGCCACACCAACGTAAGAGCCTGGTGCTTTTTCAGACATATTGAAAACAACCGGCTTATCGTGACCCAAGAAACGAAGAGCATACAACCCATCATTTACTCCGGCACCAAGTTTGATTTTGTTTCCCTGTTTATCCTCATAGTTATTCACAGTGAAATTCTTCAATCCCATACCGTGATTGGAAATTTGAAAGGAAACTTTGTCGTTAGTGAATGTGAAAGACTGTTCTTGAGTAGGAGGTGCAACAGTTTCAGATTTAGCCTCTACAGTGGCTGCAGGAGCTGCGACATTTTCAGATGTAGTCGCTGTATTTTCTGCTGTCTGAGTTTGAACTGTTTTTGGCTTATTATATTCAGGATATTTCTTACCTAAATATGTCTGCCATCCGAAATAAATAACTGCGACTGCGCCGACAGCAATAAGTGTTTTAGGATCGAAAAAGCCAGGATTCTTGTCATTTTGCGGTGTCATGGAGCGATTCTCCTGAATCTGGGACCGGATCATAACCATAAAGGCCACCCGGTCGACATTTACAAATTCGTTTTGTGATTAACCAAAAAGCTTTATGCGATTTGTGTTTGTGAATAGCTTCTAGAGCGTAGGCAGAGCAACTCGGTTCGAAACGACAAGAACCACCTAAATGAGTAGTTCCGATAGATCTGTAGGCAGCAACGAAAAACCAAAGCGACGCTTTAAAGATTTTTTCGAAGATTCCCAATCCCGCGGTCCATAGCTTTAACAAATTCCTCATGTGGGAGGCCTTTATAGAAGTTGGTGTCCATGGGTTTAAAGATAATATTGATGTCGGCTTCAATGGAGTTATCCGTTTTAAGCAATGCCCGGAAGTATTCTCTGCTCCAACGTTTAAGCTTGTTTCGTACAACCGCAGGACCGACTTTTCGGCTTGCAGTTACACCAAAACGCAACTGACCAACGGAGTTCTTCTGATAATTCAGAAGCAACCACTTCGTAGGCCAGTTTCTTTTGCCAGATTGTTTGAGAGAGAGAAACTCAGAGCTGCGCTTAATACCTAGCGGAGAACTATTTTCCACCTGTAGAAACCGTCAAACGTTTTCTACCTTTAGCACGACGACGGTTAAGTACTTCTTGACCAGCTTTAGTAGCCATTCTTGCACGGAAACCGTGAGATGTTTTGCGACGTTTGTTTGATGGTTGGTATGTACGTTTCATGTGTTCTCCTGAACTACTCTCTACTGAGATATTTACGACGCTAAAAGACGTCAATTACGCCAACTTTTAATCGGCGACTACATATATGATTCCACAAAGCTGTAATCAACTAGATACGTGGGGCACTAATTAATCACAACGCGGCATCAAGGTCAACTGTTGAAAACTTCAGCTCCCCTTGTTAAGGCTACTCTGCATTTCGAGGGGATGGTCTATGGAGTTAAACGCTTCTTTTTGGACATTGATTAAGACAAAAATGAAAAGTCGTAATGATAACAATAAGTTATTAGATACGTGGCTAGACCCTATTGAGTATATCAGTACTGGGGGCTCCTTTGAGCGTCCCAAATTGATACTCGGAGTACCCAACGCCCTCCACCAGTATTTCGTGATCGAGAACCTGCAGGATAAGATTTATACTGAGATTTCAGATACTTACAAGCGTCCTTTTGAAGTCGAGTTTAATGTTACTGGGGCCAAAGTAAATACCCACATTGAAACTACTACTACATTTGAAGAGGCTCCGACTAGTCAAGGTTCTGAAGTTCTTCAGGCTCAGTTGTCACGTGCTCAGGCTATTCAGACTACTCAACCTAGGTCCAGTGATTCATTAAATGTGGATTTAACCTTTTCGACCTTTGTCGTGGGTAAAAATTCAGAGTTCGCCCATGCTGCTTGTTTCAACGTAGCTCGCAACCCAGGGGCTGACGATTACAACCCTCTCTATATATATGGACCGGTTGGGATGGGTAAAACCCATCTTTTACATGCTGCTGGAAACCACATTCGCGAGCAATTTCAGCATCTTAGAATTACATACCTATCAGCTGAACGCTTTATGAATGAGTGTATTTCAGCTATTCGTCGCCATGAAATGGATAAGTTCCGTCAGAAGTACCGCGAGAATTCAGATATTCTTTTGGTCGACGACGTTCAGTTCATTGCGCGTGGTGAAGCGGTTCAAGAAGAGTTCTTCCACACCGTGAACAGTTTTATTGATTCGCGTAAGCAGGTTATCCTGGCGAGTGATCGCATGCCGAAGGATATCCACGGGCTGGAAGATCGCAGCCGCACCCGTCTTGAACGCGGATTGATTGCTGATATTACGATGCCGGATTTAGAAACTCGTATCGCAATCCTTAGATATAAAGCTGAAAAATATAATATGCGTCTGCCAGAAGACGTGGTTCACCACATTGCACGCATATCCAAGCGCTCTATCAGAGAGCTAGAGGGCAATCTTAAGAAAGTTAAGATGTTCTCTGAGCTTCAAGGATTGCCGATTGATGGTGAGCTTGTGAAGCGCATTCTTTCCCATCACGAAACGCAATCTACAATCTCTGTTGAGGAGATTATGAAACTGACTGCGGATCACTTTAAGGTACGTGTTTTGGATCTAAAATCCTCTACGCGCGCCAAGCCAATTGTCGTTCCACGTCAAATTGCCATGTACTTAATTAAGAAATTTTTGGACAAGTCATTGGTGGATATCGGTAAAGCTTTCGGCGGAAAAGATCACACAACCGTGATGAACGCGCTGGATCGAGTGAAGAGTCTACAGGCTACGGATCAAGATATCGCAAAAGATATCGAGGATTTAGAGACTAGGATCCACAATATCACAGGTGTGTGAATGTGGACTGTGGATAGAGTTGTGGAAGAATCTGGGGGAAGAAATGTGGATCTGAGTTACCCCCAAAATTCGCAAAATTCAGCCCGACTTGTACAGAGGCTTTATCCACAACTGTTTTTTAGTGTTTACACGTACTTAGAGGATTTGTTAGGTTTTCCACGCCCCTACTACTACTACTAGTTATTTATATTAATAGTAATAGATAATAAGAAGGGTGTTTTAAGAGGGATTTGTTATGAAGATCGAAATTGATAAAAGAGATCTATTAAGCCTTATCGGTAAAACTCAAAATATCGTTGAGAAGCGCAATACAATGCCAATTCTCATCAACGTACTTCTTGAAGCTGATCAAAACTTACTGAAAGTATTCGCAACAGATTTGGAAGTAAGCCTTACTGATCAAATCAAAGCGCAAGTTCATCAACCAGGTAAAGTGGCAGTATCAGCAAAAAGTCTTTTCGAAATTGCAAAAGAACTTTCTGAAGGTCCAATCACCCTTATCAAAAAAGAAAACAACTGGTTGGAAATCAAACAAGGGAAATACACATCCAAGATTGTGGGTATCTCTGCGGAAGAGTATCCGATCTTCCCAACATACAACTCTCAAGCTTTCATCAAAATCGATGCACAAGTTTTGAAAGAGATGATCGATAAAACAATTTACTCCGTATCGAATGATGAAACTCGCTACCATCTAAACGGCGTATTCTTTGAACTGAATCCATCTGCCGGTTTCAAAATGGTTGCGACTGATGGTCATCGTATGAGCCTGGTTAGCAAAACCTCCACAGATGTGAAAGTTTCTGCAACTCAAGGTGTGATCATTCCTCGTAAAGGTCTTCATGAAATCAAAAAGATTCTTGAAGGTATCGATGGTAATGTGGAAATAGCTGTGGAAGGCTCCCAATTCGTACTTAAACATTCATCAACAATTCTGATGATTCGTTTGATCGAAGGAAAGTACCCGAATTATCAACAGTTTATTCCACAGAAGCTGACGCAAAAAGTGATGATCAACAAGGAAGCTTTCCTGACTTCACTAAAACGCGTTTCTCTTTTGGCGAATCAAAAATCCAAAGCGGTGTTGTTGAATCTTTCTAACGGCCGTATGGAAATTTCTTCGAACAATCCAGAGTTGGGTGATGCAAAAGAAGAAATCGAAGTTGAATATGCTGGCGGAGAAATCAAAATTGGTTTCAATGCAAAGTACATCACTGACATTCTAACCAGCATGACTCATGACAAGATTGATTTCGAATTGAACGATCACTTGTCACCAGGTTTGATGAGACCACATAACGACGCTTCTTACACTTGCGTAGTTATGCCTATGAGAATCTAATGATCTTCGAACGACTACGTCTTGTTAATTTTCGCAACTACCGGGACGTAGTGTTGAAGTTTTCCCCTCGCGTGAATGTTTTCGTCGGAGACAATGGCCAGGGGAAAACAAATCTCCTTGAAGCCATGTACATGATTTCTCAAGGCGACTCCTTCCGCTACTCAGATAACTCCACCATGATCAATTCGGCTAATCAAGAATCGCTTATTCAAGCGTTGATTACTCAAAACGATCTTCACTACAAATTAAAATTAGGTCTTACGAAAAGTCGCAAAGTTTTAACGTTGAATGAAAAACGTGTGACATCAGCGGATGTTCGCAAAATTTTTGCTAGTGTTGTGTTTAGTCCCGAAAGTTTAGCAGCGATCAAAGAAGGTGCAGATCATCGCCGTGGATTGGTTGATGAACTACTGATTACCTTTGACCGAAAAAATACTGATTTGATCGCGGAATACCGAAAAGCACTCAAAACGCGTAATAAGATTCTAAAGAACTTTGTGGAGGGTGAGGCGTCCCGAACCATTACCCAGGACCTATTGGAGTCTTTAAACCCGCAATTTGTGCGTTTAGCGACGGATTTGACCCATGCCCGCATCGCTGCATTAGCCGGTCTTTCCAAAGATTTTAATAATGCCATGCAGTACATTTCTGGAAACTCCGCTGTGGATATCTCGGTGGAATACCTGGTTTCCGATGAAAATGCTGTGAGTTTCACTCGTGAACAAGTGCAAATGGCACTCGAAAAGCGACTTGGCGAATTACATGATGCGGAGCTCTCATCTGGAACCAGTTTGGTGGGGCCGCATAAGCACGACATTGTGTTCCTATATGGTCAAAAAGACTCAAGATTTTTCTGTAGCCAAGGGCAGCAAAGAGCCATCATTCTTTCTTTCAAAATGGCCCAAATTGTGTATCATAGGAAGGCTCACGGAACCTATCCTGTGCTGATGTTAGACGATGTCTTATCTGAGCTCGATAAAACCAAAAGAGATGCGCTGATTACGTTCTTACACGAGATCAACACACAAATTTTTGTTACGACGACAGACTTCACATTGCCCGACTCTTTCAGCCTCGATCAGTTATCCGTTGTGCGCATCAAGGATGGCCAAATTCTTGATTAGCCATTTCGAGTTTTTAAACTTGCGATGAATGTATGAACGCGATCCGCTCGACAGCGTCGAGGGATATGCAAAGCAATGAGGGGTTCCAGTGTCTACAGAAGAACAACAGCAACCAGCGGCCTATTCGGCCGATTCGATTCAAGTTCTTGAAGGTCTCGAAGCAGTTCGTAAACGTCCCGGTATGTATATCGGTGATACTCAGTTCAAAGGTTATCATCATCTTGTGTATGAGATTGTGGATAACTCGGTAGACGAACATCTTGCTGGATATTGCAAAACTATCAAAGTTTCAATCAATGCAGATGAATCCATCACTGTCGAAGATGACGGTCGTGGTATTCCTGTTGCAACTCAAAAACAAACTGGCAAATCAGCTCTAGAAGTTGTTATGACCGTACTTCACGCCGGTGGTAAATTCGACGGTGGTGGTTATAAAGTTTCCGGTGGTCTACACGGAGTTGGTGCTTCCGTTGTGAATGCACTTTCCACTCGTGTGAATGTTGAAGTTCAACGTGATGGTTTCTTCTGGAGACAAAACTACGCTCAAGGAAAAATCCTTGCTCCGGTTGAAAAAGGCGAAGCTTCCACAAAAACTGGAACAAAAGTTACCTTCAAACCAGATCGTGAAATTTTCAAAGATGAAACTATCACATACGATTTCGCAACTCTTGCAAATCGTTTCCGTGAACTTGCATTCCTAAATGCAGGTCTTCATATTTCTTTGTCTGACGAACGTACAGGTAAGAAACAAGACTTCCAATACGCGGAAGGTGTTGCTGAGTTCGTTAAATACATGAATCAATCTAAAAAATCTCTGCACAACGAAGTTGTGTACTTCAAAGGTGAAAGAGATAACGTCGACGTTGAAATTGCAATGCAGTGGAATGATTCTTACTCAGAATCCATTTTCACATATTGCAACAACATCAATACTCACGAAGGTGGTACTCACCTTGTTGGTTTCCGTGCGGCATTAACTCGTACAACGAACGCCTACGCGACTGAGAAAAATCTTTTGAAAGATTTGAAAACAAACCTTGAGGGTGAAGACATCCGTGAAGGTTTGGCAGCAGTTATCTCTGTAAAAGTTCGTGAACCACAATTCGAAGGCCAAACAAAAACTAAACTTGGTAATGCCGAAGTAAAAGGTATTGTTGAGTCTTTGGTGAATGAAAAATTGGCTGACTGGATGGATCGCAACCCTTCAGTTTCAAAAAACGTAATCATGAAGTGCGTGGAATCAGCTCGTGCTCGTGAGGCAGCTCGTAAGGCACGTGATCTGACTCGTCGTAAGACAGCTTTGGATGGCGGCTCATTGCCAGGAAAAATGGCGGACTGCCAAGAACGTGATCCAGCACTTTGCGAACTATACCTGGTGGAAGGGGACTCCGCGGGAGGCTCCGCGAAGCAAGGTCGTGATCGTCGTACGCAAGCGATTTTGCCTTTGAAAGGTAAAATCCTAAACGTAGAAAAAGCACGTTTTGATAAAATTATTTCTTCTGAAGAGATCAAAGTTATCATTTCGGCACTTGGAACTGGTATCGGTAAAGATAACGTGAACGTTGATAAAATCCGTTATCACAAAATCATCATCATGACCGATGCCGACGTCGATGGATCGCATATCATGACTTTGCTTTTGACATTCTTCTATCGCCAAATGCCTTTGGTTCTTGAGCGCGGTTATATCTACATCGCTCAACCACCATTGTACCGTGCGAAAAAAGGTAAAGAAGAAACTTACCTGAAAAATGAAGCGGCTTTGACTGAGTATCTTTTGAGCTCTGGTCTGAACAACTTCAAAATCAAAGGTAAAGAAAACTTGCCTGAAGCAGAGCTTCGTCAGTTGATCTTGAACATTCAAAGATTGAACAGCTTGATTAAAGTATCTTCTAAAAAATACGACAAAGACGTTTTGTATTTCATGCTAAGCAAAGTTGCTGATCTTGAAAAAACTTTGGGTGATGAAGGCAAAATGAATTCTGTTCTTGCTGATATGACAGCTTGGGTAAATGCGGATCCAAAACTTGGAATCACTGAATTTAAAGCAGAAGTAAAAAATGATGAAGCGACTGGGAAACCATACGCTGACATCTACACGGTTCGCTATGCAGATCGCATGACAACTAAGTTCAGCCTGGACAGCTTGCGTTCTTCAGAAATGATCGAGCTTCGTAAGATCTGGGCGCAAATCCAAGGCATCAGCACGTTGCCACTAACAATCATTGAAGGCGAAAACGAAGTTCAATTCGAAAGCTACAATGAGTTCTATGAACACGTTATGGAATCTACGAAAAAAGGAATCTACATCCAGCGATACAAAGGATTGGGAGAGATGAATCCGGAGCAGTTGTGGGAAACTACACTGAACAAGGAAAACAGAACTCTTTTGAGAGTTTCAATCGAAGACGCAGTTGCGGCTGATGAAACATTCTCGATCTTGATGGGTGAAATGGTTGAGCCTCGTCGTAACTTTATCCACGAAAATGCTCTACTGGCTCGTAGCCTTGACGTTTAATTTTAGAATGATTGGTGAATGAATATGGAAAACAATAATCAAGAAAAAGGCGTCACGGTAGTCGATATCAGTAAGGAAATGCGAGGAGCATACCTTCAATACTCGATGTCCGTTATCGTTGGTCGTGCCCTTCCAGATGTTCGCGACGGTTTGAAACCTGTACATCGTCGTGTTCTTTTCGCTCAAAGCGAGATGAACAATCGTCACAACAGACCCTACCTAAAATCTGCCCGTGTGGTAGGTGACGTAATTGGTAAATACCATCCGCATGGTGACTCTGCCGTTTATGAAACTATGGTTCGTATGGCGCAAGACTTCTCTCTTCGCTACCCGCTTGAAGATGGCCAGGGTAACTTTGGTTCCATCGACGGCGATAGCGCAGCAGCTATGCGTTACACAGAGATCCGTATGACTCCTATGGCGGAAGAACTACTGAATGATCTTGAAAAAGAAACAGTAGCCTTCGGTCCGAACTACGATGACTCTTTGCAAATTCCATTGGTACTTCCTGCGAAATTCCCAAATCTATTGGTGAATGGTTCTTCTGGTATCGCAGTTGGTATGGCGACGAATATTCCGCCACACAACTTGGGTGAAGTGATTGATGGTACAATCCATTTGATCAATAACCCAACCTGCCAACTTGAAGACCTGATGGTGCACATCAAGGGACCAGACTTCCCTTCTGCAGGTGTAATCGCAGGCCGTGAAGGTATCTTGCAGGCTTATAAAAAAGGCCGCGGTATCATTTCACTAAAAGCCGTTGCGGAAATCACTCCGAACAAAGACCGTGAAGACATCATCATCACGGAGATCCCATACCAAGTTAATAAAGCGAAGCTTATCGAAAGCATCGCCGATCTGGTTCGCGATAAACAAATCGAAGGTATCTCTGATATCCGCGACGAATCTTCTCGCGAAGGTATGCGCATTGTAATCAACTTGAAGCGTGGTGAAAACGCGGGCGTTATTTTGAATCGCCTGTACAAATTCACTCAAATGCAAGTTTCTGTTGGTATCATCATGCTTGCACTTGATGCGAAAAACCAACCAGTTACTTTCGATTTGAAAGGCATGCTTGAGGCATTCGTAGATCACCGTCGTGACGTTGTAACGAAACGTTGTATCTTCGAACTTAAGAAAGCCCAAGAGCGCGCCCACATCTTGGAAGGTTTGAAAAAAGCGCTCGATCACATCGAAGAAGTTATCAAAACCATCCGCGCTTCTAAAGAAGCACATGCGGCTCGTGAAGCCTTGATGACTAAATTCGAATTCTCTGAGCGCCAAGCAGTTGCGATCCTGGAAATGCGTTTGCAACGTTTGACAGGTTTAGAGCGTGATAAAATCATCGAAGAACTAGCGGAACTTCAAAAAACTATCGACTGGTTGAAATTCGTTTTGGCTGACGTTCGTGAAATCTACAAGATCATCGTTGGTGAACTTGAAGACATGAAAAAGCGTTACGCAGATCCTCGCCGCACTCAATTGCAAGGCAGCCTGGACGATATCGAAGACGAAGATTTGATCGCTGACGAAGACATGGTTGTGACAGTTACAAACACAGGTCTTATCAAGCGTATGCCGACAGCTGAATACCGCGTGCAAAAACGTGGCGGTAAAGGTTTGAAAGGCATGGAGACGAAAGAGGAAGACTACGTTACAGATCTATTCTCTGCATCGACAAAAACCATGCTTCTTGTCTTCACTGACAAAGGCAAAGTGTATTGGGTGAAAGTCCATAAACTTCCACTGGGTAGCAGAACTTCCAAAGGGAAGTCTTTGGCCAATGTAGTTCAGCTGTCTTCTGGTGAAAGCGTTCGTGCGATCTTGCCGGTTGACGAGTTCAACGAAAACAAATTTGCAGTGATGTTGACTGAAAAAGGTATCATCAAAAAAACTTCTTTGGATTCTTTCGCGAATCCAAGAACTGCGGGTGTTATCGCTCTTACGACAGATCTTGATGATGGCATTATTGCCGTTAAGATTTCTGACGGTCAGTCGGATATCTTCATCGCCACCAAAGAAGGCATGTCGATTCGTTTCAATGAAAACGACGTGCGCGGAATGGGCCGTACAGCTCGCGGTGTGAAAGCTATTACTCTTGCAAAAGACGACGTTGTTGTCGCGATGGAAGTTCTTGAAAAGAACACTTCAGACACGATCTTGATGGTAACTTCAAAAGGCTACGGTAAACGTTCAGAAGTGGGCGAATACCGTGTTCAATCTCGCGGTGGCGTAGGCATCATCACTCAGAAAACAACTGACAAGGTTGGTAACGTTGTTGGTACTAAAAAAGTTTCTGAGAAACATGAATTGATCCTTTCTACAGACAATGGACAAGTTATCCGTATGAAAATGACGGACATCTCTGTTCTTGGCCGTAACACCCAAGGTGTTCGTTTGATTAACATCGACGAAAAAGACGAAACAGTAACTGGCTTGGCGGTGGTTGAAGACGACCACTCTGACGAGGCGGCTGCTCCTTCTGCACCTGAAGGCGTGACTCACTAACATGATCAGAGGAGTTCTGGTTGTTTTACTATTACTCCTCACCGCCTGCTCCTCCCAGGAGCGCGGCGATTATAAAATAGCCGAAAAAAACGTAAGCCAGGGTAACTATAAAGTTGCCCTGGAGTACTTCGATCGCGTGATTCTACGAAACAGTAATTCTGAGTATCCGATGGAAGCAGCTCGCGAAGCGGCCCGGGTTTCATTTTTTGAAATGAAAGACTACGAGCGAACGATTAAATATCACCGCTTTATCGTTTTAAATTCCAAAGACGAGAAAGAACGCGTTCAATCACAAAAGCAAATCGCCGACATCTATTTTAATAACCTGCAGAACTATCAGGCATCGGTTGTTGAATTCAGTAAGCTTCAACAGATGCCCCACACGGATCTGGAGGCGGCTCAATATCAGATGAGCATCGCGCGTGCGAATTACTATATGAACAACTTCTTTCAGGCGGAATCCGAGATCGATTCTTTGTTGCGCCTAAAATCTGACGACAATATTCGCTTTCAGGCTTTAATGCTGAAAGGAAATATCCTTGTCGCTAAGAAAGAGTTTATAAAGGCCATCGATATATTTAAGGGCATGATCGACAAATACCCTCAAAGATCCGTTCAGGAAAACGTGGGTTTGGTTCTGGCCGTCTGTTATGAGGAAAATGATAATTTCAAAGAAGCGATCAAGGTTCTTGAAGACTATCGTGGTAAATACAGCCCGCCTGAGTATATTGAGCTTCGTATTAAGCGCCTTCAAGAGCGCATGAAAAATGCCCCGGGTGCGAAAGGCTTTAGGAAGTAATGAGAAAGTATATAATATTTGCATCCATTGGCTTCGAACTTGTCGGGTTGATTATCGGATGTTTTTACTTGGGCGAACTTCTGGATACCAAATATCAAACCAAGGGAATGGCGTTCGTTGGTTTAAGCTTAGCCGCCTTGGTTGGTTGGCTGGTTCGGGTTATTTGGCTATTAAAGCGCATGGAAGCCCTGGAAGAAAAAGAAAACGCGAAAAAGAACCCAGGTAAATGATTAGAGTTTTAATTTGTCAGCTCCTTATAACGGTCCTTGGCTACCTAGCCACGCTGTTTTTTGCCGCACCTAATCATGCGGATTCATACCTTTGGGGCTCCCTAACTATCCTAATGAGCTTTGCCTTGATGGGATTGGGGTACGGGCTGATCTTCCAAAAGAAATTGGTTGCCCTAGGAGTCTCCCTCATTGTATTTAAGTACGCGATTTTAGGCATTATTATCTTCACTCTGACCAAACTCGATTGGTTTTCATCAATTGCGTTTGCCATGGGTGTTGCTAGCTTTATTGTTTCAGCAATCTATTATGCGATCAGTGAAGCTTTGAGAGAGGAAAAAGAAGATGGCGGCAGGAGCACACCACCCGTTTAACTGGACACAACTTATTCCAGGTGTAGGCCTTGAATATTATCATGTTGCAACTTTAGCAGTAGCAACAGTAGCAACTATCGGTGTTGGTTTGATGGCTCGTGCATCTTTGGGTAAAGGTGAAACGGCTGTTCTTCCTGCGGATAAATTTTCTGTTCGCGGAATCTTTGAAATGCTTACTGAAATGATGTCGGGATTGGCTGACATGGTTATCGGTGAACATGGCAAACACTACGTTCCGTTCTTCACTTCTGTATTCTTCTTCATCGTATTCAACAATTTGATCGGTATGATTCCGGGCATGACTCCGGCGACTGAAAACATCAATACGACTTTCGGTTTCGGTATCTTGATGTTCTTGTTCTATAACTTCCAAGGTGTGAAAGAAAACGGACCTATCGCTTACCTAAAACACTTCATGGGCCCGGTTATCTTCCTGGCTCCATTGATGTTCGTAATCGAAATCGTATCCCACCTGGTTCGTCCATTCTCATTGGGTCTTCGTCTTGCTAACGTAATGATGGGTGACCATACGGTACTATCTGTATTCTTGGATCTAGTACCAATCGGTGTACCAATTCCATTCTATATCATGGGATTGTTCGTATGCTTTGTTCAGGCTTTTGTATTTACTTTGCTTTCAATGGTTTACGTAGCATTCGCGATTGCACACGACCACTAAAAGGCAAATATTTAACCGTTCTCTAAAGGAGAAACACATGAAAAAAATGATCGTTGCACTAGTTGCTACTTTGGCTTCCGTATCTGCATTTGCACAAGAGGCAGCTGTTGCTGCTGCTCCAGTTGCTTCTACAACTGGTTTCGGTGACAAAGGTTTGATGGCTATCGCTGCTGCATTGACTATCGCTATCGCGGTATTCGGTGGCGCTATGGCTCAAGGTAAAACTGCTGCTACAGCACTTGATGGTATCGCTCGTAACCCAGCGGCTTCTGGTAAGCTTTTGATCCCAATGATCTTGGGTCTAGCTCTTATCGAGTCTCTAGTTATCTACGCGTTGATCATCGCTTTGAAACTTTCTTAATTTCCCGCAGCCTAAGCTGCAGAAATGAGAGAATCAGAAATGATTGTAAAAAGGCTGGGTTCATCCCGGCCTTTTTTTATTTTAAGCCCTTCAATTTTTCTATTTACCTTGCCCTTGGGACAACCTCGATAAATAACTCGAGGTTAGGATGAAGAACTGGCTTACTATTGGACAATTCGCAAAAGAGATCGGCGTTTCAGCCAAGGCACTCCGTCTTTATGAAGACATGGGTTTGCTGAAGTCCCACGTGCGCGGCGAGAACGGCTATCGCTATTACGATGAAGCTCAATTGGATCTCGCCCGCCGTCTAAAGGAATTAAAAGATCTTGGTTTCACGTTGATAGAAATCAAAGCGTTACTTGAGACTGATGAGTCTTTAGATTCCGATAAACTTGCGACTTCTATGTATGCCCGCCTGAATGAGATTTCCCGACAGGCACAAGTTCTAAAGTCCCAGAAAGAACAAATCGAACACATCCTCTCCTCCTTGCAGAAAAAACAAGAGCCGCTTGGGGCAGAACAAAGGAGAGCGATCATGAGTTACTACGGTAAAGTATCGATTCTGATTACGGGTTGTGATGGGTTAGATAAAACTGCGCACTTCGTGCATGAGCATTTTAAAAATGCTGGTCAAGATGTGCCTGTATTGACCTGGTCCGCGGGTGTGGAGTTGCCAGAGGCGAAACCATATATCCTGATTCTTCAGGAAAAGTTTCTAGAGTACGAAGATGTCTTGAAAATCAATGCCGACGTAATCGTTATTAAAAGTGTTAGTGCTCACTCTCAAGAAATGGAAAAAGCATATTTGCGCCTATTTGCTGAAGCAGGTCCTCACGTCACAACTGTGATAAACGCTGACGATCGCGCATCGGTATCTTTCGCAGGCCAAGAAGCTGTTCGTAAAGGACGAATTTTCTACTTCACAAAAAATCGTGCACTTGAGCCACAGATTCAGAATATTGGCGGCATCATTGGCGACGGCGAAGAGGTGGAAATCTATGGATTTAACCTTACCAAACCTAAGGTTGAGCTTCGTTTGAAGCGTATTTTAGCAATTGAAGAAGAGGTCGCACTACTGTCTTCATATGCTGCAGTTATGCAGCTAGGTTTATCTAAAGAAGATCTGACAGGAAATGTGGTAGAAATTAAGTCTTAAAAGAAAAGGGCCGGTGTTTTTCACCAGCCCTTTTAAGTTACTGTAATTTCCACATCCGCTACGGGTGTGCGGACGTCCGCAGTTGGAGAAAGTAAGTCCGTACCTTTAAAGGTATTTGTTCACTACGGCTTCTACGCGGTCTTGGATGCGTTTCATGCCTTCGGCTGTGGTTGCTTCGTAGCGCACAACCAATACTGGTTGGGTGTTGGAAGAGCGGCACAATGCCCAGCCGTCTTCAAAGCTTAAGCGGATGCCGTCGGTTAGATCTACTTTGTAGTCTGCGCCTGGGCCGCCCTTGAAAGCTTCTTTCATTTTTTCGACGATCAAAACTTTTTTCTCTTCAGTCGTGTCGATGCGGATTTCTGGAGTGTTGAATGCTGGCGGCAAACCCTCCAACAATTGTGGAATTGTTTTGCCAGTTTTTGCCAGGATTTCCACCAGGCGAAGACCTGCGTAAGGAGCATCGTCGTAACCGTAGTTGCGATCCGCAAAGAAGATGTGACCAGACATCTCGCCACCGAACGGTGCCTTTTCAACTTTGATTTTTTCTTTGATCAAAGAGTGACCGGTTTTCCACATGATTGGCTGGCCACCGTGTTTTGCGATGTCGTGGTACAAGCGATCAGAACACTTAACGTCGCCCACGATTTTTGCGCCCTTGTTGGTTTCAAGGATTGCGCGGGAGATGATAGTCATCAACTCGTCACCGTAAACCATGCGACCTGTATGATCCACTACACCGATACGATCTGCATCACCGTCAAAACCGATACCGCAAACAGCGCCCTCTTTTTTAACCTGTGCAGCCAAATCCACAAGGTTTTCCTCAACCGTTGGATCCGGGTGATGATTTGGGAAAGTACCATCTGGTTCTTCGAACATGATTGTCGGTTTCAAACCGCATGCTTCAAATAGACCGCGAACAACGGAACCACCGGCACCGTTACCGCAATCCAAAACGACTTTAACGTCTTTCAGTTGGCCGAATTCTTTTTTATAGTGCTCGTAGTAGCTTGGACGGATGTCGAAAGACTCCACAGAGCCTTTGCCATCGATGTACTCGCCCTTTTCGATAATTTTGCGAAGAGTTTGGATTTCTTCACCAAAGATCGTTGTTTTGCCCAAAGAGATTTTGAAGCCGTTAAACTCAGGGGGATTGTGGGAACCAGTTACTTGAACGGCGCCGTCCACTTTCATCGTGAATGTTGAGAAATAGCACACAGGACTTGTTACAAGGCCCAAGTGAATAACCTTAGCTCCTGAATCAACAAAACCTTTTTCCATGCTTTTAACGATGGCTGGAGAGCTTACACGGGCATCGTGACCGATAGTCAGCGTAGGATTAGAAATATTTTTTACGTTCTTCATGTGAACGACGAAGGCGCGCGCCAGAAGATAGGCGAAGTTGTCATCGAACTGACCGTTGTAAACACCGCGGATGTCGTATTCTCTAAAAATAACTGGTTGATACATTATAACCTCACTAGGTATTGGAAATGACTAGAATTAATACTAACTAGGCGGCCCGCTGTCGAGCTAAATTAACGGCCCACTTGATTGCATCTATCATAGAGTTTGGGTTGGCCTTGTTCTTACCAAAAATATCCTTGGCAGTTCCGTGATCGACACTGGTTCTGACAAATGGAATGCCCAGGCTTATGTGGACGCCGCTTTCTTGTCCGTGAATCATTTTAAACGGAATCAAACCCTGATCATGGTAAAGGCATAGGTAGACAGAGTACTTCTTCCAGTTTTCCTTGAAGAAAGCGGCATCAGGAACCAAAGGCCCCACATATGGAATACCTTTTTCGGCCGCAAAAGACTGTAGATTTGGGAAAACCATCAGTTCTTCAGAGCCAATCATCCCCTGCTCGCCAGAGTGAGGATTAAGGCCCAAGACACCAATTGGTTTTGCGCGCTTGGATGGTGGCAGTGATTTACGCAAAGTATCCGCATTCAATAAAGCCTCTGCAACGGTGCTAAAGCTTATGTGTTTGGTAATCTGAGAAACGGGCAAATGCCCCGTCGCTAAAACAACATTGAACTCGCTACCCGCAAAGCCCATGTGGACGGTTTTTGTTTTTGAAATGCGCTTTAGAATATCGGTGTGCCCAAGATCCTTAAATCCAGCATCCTTAATCAGAGTCTTTGAAAGTGGACCCGTTGCCATGCCTTGCAGTTGGTTTTTCATGCAGGCTTTAGCTGTAAGTTCCACCCAGTGTGCCGGAGTTAAATCCGAGCAAATATCTACAAGATAAGGACCTTCGATTTTCAGTGCTTCTTCGATGGTGTCGACTACGATGCGATTAAACTTTTGATCAATTAATTTTAGATATTTGGTGGAGGCGTTATCGTTCCTCCACATGATGAATTGGATGTCTTTCTGAGGGCCCAGCTTATGAAGTGCCTTTGCGGTAACTTCAAAGCCAACGCCGTCATCATCCCCAGTGGTAAGCGCAATTCGGATTCTACTCATTGATTCTGATAAAGGCGTCGTCGCGTTTGTTTTGCAACCACAAGCGCAACTGACGTTTGAAGCTGGTTTCCATCAATTGAGCCTTGATGCGATCCTTTTGTTTTTCAAAATTTGGATCAGAAGTCAGCTTGCGGCCGGTAAGTTTGGCGATGTGATAACCCATGCGTGATTTGATAACACCAGTGGTTTCACCAACAGTCAGGCCAGCAATCGCTTCTTCAACCTCGGGCATGAATTCGCCGGACTTGAATGTGCCAAGTGCACCACCGGAGGAGAAATTTGGATCTTCACTAAATTGCTGCGCTAGAGTTTCGAAGTTTTCACCGGAGCGCAATTTGGAAAGAACATTTTCAGCGCGTTTGAAAGCGGCCTCTGCTCCACCCTTTTTAGGGTTAAAGAAGATGTGAGATACCGAGAATTCATCAATCGAAGGCTTGTTCTTCGGGTTGGATTTTAGATATTCATTCAAAGCGTCTTCATCCGAGATGCGAAGCTTGGAAATGATCTCCGTATCCATCAGGTTTGATTTCTCAATCTTGTCTTTCAGGAAAACCTTGTACTCATTGACATCAACGCCCTGGCCTTTAAGGATGCTTCCAAGCTCTGCTTCGCTTACGTTGTTTCTTTTGGCCATTTCTTTGAAGTCTTGTTCAACGCGGGCATTTGTTACAGACAAATTCAGACGTTTGATTTCGGAGAAAATAATTTTCTCATTAATCAGGTAGTCCATTTGTGCTTTTCTATCTTTTTTCAATTCTTCGACAGATTTGCCGTCCAACAAAGCATCATCCACCATACCAGGTTTAGAAATGCGACTTTGTAATTCTTTAAGGTCAGACTCAAGGATGATTTCGTTGTTCACGACAGCCAAAGTTTTTTCAACGACTTCGGCCTTAACTGGAACTGCGACTAATAAAGAAAAAAGCAAACTAATCATTATCCCCTCGGGTATCTACGGAAATGGAGTTCATCAATTCGTGATCCTTTAGGACTTTACTACTTCTGAGCTGAGCATCAAGCCATGCCACGTATTCTGCCTGCTCGCGTTGTGCTTTAAGAGCCCGAGTAATTTGCGGACGTACTTCTTCGAGCGTTAAAGTGGAGGCTGGTGCCTTTTTTTCAACACGAATCAGATGAATACCGAAGGGGCTTTTGATGGTTTGAGTGCCGGCAGAGTTTGTAAACAGGCGGTCAAAGTAATCCACAGTGCCTTTTTCAATCCAACCAACCACGCCGCCGGACTTTGCCTCTGGCGTAATAGAGAATTTCTTGGCAAGTTCAGCAAAATCTTTGGTTTTCAAATCTGTTTTAATGGCATCTGCTTTAGCTTCCTCATCAACGACGATCTGACGGATATAAATGCGCTCTTTGCGTTTATACATATCCTTGTGATCATCGTAATAGCGCTTGATCTCGTCTTCGGCGATGGGCTTGGCCTTCTCATTGATTTTTTTAAAAACCTCACGCTCGATCAGGCTGTAGCGTAAATCCTCGCGCCATTCCGCAAAAGATAAGTTCTCTTGAGCCAGTGCGCGACGAAATGCAAGGTCATCTGGATAGTTGGCGCGCAACTTGTCCACTTCGGCATCAAGAGTGTTTTCTGACACGACGATCTTCTGAGCGCGTGCCCAATCCAAGGTTAAGCTTTTAACCAGGAAGTCGCGCAGGATGTCTTCTTTGATTCTTTGGACGTTATTGGGGTCTTTGGCGGCAAGCGCATCAAAGTTTTTAAGTTTTCTGGCCAGTTGATTGGCGAACTCTTTGGCGGTTAATACGTGCTCATTTACCTTCTGAACAGGTTTCTTGGAAACCTTCTGGTAGTTTGATGGGCAACCCGCCAAAAACACACTTGTTAAAATAAAAAGCCCCGCTTTAACGGGGCTCTTTAGGAATTTCATTAGAGTATTTCCTTATTTGATAAGGTTTTTGTTTTCTTTAATGGAGTACGATTTTTTCAACTTCTCGAAGTACTCATTAAAGATCACTTTTCTTTTCTCGTCGTATACTGCCGCTCTGATTTGGCGCTTATCTGCGTTTTCAAAGCTGCGACGACCCGTTAGCTTAATGATGTGGAATCCATATGGAGATTCGATGAGCCCGTTAATTTCACCGACCTTCATGCCGATTGCCGCTTCATAGTATGCTGGAACGATTGTAACACGAGACTGCCAGCCGATGTCACCACCCGCTTGCTTGGAAATCGCGTCGTCAGAATAAAGCTTAACCAGCTCTTCAAACGGACGCTTTGATTTTTTCACTTCAGCGTAGATTTCATCAGCACGCTTGCGAGCTTCCGCGATTTGCGCCGGCGTTGCACCCTGTTTAAACTCAATCAGGATGTTGCTGGTGCGGATTTCAGGATTGGTTTTATACCAGTCCTGCATTTCTTTGTCAGATATCGTGATCTTTTGGATTTTTGGGCCTAATTCTTTTTCAAGAAGTGCTTTATACATAGCCTGGCGCAACTGTTCCTGAACAATTGGGTCTTTTTCCAGATTGCGCTTTTCTGCTTCCTGCAAGCCCACTTCGTAGCGAACCATGTCTTCAAGGAAAAGGTCTTTAGTTGGAGGATTTGAAGTTTTAGACTTAATGTCATTGTACTTCTTGTTGAACTCTTCCAGGGTGATTGTTTTTTTACCCACTTGAGCCAACACGTCAGAAGATTTTTGCGCGAACGCGGGTGCCGCGATGAGCATCAAGATGCTAATAACTAATTTCATACTTTAAAAGTCCCTTTAAAAAGTTGAATACAAACTATGTTAAAACGCTAGCACTAGGTTTTATTATCCGCAATGAAATTAGCCGCTTGCTCGCGCGTACGGTGTAAAAGGGACTCTAACTCTAGAGCAAGGTCTGGGTTTCTGGGATCCTGCTCTTTAGTCACAGGAGGAAGACTCTCGCTCCAAACAATAACTACCTTTGCAAATGGTTTTGGCAGGAAGGTTTTGTTCCAGGATTTGGGGAAGTGAATGGCGCGATCGACATAAACGCCAGCCGCATAAATTGGCCCATGAATCATGCGTGATAGTTCAAAAACACCGGGCTTCACTTTGTGTAACGGACCCTTGGGTCCATCCACCGCAAAGCTGCAATTTCCCCCGTCTTTTACTAAACGCAACAGACCTTTCAGGGCTTGCACACTGCCGCGTGAAGAGGATCCACGACTGGTTTTTGCACCCATCCATTTTAGGACTGTGGCCATAAGCTCGCCGTCTTTGGATTGAGAGGCAATTGTGGCAATTCGATAACGCTTAACAATCGAAAGCAATGCCAGTTCGTCTCCATGCCAGTGGGCAAGAACGACGGGATTCCTATTTTTCAGAGAATTTTTAAGAGATTCAGGCTCAGAAAGACGAACCCTCCACGTCCATGAGAGGGTTCGATAAAATACAAAAACGATGATAGGAAGTATGTATTTCCTAAACACGATTAATGGTGAAGAGCCTTTTTGAACTCTTCTGTCAATTTTGGAACGATTTCCAAAGCATCACCCACGATACCGTAAGTTGCTTTTTGGAAGATTGGAGCATTTGCATCGTTGTTGATCGCAACGATAACTTTGGATGAACCCATACCTGCCAAATGTTGAATCGCACCAGAGATACCAACAGCGATGTACAAGGATGGAGCAACTGTTTTACCAGTTTGACCAACTTGCATACCGTGTCCTACCCAGCCAGCGTCCACTACCGCACGAGTAGCACCAACAGTTGCACCCAATACGTCAGCAAGATCGTTCAAAACTTTAAAGTTTGCTGCTTCTTTCAAACCACGACCACCGGAAACGATGATGTTTGCTTCAGTCAAATCCAATTTCTCAGAAGCACCCTTCACGATTTCTTTGATCAAAGTTTTCAAATCAGTTGCCGCATTTGCATGCTCAACCACATTTGCAGATTTTGAAGTGTCAGCTGCATCAACTGGAAGTTGATTTGCACGCATCAAAACGATTTTGATCGGGCTGTTTTCAAAGTTAACAGTCGCAAATGCTTTACCAGAGTACATTGGTTTAACAGCAGTTACGTTGTCACCAGAGATGGTCAACTGAGTGCAATCACTTGCAACACCTGTGTTCAAGCGAGCTGCAACACGTGGGAACAAGTCCTTACCTGTTGAAGAAGCGGAAGACAAGATGATGGAAGGTTGAACTTTGTTAACGATCGCAACCATGTTTGCAGTGTATGATTCTGGATTGTAAGAATCCAAAGAAGCATCTTTAACAACATGCACTTCAGAAGCGCCGTTGTGGCCGATAGCTGCAGTTACATCACCTGCGTGAGAACCGAAAGTCACAGCAACCACAGTGTTGCCGGATTTGGCAGCGGCTTGCAAAAGCTCCATGGAGCTGCGTTTAAGTTTACCGTTTGTTTGTTCAGCAAATACTAATACTTTACCCATTGCCAACTCCTACAGAACCTTCGCTTCATCGCGAAGAAGTTTAACCAGTTCTGCTGCTTGTGCAGAAGAATCGCCAGAAAGCATTTTTACCGCCGGTTTATCAGCCGGAAGAGTCATGCCAGAGTATTTTACTTTGATATCAGTCGCAGGAATATTCAAGGAGGAGAACTCGATCTCTTTGATCACTTTCTTTTTGGCTTTCATGATACCTGGCAAAGAAGCGTAACGAGGCATGTTCAAGCCTTTGTTTGCGCCAACAACTGCCGGAGTCATCATTTGCACAACTTCCTTTGCGCCACCCTCTACGTCACGCTCAACGGTTACATTTTCGCCATTGAATGCGAACTTGGAAACCACTGTTGTGTGTGGAGCGTTCAGGAATTCAGCCATCATCTGGCTTACTGAAGAGGCGTTGTCGTCGATTGCAAGCTTGCCGGTGAAAATGATTTTCATTCCGCCCTCGGCCTTGATCACTTCAGCAAGTGCTTTTGCAGTTGAGAAGTTATCCAGACCTTCGCCGTTGATTACGATAGCTTCGTCAGCACCCATAGCAAGGGCGGTACGCAAGGATTCCACTACGCGAGCTTTCGGGCCAGCGCTCAAAACCCAAACTTGAGAGCCTGGATTTGCATCGCGAAGCTTGTTGGCTTCTTCGACTGCATATTCGTCGTAAGGGTTCATAACCCATTTAATCCCCGCCGTATCGATACCGGTCTGGTCGGGAGAGATTTTAATTTTAGTTTCAGTGTCTGGCACCTGTTTGATGCACACAAAAATCTTCATGTTTTACCCCGTTTTTAGGTGACCAGTTCTATCGCAGATGATTTCAGAGGCAAAACTAAATCCTCAAAGTCTAACATGTTGCGAAACATGACAGGGGTCATGGACAAATCAAACCCCCGAGGAGTAAGTTAATTAAAAACTTAATGAGAATCTAAAGCTAAATTACAAGGGGTTTCATACCATGTTTTCATTTCTCGGAACGACTGTCGGGAAGAAATACTTAATGGGTATTACTGGTCTTGTGTGGGCGGGCTTCGTGCTGGCTCATATGGCCGGAAATATGCTTATTTTCGTAAGTCACGATGCTTACAATGCCTACGGACATGCGCTAACTAGCGGAAAATTGATCTACGTTGCGGAATTGGTGTTGGTGCTGGCGCTGATCACTCACGTGGCGATGGCGATTTCACTGACTAAAAACAATCGCGAAGCAAAAGGCCAACGCTATGCTGTTGCTGCCAAAGGCACGAAGAAAGTTTCTCTGGCATCCAGAACAATGGCCATTCAGGGTTCGTTGATTCTGGTTTTCGTGATTCTTCATTTGATCACTTTCAAATACGGCCACTACTACGAAACTAACGTTAACGGGACGCCAATGCGCGACCTAGCCAAGCTGATGGAAGAAGTATTCCAGCAACCTGGTTACGTGGTTTGGTATGTGGTTGCGTTGGTTCTTTTGGGCTTCCATTTGAAACACGGCGTGGGCTCCACATTCCAGTCTTTGGGATTGATGGAAGGCACTTACCGCAGTCTTTGGGCAAAGCTAAGCATCGGCTACGGAATTATCGTGGCTCTGGGCTTTATCTCTCAACCCCTTTACCTTTTCCTAATGCGCTAAGGAGCACACAATCATGGCTAATATCTTAGACAGCAAAATTCCAAGTGGTCCAATCGAAGGCAAATGGGAAAAAGCAAAGTTTGAAAACAAGCTTGTAAATCCAGCCAACAAAAGAAAGCACTCTGTTATCGTTGTGGGTACCGGTCTTGCCGGCGCATCCGCGGCCGCTTCTTTGGGTGAACTTGGTTATAAAGTAAAAGCATTCTGTGTGCATGAGTCCCCTCGCCGCGCCCATTCTGTGGCCGCTCAAGGTGGTATCAATGCTGCAAAAAACTATCAAAATGATGGTGACTCCACTTACCGTCTTTTCTACGACACTGTTAAGGGCGGTGACTTCCGTGCCCGCGAAGCCAATGTTTACCGTTTGGCTGAGGTGTCAGCGAGCATTATCGATCAAATGGTTTCTCAGGGCGTTCCTTTTGCCCGTGAATACGGCGGTACGCTTGCCAACCGTTCTTTCGGTGGTGCGCAGGTTTCCCGTACGTTCTATGCCCGTGGTCAAACCGGTCAGCAGCTTTTGTTGGGTGCTTACTCGCAAATGATGAGACAGGTTGATGCTGGCACAGTGGAGCTTCGTTATCGTCGTGAGATGTTGGACGTGGTTATCGTTGATGGCAAAGCTCGCGGTATCATCGTTCGCAATCTTTTGACGGGTGAAATTGAATCCCACGAAGCGGATGCGGTAGTTATCGCTTCCGGTGGTTATTCCAACGTATTCTTCCTTTCCACAAATGCGATGAACTGTGCGGTGACGGCGGCATGGAAAGCCCACAAACGTGGGGCTTACTTCGCGAATCCTTGCTACACACAAATCCATCCAACTTGCATCCCAGTTCACGGAGAGAATCAGTCAAAATTGACTTTGATGTCTGAGTCTTTGCGTAATGACGGTCGCGTTTGGGTTCCTAAGGCGGTTGGTGATAAACGTCATCCAAATGACATCCCTGAAAACGAACGTGACTACTACTTGGAGCGCGTTTACCCGTCTTTCGGTAACTTGGCTCCTCGTGACGTGGCTTCTCGTCAGGCAAAATATGCATGCGATGAAGGCCGTGGCGTGAATGAATCAGGCAAAGCTGTTTACTTGGATTTCGCGGACGCTATCAAGCGTCTGGGTGAAGATAAAATTTCAGAACGTTACGGCAATTTGTTTGAAATGTACGACAAAATTACCGGCGAAAATCCTTATAAACGCCCAATGAAAATCTATCCGGCACCTCACTACACTATGGGTGGCTTGTGGGTTGACTACAATCTTCAATCAACAGTTCCAGGCTTGTTCGTGGCTGGGGAAGCGAACTTCTCTGACCATGGTGCAAATCGTTTGGGTGCATCCGCATTGATGCAAGGTTTGGCTGACGGATACTTCGTTCTTCCGTACACAATCGGCAACTATCTGGGTGGAACAAAACTTGATAAGGTTACGACTTCTGACGACGCCTTTAAAGCAGCAGCTGATGGTGTAAGAAAAGAAATTAGTACTCTTATTGGCATTAAGGGCAATCGCACCGTCGACAGCTTCCATAAAGAGCTTGGTAATATCATGTGGGAAAACTGCGGTATGGGTCGTAACGAAGCTGGACTTAAAAAGGCCCTTCAGGAGATCCCAAAACTTCGCGAAGAATTCTGGCAAAACGTGCGTATTCCAGGAGATCCAAACTATCTTAACGTTGAGCTTGAAAAGGCCGGCCGCGTGGCTGACTTCTTGGAGCTTGGTGAGTTGATGTGCCGTGATGCTTTGGAGCGCCAAGAGTCTTGTGGCGGTCACTTCCGTGAAGAGTATCAAGATAAGGGTGAAGCGAAACGTGATGATGAAAACTTCTGTCACGTGGCTGCGTGGGAATACACTGGTGAAAACAAAGCATCAGTTCGCCACAAAGAAGAGCTTGTTTTTGATAACGTTCACCTAGCAACTCGTAGCTATAAATAAGAGGCTGAAAATGAGTGGTAAAAATATCAATCTGACTTTGAAAGTTTGGAGACAAAAAGGACCTAAAGATTCAGGTTCTTTTGTTGAGTATCCTGCGAAAAACGTGTCTGAACACGCTTCCTTCCTTGAGATGCTGGATGCTGTGAATGAAGAAATCGTGGCGAAAGGCGAAGAGCCTATCGCGTTTGACCATGACTGCCGTGAAGGTATTTGTGGCACTTGTGGTTTTGTTATCGATGGCGAAGCTCATGGCAAGTTGAAGGCAACAACAGTTTGCCAACTACACATGCGTAACTACGAAGACGGCGATACACTGACGATTGAGCCTTTTAGAGCAAATTCCTTCCCGGTGATTAAGGACTTGATGGTCGATCGTTCTGCGTTTGACCGTATCATTGCTTCCGGTGGTTATATTTCACAAAATACCGGAAATCCCCAGGATGCGAATGCAATCCTGATTCCAAAAGCAGACTCTGACGAAGCAATGAGCTCAGCGACTTGTATCGGTTGCGGCGCTTGTGTGGCTGCTTGTAAGAATGCTTCCGCAGCATTGTTTACTTCAGCTAAAATTTCTCACATGGCTTTGCTTCCGCAAGGTGCTGTTGAGAAAGATGAGCGCGCTCTTCGCATGGTTGCAGCCATGGACGCTGAGGGTTTCGGTGCTTGTACAACTACAGGTGCTTGTGAAGCTGCATGCCCGAAAGATATTCAACTGACCAATATCTCCCGCATGAATCGTCAATACTTGGGTGCTGTTTTAACTCAAAGACCCAAGCATAAAGACGGCGGCGCAGGATAGGCTGACGTTAGCAATAGTTTAAATTTTTATTCGTGATTACAAGGGGTTCGGTTTTCCGAGCCCCTTTTTTTGTATTTAGTTTTAACCTTTAAATTCTGCATCATCGGTCGATCTCAATGAGAGACGCATCCTAGACCTTCATCTATGAATTTCCCCTAAAGCTCGAACATCAAACTTCCGAAATCTAGACCAAGGAATGGGCTTATGAAGAAGATTGATCAACTTATGGCAGAATTGGGTTTTAACAAAAACGCACCAGATAGCGTGAAAGAAGCCTTTATTAAGCATTTAATAAAGGTCTCTGAAGGCGTGAACGTTGTTACTCCGTCTGAAAAGCGCGAAATTGCCCAACATCCCGAGAAAATTGTGCAGTTTAAGATGCCGGAGCAGATGAGTTTTGGTTTCGCTGATGAGAAAACGCCTCGTCCGACAAGACCAAAGACTGGTTAAATTCCCGATAGACACAGGACTTAGGTCTAGGTTTTTGACCTCAAATAAAAACAAATAAAATCCTAACAATGCGATTGGTACCATTTTGGAACTGGGGAACCACTAGGCAATTATTGCCGAGACCTTCCTCGGGCTGAAATCACCCATCGAAGGAGGGATTATGAGAGGGCTTATCGGAAGAGCCATGCTCGGTTTGTTCGTTTCTGTAAGCGCGTTCGCTGCTAAACCTGAAGCTGTGCCTGGTGAATACATTGTTCAACTTAAAAATCAGTATGCTATTCAGTCTACACAAATTCTAAGTCAGCAATTGGGCGCTTATGTTAAGAGCACAATTCCTCAAATGAATATCGTGGTAATTAAAAAGCCGGTATTTGAACTTACTGACAGTGTTGTTAAAACACTTTCTCAAAACCCAATGGTTGATATCGTTGAACCAAACTTTATCTATCGTATTAACAAAACACCAAACGATCCAATGTTGGGCCGCCTTTGGGGTATGAATAACTCTAACAACGCAGGTGTGGACGTTGGAGCTCTTCAAGCTTGGGATATTACAACAGGTTCAAAAGATGTTCTTGTTGCAGTAATCGATACTGGTATTGACTATAATCACCCAGATCTTAAAGAAAACATGTGGTCGAACCAAGCTGAGCTAAATGGTCAGCCGGGTGTGGACGATGACGGTAACGGCATCGTGGACGATATCTACGGCGCAAACTTCGTAAATGCGGCGAAGCCAACTGGTAACCCACTTGATGACCACAGCCACGGTACACATTGCTCCGGTACAATCGGAGCAAAAGGTGACGACGGTGTTGGTATCGTAGGTGTTGCGTGGAATGTTCGTTTGATGGGTGTAAAATTCCTTTCTGCAGATGGTTCCGGTTCACTAGAGGGCGCACTTAAAGGTATCGACTACGCTGTGAGCATGGGCGCGACGATCCTTTCGAACTCTTGGGGTGGCGGTGGCTACTCTGAAACTTTGAAACAGGCGATCCAAAGAGCGAATGACAAAGGCGTTCTGTTTGTTGCAGCGGCTGGTAACGAATCCAACGACAACGATGCGAACCCTACTTACCCTGCCACTTACGATGTTCCTAACGTTCTTTCTGTAGCGGCAATCGATGAAAAAGGCTCTTTGGCTTCTTTCTCCAACTACGGAAAAAACAAAGTTCACGTGGCTGCTCCTGGTGTGAACATTTACTCATCCACTAAAAATGGTGGTTACAGCTCTTACTCTGGTACATCAATGGCGACTCCGCATGTTTCCGGTATTGCGGCTTTGATCGCTTCCAATGAGCCAGGTTTGAACGGCATCCAAATTAAAGAGCGTATCATGGCGACCGCGAAACCTTACCCAACTCTACGCGGTAAAGTTCGCACAAAAGGTATTGCAAATGCTTACACAGCTTTGACAAACACTGAGCCGGTTCCAGATCCAAATGACCCGGTTAACTGGCAAACTGTGACGGCAAGTGTTTCTTCTGCTCACCCGTACGCAAGCAAATCCAACGAAACATTCGAAGTGAGTGTTCCGGGCGCGAAGCAAATTGCTGTCTACTTTGAGAAATTCGACACTGAACGTGATTACGATAAAGTTATGATCTACGATTCCACAGGGAAATTGGTTCAAACTTTGTCTGGTAAAGCAGATGACACTCTTAGCAGCGTGATCGAAGGAAGCTCTGCTAAAATCGTTTTCACTTCTGATGACTCTGTAAACCGCTACGGTTTCGACATCACTAAGATTGCTTACCGTTAGTCCTGATTAACAGGTATTCAGCAAAAGCCATCTCGTAAAGCGGGATGGCTTTTTGTTTTTAATCAGTATCAAACCTCCACTGCTGCCATATGGAAAAAGCCCGTCAATACTAGAAGGAATTGATGGAGGTTGCATGGAACCCGAATTGCAGCGAAATAGACCCACTCCGCAACGTAAGCCGGTCTACCGCCCCGAAAATAAAAAGAATGAACCGATTCGTAAGCATGTCGACGAGAGAGCTTTTGAGCAGAAATCTTTTGCGCAGGAATCCAGCGTTATTGTCGGCACATGTCTGATTGTTTCCGGGTTCATCGGATTCGTTATGAGCAACTTCCTGGGAATGCATCTTACTCCTGCACACAACATGATTCTTCTGGTGTCTGGCGCAGCCTTGGTGGCTATGGGCTTTAAGAAAGAACCTGTCGCCAGAAAGTGCGCGATGATTGTTGGTGCATTCTTTGCCGTTATTGGAGTTCTGGGATATGTCGTGGGAGCGCCAGGTATTGCGACAACTGGAAATATGCAACGGGATGACTTTTTGTGGGTTGTGTCTCCGGAAGTTCTGGAAATGGGCTCAAGGGATCACAACATACATCTGCTGACGGCGGCGATTTTGCTTGCCTGCTCTGTCATGAGGTTTAAACGCCGAAAGTTTCAGGGCCTTTAGTCTTCAGAGATGCCTTCGTTAAGAAACTTTTCAATTTTCAGGTTTGTGTAGTCAGGGAAATCAAGCTGCGTGCAGTGAGAGCCGTATGGCACGAGCACAAACTCGGAGTGTTTGATTTTCTCTTTCAGGTGATACTGAAATCGGATGGGTGTGACCGCGTCTTTCTCGCCTGAGATCACCAATACTGGCACATTGATAGTTTCAAGAATTGATTCACCATCAAACTTCATCAGCTCTTCAAATAAGGCAATGAAGACTCTCAAATTCATGCGCGCGACTCCGCGGCAATATACTTCGATGTCTTTGAAATGAGTTACTCGCAAATTAAAGCCGCCGGCCAATGCGGTTGCATACATTGCCAGTGGATTATCAACAGCGACTTTCCACAGAGTATTCCACAGGTCTGGTGCGCTGTCGTACTGCCCTTTTACGAAATAAAAAAACGGCTCGATGACATCCAGGCCAAACATTCCTTTGATGGGATTTCTGGCAAAGCCATTGATAAATACCATCGACCGAATAAGTTCTGGGTGCATTGAATAGAGGTTCAGCAAAACGGGTGCTCCAAAGCTATGACCCGCAAAGTGTGCACTCTTGAGTCCAAGATGCTCCAGCAATCCAGCAATGTCCTTGCAGACGGCTTCCAAAGTCAGCTGACTCATGTCTGCAATGGGTGTGCTTTTATGATGTCCGCGTAAATCAAATGCGATCACTTGATAGTTGCGAGAGAAATATTCGATTTGATAGTGCCAGTGATTAATAGGACATGCGATTCCATAGATAAGAACCAGCGGCTCGCCCTGACCGTGAGTTTCATAGTAGATAGAGGTGCCGTCATAGCTTTCAAATGTTCCGATGCTTTTGGATGTGGTTTCCATGACGTTCCTCGAAGCGCAATCTATAAATATGAAACTTTAATAACCGTGCTACCGACAGCAATCATATCACCATCATGCAACGTTTCGGCAGAGACCTTTTTATTGTTAAGCGTAACACGGCCAATGGCTAAGACCTTAAGCTGAACCTGGCCCGGAAGTGCCACAAACTTGAAGGCATCCCGAGGGGCATCAACATCCAGAAGCTCGATATCCAGGGAGTCAGCACCCGCAGTTCTGGGGCCATACCCTAAAATAATTTCCTCATCGGCCTGAATACCGCGAAGAAAGGTCAGCTTGAGCGCTGGCGAGAATCTTTCAATTTCAAACGAAGGCAGTGTGTTTTCAATTTTGGAATCGGGAATCTTAGCGCTTAAAATGTTGCGCCAAGTCAGGAGGCGTTCAAAGCTTCCCGCCTCTTCTTCCTCAACACTGACGACTTTAAACTGAGTGCGGCCAATCTCGAAGATAACCCCCGGAATTAACGCTACTTTTTTCACACGGCGGCCCGAAATGTACAACCCGTTTGAGGAATCCAGATCCAAGAGAACCAGTTGCGCTTTACCATCCAAAGCCACTTGGGCATGGGTTCCTGAAACCTTTGGATCCTTAATAACGATGTCTGCCTGGGATCTACCCAGGGTCATTCCGTCGCGCAATTGCAGCCGCGAACCTTCGTTAACTCCATTAAGAATCTCAATAAAAGTGACCATTTAGGTATGATAGGGCTGGATTCCCATGTTTCAAAGGACTATTCCTTGTGCTCAAACTTAAGGCGTGCTAAACCCGTTAAACATTTTAAAAGTCATCCTTGTTCCCACCCCTGTATGGTGGGGGCTTTAACCGAAAGGATTATACATGGAAACTAAAAACACTATGCCTTACGAGGTTGTAGTTCTTATGCATCCAGATGCAACTCTTGAAGACCAAAAAGAGCTTTTCAAGAAGAACAAATCAACTATCGAGTCTTTCAAAGGGACTATCAACTCTTTGGAAACTTGGGGCAAACGTAACTTGGCGACACCAATCGGCAAGTTGAAAAAAGCGACATACTTCCACTCTACATTCGAAGCTGACACTCAAGCTATCGCTGAGTTGGAACGTACTATGCGTATCAACGACAAAGTACTTCGCTTCATGCACACTCGTCTTGATGAGCGTGTTTCTTTGGCTAAGTTCATGGAAGGCTTCAAAAAAGGTCTTTCTGAATCTGCTGCTCGTGAAAAAGAGCGCGAAGCTAAAATGCAAGCTCGTAAAGCTGCGTTTGCTGCTGCTAAAGCAGACCGCGCTGAGCGTGGCGAGTAATTAGTAAAGGGCGTAAGCCATGAAGAAGACAGCGTCACCACAGAAATTCATCACAGTTTCATCTCTCTCGATTTTGTTGTCGATGATGACCGTGGTGTTCGGTGCTCCTCTTCTTCGTGTGCTCCGTCAGGCTTACGGTCCTTGGGCCTTTTGGATCCTGGGACTGTTGGTAACAGGGGCTTCGTGGCTCCTCAACGCTCAACCTTTAGCAATGTTCATTGGCTCCGTTTGGATGACTTTAGGGGTATACAATGAACTTGAGCAAAGAGGATTTGGGTGGTGGAAGTCCGGCATTCTGAGCGTACTGCTTGGGACAGGTGCTGCAAGCATCTCTCTTTACGGTGCCTTCAAAGTGAATGGGATTAACACGTACGCTGAAGTTCAAAAACTGGTCGAACAGTTTACTGAGCAGGTTCAGAAAATGAATCCCGCAGTTAAATTGGACGCTTCAGTTCTGATGCAGCAAGTTCCATCAGCCATCGCGATTACTTTGATTCTCGCTTTAGGTGTGGGACTAATATTTGAGAGAAGGGTTTTTTCGTGGCTCAATTTGCCCCGCGAGAAAATTGCCTCTCAGCTCAATTTGTTAGAATATCGCCTGCCCGATTTTTTTATCTGGGTTGCGATGACAGCCTTCCTTCTAACAATGGTGAGTTTTGGCGGTAAGGCCATTGCGATCCTCGCAGTTAATATAGTGAACGTAGCACTCGTTCTTTATTTTTTTCAGGGGTTAGCAGTGTTGGAGGTATGTCTTAATTCGATGCGAGCAGGAACGTTCACACGAGTTTTGGTGTACATAATCTTGGTCGGCCAGTTGGTGCTTGTATTAAGTGTCATTGGTTTGATCGATTACTGGTTGGATTTTAGAAGTCGCATCCGCAAGATGACGGCTCCCAAAGCCAGCTAATACTAATTTCACTTTGGCTTTTGCCGAAGTAATGGAGATCACATGAAAGTTATTCTTCAAAAAGACGTTAAAGATGTTGGCCGTGTTGGTGAGTTGGTGAACGTTTCTGAAGGTTTCGCAAGAAACTTCTTGTTCCCACGTAAATTGGCTGCTGAAGCTACAGAAAAACGCGTAAAAGAATACGAACACTTGAAACGCGTTGCTGAAACTAAAAAGAAAAAAGCTATGGCTGAACGCCAAGAGCTTTTGAACAAAGTTAACGGCACTACTGTAATGTTCAAACTTCAAGCTGGCGCAGACTCTGACAAGCTTTTCGGTACTGTAACAACTACAGATATCTCTAAAGAGCTTCAAAAAATGGGTCACTCTATCGACCGTCGCGATATCCACTTGGAAGAGCCAATCAAAGTATTGGGTCAACACAAAGCGGTTATCCGTTACGCTGAAGGTTTGGAAGCTAAGATCCAAATCGCAGTTGAGCGCGCATAATTTACCAAGTAGTACGCAAAACTATGAGAGAGGCCTCGGATTTCCGGGGCCTCTTTTTTATTTGCGGTATAAGACGCGTCCCGGAACTATTGTCATCTTTACCATAACGTAATCTTATGGATTACATCGAATTTTTTATATTGCCCTGGTTCCAATTTGGGTGTTTAAAGGCGCCATTGGAGGGGTTTCCATGAAAACAATCAATTCACTAAAACTAGTTTTATCCTTGGGTGCATTGGCGACTATCGCTGCTTGTACTCCAAATAATTCAGCTTCTTTGAAAGCTACAGACTCTTCCAAAACAATTATTGGTGGTGAAGCTGTCGCTGATTCAGACATCATCAGAAAATCCACAGTATCTATCGTGGTGACTGTATTGACTCAAGACGATCAACAAGGTGAGTTCCTGTGCACAGGCTCTATAGTTAGCGAAAACACGATCCTGACTGCTGCTCACTGCGTGCCAGGAAATGAATATAAGAAAGCAGCGATGTACGTTGTTTTCACTACGGATCTGAACAAATTACAACAAAGCCAAATCCAAGCGGTTACTGGCGTTGTAGTTCACCCACAATACGGTGAAGGTGATGCACGTCTTCGCGCTACGATCGAAAGATTGAAAAAAGAAGGCAACCCATCTGGCGAAGGCATTGAGTTGTCTGATCGCGATCAAGGTGCGGATAACTACGATTACGCAGTTATCAAAATCCAAGGCAAAATTCCTTCTAACTACCAAATCGCTAACGTTCTTAAAAACGAAACAGTTTTGAAAAATGGCGCGAAAGTGACTTTGGCTGGTTTCGGTCTTACGAATGTTAAAAAAGAAAAAGTAGATCTTAAAAAATACCCAGATCTTGATGGTGCAATTGCCAGCGGTCAAATCGCTTGTACTTACGACAAGACGACTTGCTACATCTTGACTCAAGAGAACGAAAACATTCTTAAGAAGACAGATGTTTACGTAATCCAAGCTTACGGCGACACTGAAGTGGCTTTGGACCAAACTCAAGGTAAAGGTGCTTGCCACGGTGACTCTGGTGGTCCGGCATTCATCAACATCGATGGTGTTGAATACCTTTGGGGTGTAACTAGCCGCGGTACTGGTCAAGACGGTATCGACGATTGCTCTAACTACGCAATCTACGGAAAAGTAAACGCGTTGTGGGACAGCTTCGTAGCAAAAGCTATCGCACAATTGAACTCTCCAAAAAAATAATCAGAGTTTAAAATTAGAAATTAAAAAAGGCCTCGGTGATCCCGGGGCCTTTTGTTTTTATGCGGATTTAGATTCTTCTTCGCAGGCAAGTTCCAGGAACACCTGGTTCAGGTAGTCGACCATGATATCTCGTAGCTGGTCGATGGTGAGTTCATCAGCACTGGTACCATGTGCAGACATCAGTTTATTTAATTCACCCGTCAGAGACCCTTGAGGGAGCCCAGTTGCCTCTACCACTGATTGGGCAAGACTCTTATTCATATTTGCCTCCGTGCTACTTGCTAGGCGCGATCCATGCGCCTATGTCCTAAGGACCCCTCCACTCAATCAAGGGGTTAAATTTAACTCAATCTAAAAGCGAATATACGGTTTTTAGTCCAGTCATTTGGAGTCAGGATTCGCCTTAAATTGAGGCAGTCTCATGAAAACCCTAAATCTGTTCCCTAAAAATCCGAAAAGTGTTCTGGGAGTCAACTATGCGCGTACTATATGGAATCCTTATTATTGGGGCCTTTCTACTCTCCGCCTGTTCGCTCGACATTAATATGTTGGGTGGCCGAACAACTGGGGGCGATGACGCCGGTGTCTTTCCTTTGGGAGAGAAGAAGACCCTTTTCGGAACACCGTATTCCCTTGCTCAAAGTCCCAATGGAAAAATCGTGGTGTTTGATCCCAACGGCAGTGGCGCCGTTTTCTTTCTGGATTCAAACTTAAAAAACAATGGAACTATTTCGACGTATGGAACGGGCGATGGCCAGATCTATAGCGCCAGAACGGTGGCCGTTGATTCGGACAACAATGTTTATGTGGTTGATGCTGGTAACAATCGTGTGCAGAAATTTGGTCCAGAAGGTCAATTTATCCGTAAATGGGGCGTGCTTGGATCCAGCCCGACAAGTCCATATGAATTTTCGACGATGTACGGAATCGCGGTAGATTCGCAGAAGAATGTGTATGTGACTAACTATTATGCCGCCGGCCATATGGCGCAAATCAAAGTTTATGATTCTGATGGAAGTCATCTTCGTACCATTGGTGCCTTTGATGATGGTGTGACATGTGCCGGGTGCCCGGGGTATTTCAACTCCATAACGGCAATCACTGTCGATCAATATGACAATGTGTACGCGATGGATATGTCTGCGGGAAGAATCCATAAGTTTTTTGCTGATGGTTCACCAACTATCGCATTTGGTTCTGTGGGTAGTGGGAATGGGCAGTTTCCTTCAAATTTTACAGCATCTATGACTGTTTCTTCTGATGATAGGCTATATGTCTCTCAGGATATTCCGGCCAGAATTCAGAAGTTCGATTTGGATGGAAACTATATTTCGGATATTGGAGTGGCGGGATCAAACCCCGGGGAGCTTGCTCGGCCACTATCTGTAATCGTTCTAATCAATGGAGATTTGTTGGTATCGGACTATCCTGCAGGTGGAGTAGGTAAGCTTGAGCGTTTTAGTCCAACGGGAGTTTTAGTCAGTACCACTCGCCCTGGTGGTACGGGCGTCGGTCAATTAGGCGCTGTCTTGGGCGTTGCCGTGAACTCCCAGTATATGGTTGTAGCGGACACCACGAACAATCGTGTGGTGGTCTACGATTCTGCAGGTACGTGGGTTCGACATTTTGGATCACCCGGTTGGGACAATGGAAATTTTAATAGGCTCATCTCTGTGGGAATAGATTCCGCAAATAACATTTATGTTTTGGATGTTGATCAACAATCGACGCCAGCGAAAGCCATAGTTCAAAAGTTTAACATCTCTGGAGTTTTCCAAACTAGTTGGAATGGATCCACGGGCGGCGGAACCTTGGTTTATTCAATGGGCATGACTGTCAGTTCTGCGGGAGAAGTTTTCGTAGCAGATCAATCCCAACATAAAATTCAGAAATTTGATTCTAACGGCGTTCATTTAATGGATTTGGGAGAAAATGCGCTTGCGGCCCCTCTAGCGGTGGCCATTGCACCAAGTGGCAACCTTTATGTCAGCGACGCGGCGTTTGGAATCGTTGAAGTCTCGGGCACCAATTCAGCAGCGGTCGCTGTAACATCGTTTGGCGCTGGCATCTTGTCTGCAGGTATGGCGGTAACTCCCGACGGAAAAATATATGTTGCGGATCTTTTGAATAATAAAATCAATGTCTACTCACCGGCGGGAACTTTGGTTACCTCTTGGGGGGAATATGGTGTTGAGGTTGGGCAGTTCAATGCCATTTTTGGAATTACCAGTGATTCATCCGGGAATATATATGCGGCAGATTCTTCGAATTGTAGAATCCAACGATTTACAGGAGTAGGCATTCCATTTTAACGGCGGTGGGAGTAGTTTTTTCCCCACCGTTGGGCCTTGGGTAAACACCAGTATAGGAATGGCAGCAACAGTCTTCGCGGCATGAGCCTGCGAATATAATAGAAAACTTTGGCGTCAAGCGTGGCAGGAATCCATAGGGGTGGATTTTCTGTTTTCATAGTTTTGATAATGATCTTGGCGATTTGTTCGGAAGAGGTGCGCGACGTTTGCATCATCTTTGCCACAAACGGTGTCATGTTCTGATAGAAATCGCAGTAAGGACCATTCCAGTTGTTCGCGGGATCGGATAATTCCGTGTGATAAACGTTCATGAAGGATTCGCTATTCACAAATCCTGGTTGTACCAGTGATATCTGCACACCGAAGGGACGCATTTCATACCACAGGGACTCGCTGGCGCCCTCAAGAGCGTACTTCGAAGCCGAGTATGACGACATGGTTGGCATTGCCAACATTCCCGCTACAGATGATACGTTGATGATTTTGCCCCTGCCGGTTTCGCGCATATACGGCAGCACACGACGAATCAAACCCATCGGGCCCAGATAGTTTGTCTCCATCTGCAGAAGTTCATCCTTGGCAGTCATGTGTTCAATCACGGATCGATAAGAGATACCGGCGTTATTCACCAAGATATCCACACCACCCCATTTTTTGTGGATGTGGTTGATGATTTCAATTCGCGATTCCTCTTGGGTGACATCCAAAGGATAGATAACGAAGCGGTCGTTCTCTAAAAAGTGATCGTGAAGTTTTTGAATTGATTTTTCACGAGCTGTGGCGACGATGCGGTATTCAGGATGATCCTTGTAAAGCAATCGCGCCAGGTCCAGACCAATACCCTTGGAGCACCCCGTGATTAAAACAACGGGATGGTGAGGCTGATCCGGGTTCTTTTTGTGATAACGTGAAAAAGGCCACATAAGTGGCCTCTATTATCCTAGGCTGGAGCCCCAGGAGCAAAGTTTTTCGGTCTGCCACCTGGCATCGGAGGCGGAGCTTGCGGCGGCGGAAGTGGATTAATGTGTCCACCACCCTGCTCGCTTGGCTCAGGATCACGGAAGCGAGAGTGCTTAGCATCGAATTTAAGTTTAACAGTACCTGTGGCACCGTTACGCTGTTTACCGACGATAACCTCTGCGTGACCTGCTTTATCTGGATCTTCCTTGTCGTAGTAGTCATCACGATAAAGCATCATGATAACGTCGGCATCTTGTTCGATAGATCCGGACTCACGGAGGTCAGAAAGCATTGGACGACGGTCCGCACGACCCTCTACCCCACGATTCAGCTGGGCTAGTGCGATGATCGGAACCTGAAGTTCCTTGGCAATCGACTTCAAGCTCTTAGAGATTTCGGCAACCTCTTGCTCACGTGAAGAGAATTTTTGTTTCATACTCATCAACTGCAAGTAGTCGATCATGATGCAATCGATACCGTGTTCAGCCTTCAAGCGGCGGGCGCGGGAACGGATCTCAAACGGCGACATACCTGGAGTATCATCGATAAAGATTCCAGCCTCTGACAGAGCGCTGGCTGCGTTAATCAGCTTAGGCCATGCAGAGTCCTGGATTTTACCGTTACGGATTTCATTCATGTTAACGCGCGCCTCAGAGGAAAGCATACGCATCATCATGGCTTCTTTACCCATCTCGAGAGAGAAGTAGGCGATAACTTTTTTCGCGCGAAGGGCGATGTGTTGAGCAACGTTCAGAGAGAACGCTGTTTTACCCATCGACGGACGAGCGGCGATGATCGTCATCTCACCCGGGTGAAGACCTGAAGTCATTTTATCTAGCTCAGTGAAACCAGTTGGAAGGCCGGTAACATCAGCTTTACGTTTATAGAGCTCCTCGATCTTTTGGATGGAAGCTTTAACGATTTCCATGGAGCCCACAAGACCTGTTTGTTGTTTGGTCTCTGTAAGCTTGAAAATTTCAGATTCGGCTTGGTCCATGAAGGACTCAACGTCTGCAAAATCCTGATCGTAAGCACGCTCGATCAACTTGCTGTTCGCGGAGATCAGCTTACGAAGAAGACCTTTTTCACGAACGATTTTTGCGTGCGATGAGATGTTTGCAGAAGAAATAGTCTTATCAAGCAAACCGATCAAATACTCCGGACCGCCAACCATATCCATGGAACCTTCGGCCTGAAGCACGTTGGTTACAGTGATAATGTCGATTGGCTGATTCTTTCCGTGAAGATCTTTGATGGCAGCGTAAATCTTTTGATGTGCTGGCTTATAGAAGTCCTCTGCGAAGAGAACGTCACCAACCTGATCGAGAGCTTCTCGATCTAGCATGATGCCGCCCAGAATAGACTGTTCGGCTTCAAGATTTTGCGGTGGAATGCGAGTACTCACGACACAACCCCTCGTGTGAGAATATCATACAAAAAAATGCGAGACTTTAACAAAGTGGGTGGTTCTAGATGGCTCGCTGGTGCTAAATCGTGAACAAATTTAGTTTAGTTTTTTAACACGAATTTTGTAGTTATCAATTTTCTTCTTAAGAGTATTGCGATTGATGCCAAGCATCTGAGCAGTCTTAACTTGATTGCCATTGTACGCACGCAGAGCAAGCTCAAGAAGTGGTTTTTCCACTTGTTCGATTACTACATTGTACAAACCGTTCAATTCAACTTGCGCCTCTTTTTGCTGAGCGAAAAGAACTTCGAGTTTGCTTTTAACAAGCTTTTCCAAGCTTACAGACTGAAGATTAGCGACAAAAAGATTATCTGAACTGTTAAGGTTCGGCGTCATGGAACTCCCGGAATTACATCAATGCGTGGGTTTTGGAGTAAACTATACTCCGCGTGTTTCGGGAGACCAAATATACTTATGCAGTTGTAATTGCAACCTTGCAGATGATTTTTGCTGCAATATTTTTTCTGCCAACCAGCGTTCAGATACTTGGCCGTATGATGGGCTGTATAAAACCACAAATTTTTCGAACAAATTGTGTTGACGACAGAAATTTTCAGACCAGTTGAAGTCTTCCTCGGAACAGATAACAAACTTGAATTCCGTGCTGGGTGTGGAAAATTCGATGTTCTCCATCAAGAAAGAATTTGCTGCACCACTGTCGGGAGTTTTCACATCCAAAATAACTTTCACGCGAGGATCAACTGCTTTGATTGATTTTGAACCGGAAGTTTCCAAAGAAACTTTGTAACCCTTGTCGCTAAGTTCGCTCATCAACGGATGAACTTCTTTTTGCAACAAAGGTTCACCGCCAGTAACGCAGACATGTGTGGGTTGATGGGAATCAATTTCTTTAACGATAGATTCCAGGGACTGCATTTCGCCTTCGTAGTAGGAATACTTCGTATCGCAGTAAGTGCAGCGCAGGTTGCACGCTGTGGTGCGCACAAACACCGTAGGGGCACCTACGTACGTTGTTTCACCTTGGATACTGTAGAAAATCTCATTTATTTTAAGCATTCTTACTGGCTCTTTGTCTTGGAGGCACCCTGTTAACTCTGGCGGGGCCGCCAGTACTTGTACCTGCCCCAAGTCCTAAGTCAAGGTTGCGCTGCCCGAGCATGACTAACTCAGCGAAATTTCGTAAATTTTTTAAATGAACCAATTCCTCAAAAAGTTCCGACAAGACGTCACTGCAATCTGTTTCTTGGGCCTAGGTCTCTTTATCACATTGTCATTGGTAAGCTATAACCCTCAGGACCCCTCTCTAAACTCCATAGGGCAAGGACTAAAAGCCCTAAATTACTGTGGAATCGTCGGTAGCTTCCTGGCGGATGGGCTTTATCAGCTCTTCGGATTGGCCGCTTGGGTGATTGTGGCGGGTCTTATCAGAATGGCCTGGGCGGCAGTTCGCGGTGAATCTTTGAATCTTAAGAACATTCGTTTTGTCTGGGCATTGCTCTTGATTGTGGATGTTGCGGCATTACTTTCGATCTATATGCCAACGACACGCCTTTTCCAGAATCAAATAGCACTGGGGGGCATGCTGGGCATGGGGGTTTCCCAAGCTTTGATGGGGGCCTTCGCTTACGCTGGTGTGCAGGTGATTCTGTGGACCTTTATGGCGGTTCTGGTGGTGTTCTATTCAGAAAAGTCATTGCATGAACTTGCAGAAGTTCCGCAGGAATTCATGGCGATGCTGAAAAAGAAAAAAGTCGGCGAGCGAATTGCCGGCTTCTTTGGTGGTGCATTCGTAAATGAAAAGAAAGCGCCTAAGAAAGAAAAGAAAAAGGACGAGCCTAAAAAAGCCTTCCCTCTGGCAGATAAGAAGTTCGTAGGAAAAGACGAAGAGGAAGAAGACAAGGACTTGAAACTTCTTCTGGATGCAGCTGAAGAAGAATTTGACGAGGAAGAAGAAGACGAAAGCGATGAACTTTTGGCGGATGACGACGGCGAAGAGGAGGAGGAAGAAGAAACTCCTGCAGTTCGCATGTCACAAAAACGCAAAGTGGTGATGAAAGCAAAACCACCTCGCCGTATTGAGAACTGGGAAATGCCAAAGCTTGCGCTTTTGGAAGATCCTCCAGTATCCAGAATCAAAATCGACAAGGCCGAGATTCAAAGAAAAGCTGATGCCCTGGTCGAGAAGCTTAAAAACTTCTCCGTCGAAGGTTCAATTCAGGACGCGAAACCAGGTCCCCTGGTTACAATGTATGAATTTAAGCCGAATGCGGACGTAAAGATCTCCAAAATTTCTGAACTTGAAGATGACTTGTCGCTGGCATTGTCCTCTGAGTCAGTGCGTGTGGTCGGTCATATTCCAGGGACGGATGTTGTTGGTATCGAGACCGCTAATCTGAAGCGTGAAACTGTTTACTACAAAGACTTGATTGCTGAAGACACTTTCTGGAGTGAGGATCTGGCGTTGCCGATGGCGGTGGGTCGTACGGTTGATGGAGAACCGAAAGTCGTTGATCTGCGCAAGATGCCGCATTTGTTGATCGCCGGTACGACGGGTTCTGGTAAATCCGTATTTGTCGGTTCAATTATCACAGGTCTACTATTCCGACATTCTCCGAAAACTTTGCGCTTGGTTTTGATCGATCCGAAAATGGTCGACTTGGCACCGTTTGCAACAGTGCCACACTTGGCAATTCCGCACGTGACTGAGCCGAAAAAGGCAGCGACGGCATTGAAGTGGGCTGTGCGCGAAATGGAAAAGCGTTATAAATCCCTGTCCAAGTTCGGCGTTGGTAAAATTGAAATGTTCAATGAAAAGACCTCGACGCTTTCCAAGGACGAGATCGAGCAGCATGAAAAAATCAATATTGAACTTGAAGAAGGCAAAGCCAAACTTGATCAGTATTACTATCAACCACTTCCTTATGTGGTTATCGTTGTGGATGAGCTTGCCGATTTGATGATCACAGAAAAGCAAAACATCGAAGAGCCGATCCAGCGTTTGACTCAGAAAGCCCGCGCCTGCGGTATTCACTTGATCCTGGCAACTCAATCGCCGCGCAAAGACGTTGTGACTGGTTTGATTAAAACAAATATTCCGGGTCGTGTGGCATTGAAAGTGGCTTCAAAAATGGACTCCAGAATCATTATCGATGATTCCGGGGCGGAACGTTTGCTTCCGAATGGGGACATGTTGTTCCAGGCGCCGGGAATCGGTAAGCCTACCCGACATCATGGTCCTTATTTGAAGGATGCTGAAATCGCGAATGTCGTTAAACATTGGGCTTCTCAGGGGGAACCTGAATATGATCCTCTCGCAATGAAAGCATTGGATGGATTTGCTGGAGATGGGGCCGAAGCTGGTTCCGGAGATGGCGGCGGATTCGGTGAGGAAGAGTACGATGAGCGTTATGACGAAATCCTGTCCTGGGCATCCGCTCAGAAGGAAGTCTCTGCCTCGTTGATTCAGCGTAAATTCCGTTTGGGTTACCCGCGCGCGGCTCGTTTGATTGAAATTTTTGAAAAAGAAGGCGTCGTGGGGCCGGCGAACGGCAGCAAGCCGCGTCAAGTCCTCATTTCTTCCTACAGCGAAACGTAATCGGTGCTTGCTAGTCCTCCTTTGGTCGTGCTGCAATATTAGCAACAAAACCATCAAGGAGGATTTTTTATGATTAAAGCAATTATTGCTTCCCTAGCACTGACAATGTCAGTTTCCGCATTCGCAACTCCAAACGTTGCTGACGTTGTAGTTCAGGCTCAATTGCCTGCAATCGCTGAACAAGCTCAAACTTTGGGTTTGGACTGGAAAGTTGGCGACAATGCAAACTACAACTTGGATATGGGCGGTTTCATTAAAGGTAAAATGGTAATGTCTGTTAAATCCATCGGTGACGACGGCATCTGGATGCAACAAGATATGGATCTTGGTTTCGCGGGTAAACAAAACGTTGAAACTCTAATTGATCCAAACACTGGCGCGGTTAAAAAAATGATCGTGAACGGTAAAGAGCAAGAACCACCTAAACAAGACGTTGAAGTTGTTGAAATCAAAGAAGACAAAATCACTGTTCCAGCTGGTACTTTCGAATGCATTCACGCAATTCTTAAAGACAAAAAAGACAACGCAGAAATCAACGCTTGGATCAATCCACAGTTGATTCCAATGTCTGGTTTGTTGAAACAAGTTGCTCCAAGCCAATTCGGTAAAGTAACTGTTGAGTTGACTTCGTTCTCTAAAAAATAGTTCATGAAGTCGAACTTCTTAAAAGCCGCTCTTGGAGCGGCTTTTTTATTCTCAAGCCCCGCATTTTCTCAGTCCAAAGCTGAGACCTACAAAGATATTATCGAAAAAGCCTACAACTTGAGTTTACAGAAGGATCGCCAACAGGCGTTGAACATCCTTACTGCAGCAATTGCGCGTGAAACCCGTCCCGCTGCGCAGACGGAATTAAAAAAGGCTGCCTTGGACGTGGCCCATGTTTTCTTCAGCGATAAGGCTCAGCAGCTTTATGAAACTTCAATCTCTTTGAAGAAAACTGATCTAAATCAGGCTCTGGCAAAATTGAATGAGGCTCAAAGAATTGAGCCCGACAATCAGACTGTTCTGACGGAACTGGCTAGATTGCATGTGGCTAAAAACGACTGCTCTAACGCAATGGAAGTTTTGGCCAAACCGTTAAAAGTGATTTCTTTTGATGATGAGCTAAGACTTGCCAACGCTCAAAGTCAGGCATGTTCGGGTCAATGGATCGACTTTGCCAAAAACCCGGAAGCCTTGGACCCTAAGAAGTCCCCATATCAAAAATTTTGGATGATTCTTTCGGTTGAGCATCAACTGAAGCTGAAAAACGCCGCGAAAGCGAATGAGCTTGCGCAGAATCTGGTGAAACTTGATCCAAAGTATCCTGAAGCACATTATTGGACCTGGAAGACGTCTCAAGTATTGAAAAAGAGCAATGTCGAAGAGGCTCAGAAATATGTGATGGCCTGCAAAAACATTTCAGCGAGCCAGTATAGACAGTATATGATAGATCCCATGCTTTGTCGCCGAACCACAGAGGTTGAAGGCGAAATCAAGGGGATGAATGGAACCACTGAATAAATCCTTAATGCTAGTCATCGCCTGTGCATTTGTTGCAGGTTGCGGAGTAAAAGGGGCACCCCTTCCTCCGCTGACTCCACCACCACTGGGTCGTGGAGAACCGACTTACTCTGAAACCACTCGTAAAGAAAAACGTAAAACTCGCCCGGTTATAGAAACCAATGAGGACGAGGCGGATAGTATCGGAGATGCTCTGTGAATCCACTCTTGCCAGTTAGAATCACGAAAATGTCCGGGGCGGGAAACACCTTTGCCTTTATTGATGGACGCGGTCGTACTGACTGGAAGAAGATCGAAAGTGAGCTTGGGAAGTCCCGTGCAGAAATAGCGCAATTGGTTTGTGATCGAGTTTTGGGATTGGCTACTGACGGATTCATAATTATCGAGGACCCTTCCGAAGGATATGATTTCAATTGGGATTTTTATAACTCAGATGGATCGACTGCGGAAATGTGTGGGAATGCTGCCCGTTGCGCCGCTAGATACTGCTATGAACAACTGGATGAAAAAGAAATATCAAACATTCGCTTTAAAACCGGAGCGGGATTGGTTTCAGCCCAAATTCTGGGTAATGGAAAAATTCGCGTAAAGATGCCAGAAGCCCGCGTGATTCAGAATCCCATCGAACTGGAAACAAAATCCAGCTCTAAGGAAAAGTTTGTTCTGGTTAACACGGGTGTGCCCCATTTGGTTCAAAAGATTCATGAGTTTGTGGATTCAGTAAATTTAAAGGATCTAGCCAGAGAAATGCGCAATCACGAGGATCTTAAGCCCGCGGGAGCCAACGTTACTTTCTTCGCGGAGGATGTGCCCGGCAAAATCAAAGCCGTCACCTTTGAGCGCGGAGTTGAAGACTACACGCTAGCTTGTGGCACAGGCGCAGTCGCAGCAGCTTTTGTCAGCTCGCTGGAAAACAGTTTAAATGAAATTGAAGTACAGATGCCCGGAGGAGTGATGGAAGTCCACTTCTTTGCAAATGATGCAAAACCACTTTTGGTGGGTGATGCAGTATTCGTAGGTGACTTTCAATACAGCTCGGAGGCGGTTAAATGAAAAATTTTAAAGGAACATTCACGGCCCTGTTAACTCCATTTAAGAATGGAAAAATCGACTACCTATCCCTGGATAAAATGGTGACTCATCAACTTCAAAATGGCGTTGATGGTTTTGTTATCAATGGAACTACTGCGGAAAGCCCGACTCTTAATGATTCTGAAAAGCAGGAGCTTTTCAAACATGTTAGAAAGCTTGTGGGGACTTCTGTTCCATTGATTATGGGAACCGGCTCAAACGACACAGCGAAAACAATTGAAGATTCCAAGAAGGCTGAGGCCCTGGGCGCTGACGCCATTCTGGTTGTGGTCCCCTATTACAATAAACCACCTCAGCGTGGTTTGTATGCGCACTTTAAAGCTGTTGCAGAAGCCGTAAAGATACCAACAGTTCTTTACAATGTTCCGGGGCGTACTATCACCTCTTTGGCACCAGAAACAGTGAATGATTTGGCGAAAGTTTCCGGAGTCATTGGAATTAAGGAAGCTTCCGGTAAGATGGATATTGCTGAGCAGATTATAAAATCCTGCGGCAAAGACTTCGTTATGTTGTCCGGTGATGACGGGACTTACGTGGACTTTTTGAAGTGCGGTGGACACGGCGTGATTTCGGTGGCGACACACGTGATTCCGAAGCAGATGGTGCAGTGGAAGAAGTGGGTTCAGGATGGACAGGTTGAAAAAGCCCAAGAGGACATCAAGAGGTTCCTTCCGCTGATTGATCTGTTGTTTGTGGAAGCAAACCCAATCCCAGTGAAAAAAGCAGTTCAGTTGATGGGTTTGATTGATTCGGCTGAAATGCGTTTGCCGCTGATGGAGCTGGCTCCCGAACATACCGAGAAATTAAAGATGGAAATGAAGAAAATGGGAGTTTTGGCGTGAAGAAAATCAAGATCGGACTTGTCGGTGCAAATGGGCGCATGGGTCGCGAGATTGCAGAGGTCATTAACAATAATGGTTCCTGTGATGTTGTATACACTCTGGGACGCGATAAAAAAGTGGACCATGATCATGCATCCAAAGTTGATGTGTGGATTGATTTTTCGTCGCCGGAAGCTCTTTCTGATGTTTTGAAAATTGCTGAGCGCCACAAAAAACCGGTGGTTTGTGGTACGACGGGATTTACCACTAAGGAAAAGAATCAACTTGTAAAAGCCAGCAAGAACATTCCTGTTCTTTGGGCCTCAAACATGAGCATGGGCGTTGCTGTACTTAATGAAGCTTTGAAAATGTTCTCTTCGGTTTCCAACTTTGATTTTCAAATTGAGGAATTTCACCACATTCGCAAAAAAGACAAACCATCCGGAACTGCGATTACATTGCAGGAAAATCTGGAAAAAGCTGTTGGCAAAAAATGTCCGGAACCATTGGCTATTCGTGGCGGTGGGATTTTCGGAATTCATAAAGTTCACGCCATGAGTGATGAGGAAGTGATTACTTTTGAACATTCGGCGTTGAACAGAACCGTTTTTGCCAAAGGTGCAGTAACCGCCGCCTTATGGTTGGCTAAGCAAAAGAAACCGGGCCTTTACCAGATTCGCGACGTGTTGTTTGGTAAGTAGTATGTCAGGCGCCCTTCATAATTCTTTGATTTCGATCTCCCTGGATTTAATGGGCGGAGAAGAAAAATCCCGCGAGCTTCTGGGAAAGATATCGGAATGCGGAGAAATTATTGGAATTTCTTCGATCTACAAAAGATATACCAGTGATGCCCATAACGACCTCAGTGCACGAATCGAATTTGTCATTCGTTTTGAAACTGCAATGAGTGTGGAGCAGCATCTGCATCTGGTGCTGTCGTTGTGTGATGAGGGCTCGTCAGGTTTGGTACAAAGAAGCCAAGTTGAAATGATTCTTTTGGCCTATGACGAGACGATACTTATGTCACCAAGGCTGACACTGCCCTACCCTCAACTGCATACGGATCCATTGATTATCCGCTGTGCAGCAGAGGCCTGGGGTCAATATGAGCACCCAATTTATCAAAAAACCCTTAGTGAAATTTCAAAGACAGCAAGAACCGTAAGGGATGCAGAGTTCTATAAGCAGGGCAAAAGCCTTATTGATTTTTAGGTCTCAGCGACGTACAAATTTAAGGGTTCTTATTTGACCTTAAATTGGAGATTCCATGAAGTTTTTCATTGATACAGCGGATATTGAAGAGATTAAGCAAGCCAACCTGCGCGGTTGGGTTGACGGCGTAACTACTAACCCATCTTTGATCGCAAAATCCGGTCGTGATTTTCATACTGTGATCAAAGAAATCTGCAAAGAAATCTCTGGACCTGTTTCTGCAGAAGTTATCGGTTTGCAACACGAAGAAATGGTTCGTGAAGGTCGCGAGTTGGCAAAACTTGCTGACAATGTTGTGGTTAAAGTTCCAATGACTGAAGACGGTATGATCGCAGTTAAAAAATTCACTGCGGAAGGCATCAAGACAAACGTCACGTTGGTGTTCTCTCCACTTCAAGCTTTGTTAGCCGCCAAAGCCGGCGCTTCGATGGTTTCTCCATTCGTGGGTCGCTTGGACGACATTGGCACTGATGGCATGGCCATGGTTAATCAGGTTATCCAGATTTACCAAAACTACGACTTCGCGACTGAAGTCCTGGTTGCAAGCGTGCGCAGTCCAATGCACTTGCAGTTCGCAGCTGAAATGGGCGCTGATATCGCGACAATTCCATACAAAGTAATGCAACAAATGACTCATCATCCACTTACAGACAAAGGTATTAAACTGTTCATGGATGACTGGAACAAGGTTCAAAAGAAATAATGAAATCCCTGCTGATCACCTTATTACTTCCTCTATTCGTTATTGGCTGCCAAACAACAGGCGTTGTTTTGCGTGAAACGCCATTAAACGTCAGTGAAACTCGTAAGGTGATCGTGTCGGTTATCGGTGAAGTTCGCAGTATCAGTGAAAATGGCCGCGAGTTGTTTTCAAGGTACTACGATCGTCGAGGTAATCCGATTCAAAACATGGATATGGCAAAAGAGCGCTACTACAGCCACTTGATCGTCCTGGGTGATCGCCGTCCATATGACATTTCCGTGGACGTCCTGGTCGAGGCTAGGGATCAGGATGGCGGCTGGGATCTGGTGGACCACGACGACCAGAAAGCCGCTGTGCTGGCGGACAAGGTGAAAAAGGCTCTTAACCAAAGTCGTGACTCTCGCAACATCATTGACGACTTCCGTAGCTTCTAAATAGGATTTAAATAGGATCAAAGAATAGTCACGACGACTATTCAGCCAAGGAGAAGTACGTTGCAAGGAAAGCAACTTAAACGGTTTCTACCGTTTGCTGTGCTAGCGGGATGCTTTGCATGGTCAAGCCAGATAGGTGGCTTGAAGTACATTCCTATTTACGAAGGCCTCACGATTCGTGCACAGAAAAGCTCTCCTCCTCATATCGCATTCGAAGAATCTATCCGAGCAAATTCAAACTTCAGTGAGTGGCAGCGATTCGAAGCTATGATGCCAGTGGCATTGGGGGTCGAAAAAAAGTCCCCGGCGCTATTCGCACAAAGAGTGGTCCTCGCTGAGATGACCATTCAAAAGCAAGTTCAGTCATTGCCGACATCGACTTATGAGGCGATGCCGGTGGGTGCTGAGGTCGGTGCAAACGACGCTTGGATGACCGAGCTTTCCAACGCGCAAAAAAATCGTCTGCAGGCCGCGCAGATTCGTAATGATGTCTTAAATCAAAATTGGTCAGAACCATCGTTTGGTGAGATGGCAATGAATGCCCTGGAAAAATCCGGTGCAGTTAATTCCCAAGGACAAATTATTCAGTCCAGCCGCACGAACAATCCGACTGTGGTTGTGACGGGATCTCAAGGTCAGAAGGTGGATCAACCAAGAGTCAGCCGAGTGCCTGCATCAGAGAACCCGGAAACTGGTCACTCTTTTGTCGGTGGCAACTCTGGTGCATCTGAAGCAGCTGATGGTGTTCGTCGTATCGTAGGTCCGATCGAAATCACAGGTGGCTTGGCAGTAACGAATGAACATCACATTGAAGTAAGACGCAATGATGAGGGTGTTCTTAAAGAGTTGGGCCGCGTTGATTTGCAAAAAGGCACTTACAATATTGATGTGGAGCAAACTTCAGGGACTGTGGTTGCCAGACTTGTGAGTAAAGATGGCAAAACAATGGGTGAAGGCAGTTTCAGATTGAATCGCTTGGTTCCCGGCTCACAAAACTATCTTAGTGGACCCAAAATCAAAATTGAACCACATCCGGATTACTCTGTTGCGGTGTTGAGTGCCTACAACTCCACTGCCAAGGATGCAGCTCCAGGACAAACTCGTGTGACCTTTGTAAAAGGCGTCAGCGATGTAAAGGTCAATCGTGAAGGCATCGCCTCGATGGAAAATGTCACCAAGGGTTCTTCCACGGTGATGAGGGCCGCCGCTCCAAAGCATTTAGAAACCACCAACATTATCGTATCCGGTAAGGAGACTCGATCGACGCTCTATCCAGAGGCGATGGTTTCTGCATTGTTGGAAATTATGGCTTCTCAACGTCAGGAATCATACGAAGGCGCGCCAAGTTTAATCTGGGGCAAGGTTACCCTGGATGGTAAACCTGTGGCAGGTATTGATGTCGTGGTAGAGACAGCTCCTGATCTGAAGCCGGTCTACTTTAATCAATTCATGATTCCTGATCCTAAGTTGACCAAGACCAGTGAAAACGGTCTTTATGCTTTCGTTCAGGTTCCTTTCGGATTTCACTCCCTTTTGGCTACGCGTTCAGACTCCATCTTTGGTTATGTGAACGTTGTTTCTGAAGAAGGTGCCATTGCGCAAGGCGATCTCGAAGCGACAATGAAAATGGAATCGGTGCCGATGCGTGTGTTTGATGCATTTAATGGTGAGCCGATGCCGGCAACCATCACCATGCAATCCATTCCTGATGAAGTGAATGTGCCGACGGGTGTGGCAACGGTCAGTCTGCCCAACGTAAATCGTCTTGGATTGATGAGAGTTCACCCAGAAGGTGCCGACCATATTCCGGCCAGATACTTATATAACGACAACGATGAATTCGTGCACATTCCCCTGGTGCGCTGGGATTGGTTGCGCTCGATTAAGAATCACCTGAAAATCAGTGATACCCCGTCATCTGGTTTGATCGTTGGATTTGTCCCTGATGAGGATTTCGAAGTATTTCTTGCGGGATATGACAACTTCAATCCACAGGATATCGTGTACTTTGATATGCAGGGCCGTATTCTGCAAAATCGAAAAGGTGTTGCCGGTGGTGGTTTCGTTATTTACAACGCGCCAGAAGACACCCATGAAGTGGTAGTTACCGGAGCTCGCACGCAAAAGGTTTACTCCCGCGTGGTGCCGGTTGATGCGAACTCTTTGGCAGTTCTGAATTTCAGAGAGTAGAAAACTCCGTTACTTTTCTTTTAAAGAAATCCCCACGGTCTTCAAAAGACTTAAACTCATCCCAGCTTGTACCGCCCGGGCTAAGCAGAACTGTATCCGTAGGTTTAACCTTCGATAGAATATACTCAATCGCTTCATCTAGTTTTGCGTGGCTTTGACCAGGCAATCCTGATTTCTTTTGGGCGATCTCGCGACACTCTCCAAAGAATACAAACTCAGTGCGATTCATTTTTGAAAGCACTGACAGTTGCTCCCACGGCAGGTTTTTATCGCGACCACCCAGCAGCAGAAACAACGACCCGCCGTCGGTAAGAGTGTCGACGGCTGCTGTGGCAGCGATGATCACACTGTCCATGGCGGTGGCTTTGCTGTCGTTGATGAAGCGAACTCCCTTGATGAATCCCAGATTTTCAAGGCGGTGACTTAGGCCCTTGAATTCTTTCATTCCTTCAATGGCAGATGCCGGCCACCCGGCTTCTTTGCACAATGCTGTGGCCAGCGCAAGGTTGTCCTGATTGTGTTGCCCGATAAGTTGAGCTTTTTGCAATTGGAATGATTGCAGGTTTTGGTCATGCTTTGAAATTATCTTAAGCAGCGGTGTCGATGCTTTTCCTTTGGAGTACTCAATCAAATCTCCACCCTCGGAGTTCAGCAGCATCGCTTTTTTGGTGATTCCCAAAATATTCCATTTTGTCTGGTAGTAGTGTTCGATGCTGTCGTAACGTTCAAGGTGATTTGAAGTAAAATAGGTAATTGCAGAATAATCCAATTCCAAACCGGCACAGTTTTCCAATTGATAGCTGGAAAGTTCAAGCACAACCCAGTCAGCAGCGGGACGCTTTTTTTCAACGACGTCTGCCGCATAAGTTGAAAACGGGGTCCCCAGGTTGCCGCCCACAAAACCTGTTTTTGAGAAAGCTTCCAGCCCTGCCTGTAACAAGGAAACCGTAGTGCTTTTGCCGACGGAGCCTGTAACACCAATCAATTTTTCGGTGTTTAAGCAGGAGCAGGCCAGGGAAATTTCGCTGGTAACTGTGACGCCTTGAAGTTGTGCGTTTTTGATCCAAGTCGAGGACAGGGGAACACCAGGGGAAACCACGAGAGTTTCAGGCTTCCCTTCAGACATGAGTTTATTAGCATCCTTAAAGTCTGCTGAATCCAATTTTCCATCGAAGGTCAGGATGTCAGTAGGTCGAATTCCACTGGCAATGAGAAGTCGCTTTGCTGCGTCTCCGCTCTTTCCCATACCGACTACTGCAATTGGTGCTTTCAGGTTCTTGATATATTGGCTCATCTGGCAGATAGTATTATCAGGAGGCAGGTTTGCCCACTTCTTTTTTTGCACATCCAAAGGCTGATTTTAAATCGGCGCAATATACTGCAATCATTAGCGATCTGCATCTTACAGAGGCCGAGCCGGTTAACTTGCGCTTTCCATTATGGAAAAAATTTAAGACTCGCCAGTTCTTTTATGATGATGTTTTTGAAACATTCTTAAAGCACATCGAAGGAAGAGCTCAGGGAAACCCTGTTGAGCTGATTCTTAACGGTGACATCTTCGATTTTGACAGCGTACTGAATTTGCCTGATCAACCGGTGTTTCATGTCAGCTGGATTGAAAAACATCGTGGTCTTCAACCGCGATCGGAAAGATCCCGCCACAAAATTGAAGTGATTTTGCAGGATCACATGGCGTTCGTCAGATCTTTGCGAGAGTTCATCCTGCGTGGGAATCGTGCGGTGTTTGTTATTGGCAATCACGATCTTGAGCTCCACTTCATGGAGGTTCAGGACGAGATCATGCGCCATCTGAACTTGCCAGAGGATAAGCGCGAAGAAGTTCGCTTTGTTGAGTGGTTCTATATCAGCAATCAGGACACTTTGATCGAGCATGGCAATCAATACGACCCGTATTGTATGTGTGAAGATCCCGTGAACCCATTTGTGCGCGGCTATAATTACGTGGCACTAAAACTTCCATTCGGAAATCTTGCATGTCGGTACATTTCAAATGGAATGGGTTTCTTCAATCCCCATGTTGATACCAACTACATTATGACGTTGAAGGAATACATCTTGTTCTTCTTCAAGTATATTTGGAAAGCCCAACCAGGCTTGGTGTGGACTTGGTTCTGGGGATCTGTAGCAACTCTGGTCCATTCGTTCTTTGACCGTTTGTCGGCGCCAATTCGAAATCCCCTAAGGATTGAGGATCGCATCGAAGTTATTGCCGAGAAGGCAAATGCAGAACCCCGTATGGTGCGTGAACTTAAGGAACTCTTTGTTGCTCCTGCGGCCAGTGAACCAATGTTGTTGGCACGAGAACTGTGGCTAGATCGCGCCTTTATTGTGTTTATTGCGTTCTTTTTGATCTTTCAGTTGATGACCTTTATTCGGTCTGTTTATGAAATTTCGATTTTTTGGGCGTTTATTCCCTTATTTGTACTTTTGCCGTTCTTTTTGTTTTACAGCAAATCTGTAACTTCTTTGGTATCCAGCTACAAGGAGCCTGATGATCGTGTGCTTGCGATGGCGAGTGCAATTACTAAGGTAAAACGGATCGTTTACGGTCATACTCACCATGTCAGACACGAGATTATCGGTTCGGTGGAACATCTGAACAGTGGATGCTGGTCCCCGGCTTTCTTGGATGTTGAGTGTACGAAGCCTTTGGATCAAAAAACATTTGTGTGGATATCGCCTGGAGAACATAGCGGCAGACAAGCCGAGCTATGCAAATTCGTCGATGGCGGATCAGAAGTAATGATGGGTTCAAACCGGGGCGCATAACGGCATGGGATGTTGCGCCGCAAAAACGGATTTCCCATTGTCAATTATAGGTCCCATATGCAAACCTTTTACTGTTCAATTTTCAACTAAGGATGGAGAGTTAACATGGCAGAAGTACTTGTTGTAACTAGCAAAGTAAAAAAACTTATCAAAGAAAAAGGCGGCATGAACACTTCTGCTGAAACTATCGACGTTCTCAGCAAAGCTATCGAGCAACTTTGCCTAAAAGGCGTTGAATCTGCAAAAGCAGATGGCCGTAAAACAGTTATGGCTCGCGATATCGTTATCGATCACCTTTAATTTTTAAATTAAAGATGAAAACAAAAAACCCACGGTGAAGACTGTGGGTTTTTTGTTTTTACTAGAGCATCTTTTGCAAATCTTCCCAAGAGATGATCTTTACACCCAGACTTTGCGCTTTATCCACTTTCGATCCCGGATCATCACCGACGACAAGATAACTAAGTTTTGATGAGACTGAGCTAAGAATCTTTCCACCATTCTTTTCGATTACATCTTTAGCATCGTCACGCTTCACTGGCAAAGTGCCCGTGATCAGGAAACTCATTCCTGACAAAGCTCCCTCGGTTGATCGCACAGGATTGGAAATATCCACGCCGAGCTTCAACATCTCATGAACTTCATTCACCAGTTTTTTGTTGGAAGTCCATTCGCGTATTGATGTCGCAACCTTTGGACCGATCTCGGGAACTTGCAGTAGCTCTTCCTCGGAGGCCTTCAGGAAGTTTTCAATGTTTACAAAATGATCTGCCAGCAATTTTGCAGTCTGTTCGCCCACGAAGCGTATACCAAGTGCAAATATAAAACGCGCCAGCGCAGGCTTCTTGCTGTTCTCAATGCTGTTGATAATATTCTCGGCGGATTTGTCACCTTGTCGATCAAGAGAAAGAATGTCCTCTTTTTTTAGTCGATAAAAGTCAGAGAACGCTGTCAGCATCTTATTGTCGACCAAGGTTTCAATTAAACGGTCACCAATTTTATCCAGGTTCATGGCGCGTCTGCCGACAAAATGCTTAAGTGATTCTTTTACCATCGCGATACAAAGTGGATTCGTACAGCGCGTGACGACTTCGCCTTCAGCTTTGTGTGCGGGAGATCCGCATGCCGGGCAGTTTGCAGGAATTAAGAATGGCTTGCTGTCTTTTGGACGTTTCTCAAGAACAACGGCAACCACTTCTGGAATCACGTCGCCAGCACGTTGAATGACTACTGTATCACCCACCCGAACATCCTTGCGATCGATTTCGTCTTGATTATGCAAAGTGGAGTTGGTGACTGTCACGCCACCCACTTTAACAGGTGTCATGATCGCAACAGGAGTCAGTGCGCCTGTTCTGCCAACTTGAATGGCGATGTTTTCGATTACCGTTGTCGCTTGTTCAGGTTTGAACTTTGCAGCCGTGGCCCAGCGCGGGCTTCTGGCAACCATTCCCAAGTCATCTTGTTGTCTGATTGAGTTTACTTTAATGACGACGCCATCGATATCAAAGGGTAAGGACGAACGTACTTTTTCAATGTGATGATAATACTCAACGACTTCCTGGGGTCCGCGACAAACGCGAACCAAGTCAGGATTGGCCTTAATAGCCGTGGGGATTCCGTGATCAGCAAAATAGTTTTGAATATTTTCCTGAGTGTCGAAGGTCCTTCCCTCAACCAAGCCCAATGCATATCCAAAAAACTTTAGAGGTCGGGAGGCAGCTATCTTGGAATCCAGTTGGCGCATGGATCCGGCAGCAGCATTTCTGGGATTTGCGAAAGTGGGTTGCCCGTTCTCTTGTTGAGTATCATTAAGTTCAGCGAAATCTTTTTTAAAGATCAGAACTTCACCGCGAACTTCAAGAATTTCCGGTGCGTTCTTAATTTTCAAGGGGATGCTTTTAATCGTCTTGATATTCTCGGTAACATCTTCTCCGACGGCGCCGTCACCGCGGGTTAGGGCGCGAACCAATTGTCCACTTTCATAGATGATCTCCATGGACAGTCCATCGAATTTAAGCTCGCAGAAGTATTCGACATCTTTGTCAGAGCTCAAAAACTTTTTAACGCGTTCGTCGAAATCAAAGATATCTTCCGGAGAATAGCTATTTGCCAAAGATAGCATTGGCATTCTGTGTGGCGCTTTGGCGAAGCTCTCCAGCACCTTGCCGCCCACTCGTTGGCTGGGAGAATCAGAAAGGTCCAAACCCTTGGTAGCCTTTTCAAGGTTTAGTAGCTCGTCAAAGATTTGATCATACTCGTAGTCAGTGATCGATGGGCGATCCATGACATAGTAGTTGTAGTCGTGTTCAGTGATGATTTTCTTAAGCTCTTCGTGGCGTTTCTTTGACATACGGCGGACTCTATCACGAGCAAGTTATTTGAATCACGCAATTGCGCGCCTCCTGCGGCGCTCCAAGGTCCAGCCCGGGATTCGCTTGGTGACTGACAGTCACGGAATGTTTTATTCTTCATTCTGGAATTGCTCCCAAAGGAGACTGTTGTGATCGATAAAAAATCCATCGAACATATTGCCAAGCTGGCGCGTCTGGAAATCACCGAGAATGAAGCGACTGAGTTCAGTCAGCAGATGGAAAAAATCCTGCTTAATTTCAAAAAAATTGAAAATATCAATACAACAGGTGTGGAACCAATGATCACACCAACTGATATCGAAGCCTACTGGCGCGAAGATGAAGTTGTGCAAAACTACAAGGCTGAAGACATAATTGCCAATGCACCTGAACATGCTGGCAACCTATTCAAAGTTCCACCAGTGGTTTAGGAGATAATTTTCGTGGATTTAACATTTGCCTCATTCAGTGAAATATCTGAAGCCGTAAAATTGAAGAAGGTCAGCGCTCAGGAAGTGGCAAAGCACTTTCAAACCAGAATCACAACTCTGAACCCGACCCTAAATGCCTTTACCACTGTGAATGAAGAAGCCCTGAAGGATGCCGCGGCCACTGATGTCCGCATTGCCAAGGGTGAGGACGTGGGGCCGTTGGCGGGTGTTCCATTTGGAATTAAGGAAATGCTTTGTACAAAGAATCTGAAGACCACCGCTTGCTCCAAGATTCTTAGCAACTTTGTTCCGCCCTACGATGCCACGGTTGTGGCGCGACTAAAGAAATCCGGCGTAACCGTTATGGGAAAATTAAATCAGGATGAGTTCGCAATGGGATCGTCCAATGAAACCTCCTATTACGGTGCGGTTAAAAATCCTTGGGATGTGACTCGGGTTCCCGGGGGATCTTCGGGTGGTTCCGCAGCAGCTCAGTCAGCGCGTTTGGTCGCTGGCGCAATTGGAACCGATACAGGCGGATCGATTCGCCAGCCTGCAAGCTTTTGCGGAGTTGTGGGAGTTAAGCCCACATATGGAAGAATCAGTCGTTACGGAATTATCGCATTTGCCTCGTCATTGGATCAAGCAGGCCCCATGGTTAGCAGTGTGAAAGATGCAGCCTTAACTCTTGAGGTGATTTCCGGTCATGATCCGATGGACTCAACCTCTTCGCAGAAGGTTGTTCCTGCCTGGAGCAAGAATCTCTCTGCTGATATGAAGGGTCTGAAAGTCGGTGTCATTAAAGAGTATCTGAATAGCGGCGTTGATGCAGATACGGAAAAGACCTTTAACGGAGCGCTGGAAGCACTTAAAAAAATGGGTGCCGAGGTTGTTGAAGTTTCTGTCAGTATGTCCGAATTTGCAGTTCCGATTTACTATTTGATTGCGACCAGCGAAGCATCATCGAATCTGGCTCGCTATGATGGTATTCGTTACGGCTACCGTGCTGATTTTCCAAGTCTGTCGGGTGTTGAGCTGGAGAACTTTTACGGAAAAACTCGTGGTGAAGGATTTGGCTCGGAAGTAAAGCGCAGAATTATGCTGGGAACGTATTGCCTTTCAAGTGGCTACTATGATGCCTACTATAATAAGGCTGGGCAGGTTCGCCGTATGCTCACTGAGCAATATCTTGCCGCGTTCAAGAGCTGCGACGTGATTCTGAGTCCGGTCACGGCATCGCCGGCGTTTAAGGTGGGCGAACTGATTTCGGATCCTTTAACAATGTATTTGAATGATATCTTCACGACTTCCACAAATCTTGCGGGACTGCCGGGGATGAGCGTGCCATTTGGGTTGTCATCCCAAGGCCTTCCCATCGGAGTGCAAGTGACGGCAAATCACTTTGATGAGCAACACATGCTAAATGTTGGATTTGCATTGGAATCCGTTTCGCCAGTCAAAGGAAGCAAACCCCATGTCATATAGAGGCTATGAGCCCGTCATCGGGATTGAAATACATGTTCAGTTGAAAACAGACAGTAAGATGTTCTGTGCGGACGCCACCAATTTTGATGCCGGTGACAATGAAAATGTTTCTCCGGTCAGCGCCGGTATGCCAGGCACTTTGCCGGTGGTAAATAAACGCGCCGTTGAGTTCGGGATCAAAACCGGGCTGGCGTTGGGATGCACGATTCGCAAGAAGTCAGTTTTTGCGCGAAAGAACTATTTTTACCCTGACATGCCGAAGGGATATCAAATTTCTCAGTATGACCAGCCCATCTGTGAAAACGGATCAGTCACTTTCAAAGTGAACGGTGTGGAAAAAACTGTGAATATCGCCAGAGCCCATCTTGAAGAGGATGCCGGGAAGTCGAACCACAGTGGGGCGCACACGCTAATCAATCTAAATCGTGCTGGCATACCATTACTGGAAGTTGTCACCGGGCCTGACCTGCGCTCACCGGCTGAAGCTGCGGAATATGGCCGTACGATCCGTCAGATAGTTCGCTATCTTGATGTATGTGACGGGAATCTTGAAGAGGGTTCCATGCGTTGTGACTGCAATGTCTCCGTTCGCAAAATCGGAGCCCCAGCGTTTGGCACCAAGGTCGAAATCAAGAATGTAAACTCTTTCCGTTTCGTGGAAAAAGCCATCGAGTATGAAATCGAACGACAAATCGATGAACTTGAGCGTGGTGGAAAAATCCTTCAGGAAACCAGACTGTGGGATCCTGATAAAAATCGCACCTTTGCCATGCGCTCCAAGGAAGATGCCCAGGACTATCGCTATTTCCCGGATCCGGATCTGTTGCCAGTGATGGTCACTGATAATTGGATTGCTAAAATCAAAGGTGAGCTTCCAGAGCTTCCTATCGCCCGCGCCAAAAGATTTCAGGAGCAGCACGGACTTCCGGAATACGATGCCCAGGTTTTAACGATCGAAAAATCCGTTGCTGATTACTATGAAGCTGTGGCGGATGTTTGTAAAAATCCGAAATCATCATCAAACTGGATTATGTCAGAATTAATGCGTGAGTTGAATTCCGTGAACATGCCAATTGAAAAATCACCGATTAAGCCGCAACAGCTGGGTAAGATGATCACATTGATTGATGCGGGCACCATTTCCGGAAAAATCGCCAAAACAGTCTTTCAGGAAATGTGGAGCAGTTCCAAAGATCCGGAAACTGTTGTGAAGGAAAAAGGCCTGGTGCAGATAACAGATTCAGCTGCGATTGAAAAAATAGTTGATGAAGTTTTGGCGGGCAACCAACAGGCTGTCGATGATCATAGAACCGGTAAAAAGAAAAATCTGTTTGGATTCTTTGTTGGTGCCGTGATGAAGGCGTCAAAAGGTCAGGCAAATCCTGATATCGTTAACAAGATACTATTGGAGAAGTTGAAGTAATGAAAGTTGCAGCTCTTGATTTGGGTACGAACACATTCCTATGCCTGATTGCCGAAGGCGGTCCGAATGGTATAGCCAAGGTTCACAAAGACTTGGTCGAAGTGGTCCGCTTGGGACAGGATGTAGACAAAACAGGTATGCTTCATCCCGAGGCTCTGGTGCGTGCACGAAAATGCCTTGGCGAATTTAAAAAAGAAATCGACAAGCATGGTGTGGATCGCATTCTGGCAATGGCAACTTCTGCAGCTCGCGATGCAAGTAACGGCCAGGAGCTATTTGATATCGGGAAGGAATTGGGAATTCCGATTGAGGTTATTCCTGGAGAGGATGAGGCACGAATCAGCTATCAGGGTGCAACGGGCGGAATCATTGACACTACGACAACCAAACTTGTCGTGGATGTTGGTGGTGGCTCGACTGAGTTCATCGTGGGCCATGGCGAAAAAATTCTTTTTGGACAAAGCCTTGATATGGGCGGAGTTCGCCTGACCGAAAGGTTTGTCACTCAACAACCCGTTCCCCAGAATGAGCAAAAGAATCTCAATGACTATATATATAGTGAGTTGCAGAAGGTTCTTCCAGAAATCTTGCGAAACCCACTGGATCAGATTCTGGCAGTTGCAGGAACCCCGACTTCGATCGTGGCGATTGAAGTCGGAGGGTTTGATGAAAAGAAAGTTGATAACTATTTTCTAACCGTAGAACGGTTGCAGTACTGGGTGGATACGTTTGCCCAAACTTCTGTCGAGGAAAAGAAAAGTAAATATCAACTGGGTGGTCGCGCCGATATTATTTATGCCGGTGCATCGATTTTATTAAATACGGTCAAAGCCCTGGGCATGACTGGTCTTGTGGTATCCACCAAAGGAGTAAGATATGGCGTCGCACTTGAGATGCTTCGTTCTGGCAATCCTGCTTAGCTTTGCTGTTGTTGCTAATGCTTCTGATGTGGCATTTCCGAAGAAGAAAGTAGTCGTCGGCGGCAAGACTCTTACCGTTGAGGTGGCAACGACAGTTGAGCAACAGGCTCAAGGTCTGATGAGTCGAGCACATCTTGGTCCGGATGAAGGAATGCTTTTCGTTTTCTCCAATGAGGAAACTCGTTTCTTCTGGATGAAGAATACGTTGATAGATTTGTCGATTGGCTTTTTTAATAAGGACGGCAAGTTAATTGACATACAGGAAATGAAGTCCGGCAAAGGTCTAGCAGATACGGCTTTGCCGTCGTACGCGAGTTCAAATCCGGCGAAATATGCATTAGAAATGAATAAAGGCTGGTTTGAGAAAAACAAAATCAAGGTTGGAGCCAAGTTAAAAATCAACCCATAGTCCAGTGAAAAGATAAACAATTGCCAGCATTCTATACTTGGCTTTAGATTGATATTAACGATTGATTGAAACAGTATGTTTCGTAGCATCACTCAAGGACGAAAAATGATGAAAAGACTCGTTATACTACTCGCTTGTTTCGGATTGGTTGCTAACCTTAGTGCCTGCAGCCTGTTTAGCAAGGATTCCTCTTCAGGAGAAGAAGTTACATCTGACTTTGATTCTGCTGATTTGGAAAAACTAGAAGGCGATCAAGCACTGGATACTGGAATCGAAGGTGAAGGCGCAGTTGCTTCTTCCGACCAACTTCCAGAAGATGCTCTTGGCGAAACACAACCAGACATGGCAGCAGCACCAAGCGATATGCCTGCTGAAGCTCCTGCAGAACCTCAAATTGCTGAACTTCCTGCAGATCCATTTGCTCCACAACCGGATGCACCGGCAGATATGCCAACTGATACTGCAGCGTCTTCAGTGCCAGAGCCGACAATGCCTGATACTGCTTCTTCAATGTCAGAGCCAACAAATACGGCTTCAACTACATATGTTGACGAACCTTCTGAACCAGCTCCTGCGAAAGTATCCACTCCATTGCAAAAAGTTGCGACGGCTCCTTGGCAGGTTGGGAAAACTTGGTACAACACAGTTTACTTTGCCCGCCCAGGTGATTCTCTTAAGAGCATCAGCAACATGATCTATGGTAATGGCAAAAAAGTTGGCGAACTTAAAAAGGGCAATCCGACTCTTGCTTCCCGCGGTGTAAAACCAGGTGATAAAGTTTATTACAACTCGCCTCACCGTTCTGACGACTCTGGTCGTTTGATCACTTACTACGAAGACAATGGCGTACAACCTGAAGTTTACACAGCTAAAGAAGGCGACAACATCAGAGCAGTTTCCAAAGATCTTTTGGGTTATGACAGCGCATGGAAAGAAGTTTGGGCAAGCAACTCTGTTGAATCCAAACAAGAAATCCCAGCGGGCACTCAATTGCAATACTGGAAAGGTGGCCAAGTTGCTGCAGCTCCAGCTCAGCAGCAAGAGGTAGCGGCAGCTGCTCCAGCAGAAATGCCGGAAGCTCCTGCAATGCCAGAGGCTCCACCGATGCCAGAAGCTCCTCCACAACAGGCAGCTGCTGATATCCCGCCTCCACCACAAGACATGATGGCTCCACCAGTACCAGACGCGCAGATGGCTCCTCCACCTCCACCGCCAGAAATGGCTCAGGATATGGCGCCACCTCCACCTCCGCCACCAATGCCAGCTATGAATCCTCCAACGCCGCCGCAAGACGAAGTTGCAGGAACGGGCGCAATGGACAACGACACGACAATGGCTTTGGGTGTAGTTGGTTTGGCAGCAGCGGGTCTTGCAATCTTGATCGTGATGAGAAAGAAACGCAGACAGCGTGAGCTTGAGCAACAGTCTATGGACAACACTCACGTAGGTACGTAGTCGAGTCTGAGATTAGAAATTGAAAATGGATTAAAAGAAAAGAGCCCGCTTTATCAGCGGGCTCTTTTTATTTAGTTATTCAACAACGAGCTACCGTTAAGACTATCCGACCTTTTTAAAGATCGAATCCATCACTGAACGCGATTCAGTGCGACCGTTCTCAACAAAGTAAATCAAATCATCAACGATTTGAACGTCTCTGTTGTTCACGGGCATGAACTTCACGCCGCATCCGATTGAGTTTGCCCAAATAACGTGAGCAGCAACCTTGCGCTCTCTTCCAGCAACGATAAAAATCAGATGCAATTTTTCGTTGGCTCTAACCATTCCGCCTGCGAACTCTAAAAAGGCTCCCGAGATGCTGATATTCTTAAGCGTGCCTGTAGTCTCCTCACGCGCATAATTACGCTTGAAAGAAACCTCTAGGTTTAGAGGGGTTCTTGGTGCTGGAACTTTTAAAGTGTCCTCCACATTAACTCCTTATTTTGCTTAAAGTAGCTATTAACCTTTCGGAATTGCGGGCAAAAAATTAAGAGCTTGGCATGAAAATAACCGAAAATTATGGTTACAGCGCGATAACGGGGGTGTCTCATAAAGATACTTAACCTATTGAAATTGTGAAGTTTTACACTAACTCAAAGAGTCTCAATATTAGGCGTTTCAGGACCCATTTCAAATGTGAGACGGCTCGGGAAATGCGACCCCAGCAATTGCTTTTCCCATTGACAACACCCCCGCGTTTCTAGGAAATTGGGGTAAAGCACACAGTAATAGGTCCAGTCGGACCCTACTTCCTAAAGATCTCTCTTTTTCTTTTTTTAAATCCCACAAGGAGAATTCGTTTGTCCGAACCAAAAGATTCACAAGGCGTTGAAGTCGTTAAGAAACGTACTCGTACGACAAAATCTGCCGATGCAGCACCAGTAGATGCTGCCCCAGAGGCTAAAGCCGCACCTGTTGCCGCTGAACCTCCAAAAGAACAAGCCGCTGCCCCAGCACCTGCTGCTGAAGCCTCCGCAGCTGCTCCTAGCGCTCCACAAGAGCCGCAACAACAGCAACAACAACAAAGACAAGATCGCCCGCAACAACACCAACGTCGTGAGTTCCGTCCGAACAATCGCGACAATAGAGATAACCGCGACCGCGGTGATCGTGGCGACCGTAATGACAGAAATGACCGTGGAGATCGTAATGATCGCAATCGTCATGACCGTGATCGTGGCAACAATCAACGTCGCGACTTTCACCGCAACAGAGAAGATCATCAGCCAGCTGGTGACGATCAAAACGTAACAGCGCAACCAGATGTTGATTTGGCTGATATCCAACTGACGGACGAGGAAAAATCCTGGTTGTCGTCTAAGGATTTGAAATCCAAAAACATCACTCAGCTAACAGAGCTTGCGAACAAACTTAAAATTGAAAATGCTGCCGGTCTTCGCCGTCAGGATATGATTTTCGAAATTTTGAAACGTGCAGCGAAACTTGGTCAGGACATTTACGGTTCTGGTGTTCTTGAAATCCTGCCAGATGGCTACGGTTTCTTGCGTTCTCCAGATTATAACTACCTACCGGGTCCGGATGATATCTACGTTTCTCCTTCTCAAATCCGTCGTTTCGGCTTGAGAACAGGTGACACCGTTACCGGAACAGTTCGTCCACCAAAAGAGGGCGAGCGTTACTTTGCTCTATTGAAAGTTGATTCTCTAAACTTCGAGACAACCGAAAAAGGTAAAGACAAAATCCTATTCGACAACTTGACGCCGCTTTATCCAAATCAGCGTTTGAAACTTGAACACACACCAGGCGATTACACGACTCGTGTTGTGGACTTGATGGCACCACTTGGTAAAGGTCAACGTGCCTTGATCGTGGCCCCTCCAAGAACGGGTAAAACTGTTCTTATGCAACAAATCGCAAATGCGATTACGGCAAATCACCCTGAAGTGAAGTTGATCGTTCTATTGATCGATGAACGTCCGGAAGAGGTGACTGACATGCAACGTACTGTAAAAGGTGAAGTTGTATCGTCGACGTTCGATGAGCCACCAACTCGTCACGTTCAGGTTGCAGAGATGGTTATCGAGAAAGCAAAACGTCTGGTTGAGCACAAGCATGACGTTGTTATCTTGCTCGACTCTATCACTCGTTTGGCTCGTGCATACAATACGGTAGTTCCTCCATCTGGTAAAATCTTGTCGGGTGGTGTGGATTCCAACGCCCTTCACAAACCAAAACGTTTCTTCGGTGCTGCTCGTAACATCGAAGAGGGTGGATCTTTGACGATCATCGCAACAGCGTTGATCGATACAGGTTCTCGTATGGATGAAGTTATCTTCGAGGAATTTAAAGGTACTGGTAATGCCGAGATCCACTTGGATCGTAAGCTTATGGAAAAACGTATCTTCCCTTGTATGGACATCAATAAATCAGGAACTCGTAAAGAGGACTTGTTGATTGATAAAGCGGACTTGAACCGTCTGTGGATCCTAAGAAAAGTATTGGCACCGATGAACGTTGTCGATGCGATGGACTTCTTGTTGGATAAAGTGGGTAACACGAAATCCAATGCAGACTTCTTGAAAGCGATGTCCGGTAACGGATAACGGGCTTTGCCCGCGAGAAGCGAAATTCGAAAATGGAAAGGGAGTCGCGAGACTCCCTTTTTCTTTTTAGCGGCAGTGAGTTGGTCTTCCGCGGTCGTCAAACATCAAGCTGTCGCGGCAATTTCGTTTGCGGCAGTTTACTTCGTGCATTTTTCCTTTTCTTGGCATGAAGAATCTTCCGTCGTTGCATTGTCTGGATTGTAAATTCAGATAGCTGTTGTTGGAGCAATAGGTATCGGCGACTCTCGCTCCGTCTGAGCTATAACAATACGAATTCACTTGGTAGTAGTTAGACAGATTGGCGCAGTAGCTGTAGTCCACAGCAGTTGAACCATTGTAGCACTGGCCATTTGAAACCGAGTATGCAGTTGTTGCAGCGGCACCACCGCTGCTGCCGCCGCTGTCACAGGAGATCAGAAACAAAGCCAGCAAAGTGGCGCCTATTGGTAAGCAGAAATTCTTCATAAGTGTTCCTCCGAATTGTATCCGGAGGAAGTTATGCCATCGAAATGTGGAATAATTGTGATGATGAGTGTCGCTAAGATTAATTTACAAGAATGGAGCCTCGTTGGGCCCACTATGAATTACTTAATAATACTGTAGCCGATGCGGGAGCTGAGCTTCTTTTTTAGATGATCAGTCTCGCAACCGCCATACATGCTGCCATTCACGACGCCCTCAAATGGATAAATGAAATCAGACATCCCATCGCTGCCGTTCTTAGTGGTGTCGATCATTAAAGACCCCTGAACGCCGACAACCGTGATCAGAATTTTTCCGTGCTTGTTAAAAATGACTTTTGCCACACCCTCTTTGTCGTTGGAGCCTGGTGCGCTATGAACCAATTTATTGGTGTCCGAATTATAAGTGAGGTTAAAAAACGGCTCGGTGAAAAAGCAGTAGATCTTTTCCGCGCGGGCAGCCTGTGTAGACAGCAAAACCGCGGCGATCGGCATCAATAGTTTCATATTTAACTCCTTGGAGGAGGCAATATGTTGGAGGTGGCGCGGTTACACAAGTTTCAATCAGGCAAGAGTTCCAGAGGGGGAAGGTCTGGATTTTAGAGGATTCGGGGGCTTTTGGGGATAAAACTGTGGAAATCCCAAAATTAGTCTAATTCATTGATATTATGAGATATTTTATTAACTAGTTGTGGTAGTTTAGGTCTTCGGAGCTGCCAAAAAAAGCAGCGATTAATGCTCGACAGCGGGAAACCCCTGTGTTACATCCTTACAGCTTAAGACCCACAGGTTAAATTAATTAAAAGGAATCAGGTCATGAAACAAAACCTACATCCAAAAGTGAACACAGTCGTATTCAAAGATATTTCTTGCGACTTCATGTTCTTGGGAACATCCACTCTTCATTCTAACGAAATGGTTAAATGGGAAGATGGTAAAGAATATCCACTAGTTAAAGTTGAGATCTCTTCAGCGTCTCACCCATTCTTCACTGGTAAACAGCGTGTAATGGATACTGAAGGTCGTATCGATCGTTTCAAAAAACGTTACGGCAAAAAGTAAATTGCAGACCTCCGTCAGGAGGACTCTCTTATGTGAAATGCGGTTCCTCATTCGAACCGCATTTTCATTTCTGAATACCAACTCGATCTTGCAGCAGACCTAGGAGCAATCCCCATGTTCTCGAAATTGGAAGAAGTTGAATCACGTTACGAAGAAGTGAATTTATCACTTCAACGTCCCGACATTGCTTCAAACCAAACACAATACCGCGCTCTTATGAAAGAGCTTGGGAACTTGGAAAAGATTGTTATCCCTTTCCGCGATTACAAGAAAAAGACTGAGAATCTTAAAGCCAGCAAAGAACTTTTGACGGCAGAACAAGATCCAGAAATGCGCGAGTTGATCCGTGAAGAAGTGAAAGAGCTCGAAGCAGCTCTTCCCGCTCTTGAAGCAGAACTAAAAATCGCATTGATCCCGAAAGATCCAAACGACGACAAGAATATCATCTTGGAGATTCGTGCGGGTGCTGGTGGTGACGAAGCTTCATTGTTCGCGGAAGAAATGTTCCGTGGTTACACTCACTATGCTTCTTCTCAGGGCTGGAAAGTGGAAGTCATTTCGTTCTCCGAGGGTAACGTCGGCGGTGCGAAAGAGATCATCGCTTCTGTTTCCGGGGACTCTGTATTCAGTAAATTGAAATTCGAATCTGGCGTTCACCGCGTTCAGCGTGTTCCAGCTACTGAGGCTGCGGGTCGTATTCATACGTCCACCGTAACAGTTGCCGTAATCCCTGAGGTGGAAATCAAAGAAGTGAACATCCCAATGTCTGACGTGCGCATTGAAACTATGCGTTCCCAGGGTTCGGGTGGTCAGTCCGTAAATAGAACTGAGTCAGCAGTACGTGTTGTGCATTTGCCAACAGGTCTTGATGTGAAGTGCCAAGAGGGTAAATCCCAATCGGCCAACAGAGAGCGTGCTTTCCAGATCCTTTACGCGAAACTTCAACAAATCGAAGACGACAAAGCTCGTAAAGAAGCTTCTGACGTTCGTTTGGACCAAATCGGTACCGGCGATCGCTCTGAGCGCATCCGTACTTACAACTTCCCTCAGACTCGTATCACTGATCACCGTATCGGTCTTACCATCCATCAGCTGGATCAAGTCATGAGCGGATCTTTTGGGTTGCTGATTGACCCACTCGTTGCTAACTTCCAAGCAGAGGCACTTAAAAAACAAACCTCTGCTTAGGTTGAATGAAACTCAAAGAAGTACTCGACAAAACCACTGCCTTTTTCAAAGACAAGAAAATAGAGACTCCGCGCCTTGATGCGGAGTTGTTGTTCGCTCATTCCCTAAAGCTTGAGCGTATTCAACTGTACCTGAAATTCGACCAACCTCTGTCCGAAGTGGAGTTGTCAGGTTTGCGTGAATTAGTTCGCCGTCGTGGTCAAGGTGAGCCGGTGGCTTATATTCTGGGCTACCGTGACTTCTATAAATCCCGTTTTGAAGTCAGCCCTGCGACACTTATTCCCCGCCCTGAAACGGAACAAATCGTTGAAGAGGTGCTGGTTTGGGCAAAAGACAAAGAAAAGCCTTATACGATTGTTGACCTGGGAACAGGCACTGGCTGTCTGGGGCTGAGCATCCTTAAGGAATTGCCAAATGCAAAACTGGTTTCCGTGGATATGTCAGCCGGGGCAATTGAGGTCGCAAAACGCAATGCTATGAATTTGGGACTCGCGGATCGTGTGAAATTTGTTAATGTTGATGCTGCCAATGTTGATCTTGTTATGGAATCTTGCAGGAACTTCATGGGACAGAACACGATAGACATACTAGTCTCTAATCCTCCCTATATTGCGAACGATGACCCCGCAGTTCAGGAGAACGTAAGAAAGTTCGAACCATCCACTGCACTATTCGCAGAAGAAAATGGATTAGCACTTTTGAAATCGTGGACCAAGGCGTATGCTCCTTATCTGTCGTCAGAGTCTGTGACGATGATGGAAATGGGTATGAGCCAGGGCTCTGTTATGCAGAGCTGCTATACTGATTTAGAAATTTTTAAAAACGTGCGCGTTCTGAAGGACCTTTCAGGACTTGATCGAGTGATCGCAGGAGTTAAGCATGGATAAAATGGTTGTGATGGGCAACGGCCCACTAAAAGGTACAGTTGCAGCAAGTGGCGCTAAGAACGCGGCTTTGCCAATTCTATTTTCTACATTGCTTGCAGAAGGCAATCACGTATTCACAAACATGCCGAAGCTTAAGGATATCGAATCCACTTCTGAATTGTTGAACAGCCTGGGCTGTGAAACAAAATGGGTTGGCGAAGAGTTCCATGTGAACGTTAGCAAGCCTGCTTCTTTCGAAGCCTCTTACGACCTTGTTCGTAAAATGCGCGCAAGCTTCCTGTGCATGGGTCCGATGCTGGCAAAGTATGGCGAAGCTGTGGTTTCTCAACCAGGTGGTTGTGCTATCGGTTCTCGTCCAATCGATTTGCACTTGGATGGTTTCAAAGCGTTGGGTGCAACGATCACGCAAAAAGAAGGTTACGTTCACGCGGGCTCTCCAAAACTTCAAGGTTCAACATTCTTGTTTGAAACTGTGACAGTGGGTGGAACTGAGAACGTGATGATGGCGGCGACTCTTGCAAAAGGTGTCACTCTCCTTGAAAACGCAGCAAAAGAACCAGAGATCGTGGATCTTGCAGAGTATCTGAACAAGATGGGTGCAAAGATCACAGGTCACGGAACTTCTGTAATTCGCATTGAAGGTGTTGAATCGCTTAAGCCGGCAAAACACGCCATCATGCCAGATCGTATCGAGGCGGGCACATTGTTGATTGCGGGTGCAATCACGAAGGGCCAAGTAACGGTTACGAAGTGTGTTCCGGCTCACTTGGAAGCATTGATTTTGAAAATGCGTGAAGCTGGTTTCAAAATCGAAACAACAAAAGATTCAATGACAGTATTCCCTGCAGATAAATGGGAAGCGGTTGACGTAACAACTGCTCCTCACCCGCTTTTCCCAACCGATCTTCAAGCTCAGTTCATGGCCTTGATGACTGTGGCAAACGGAACAAGTGTGATTACTGAAACAGTTTTCGAAAACCGCTTCATGCACGTTACTGAACTTTGCCGCTTGGGATCGGACATCACTCCAAAAACCAGAGTGGCAGTGATCCGCGGAAACCCAGGAAAACTTACTGGTGCTCCGGTAATGGCAACAGACCTTCGTGCTTCTGCATCGTTGGTGCTTGCTGGTTTGATTGCTTCTGGTGAAACAGTAGTGAGCCGCATCTACCACTTGGATCGTGGATATGAAAAACTAGAAGACAAATTGTCTTCCCTAGGTGCAAACATCCGCCGCCAAGAATAGAAGTCATAGAAATTCAAAAAACAAGTAAAGGCAGGACCCAAAATCCTGCCTTTTTTCATTCCATTTGTCGCGGGTTCAAGCCCCGGCGATCAACCCAGTTTTAACGCTTCTGAGGATGGCTAAGCTGTCCAAACATTTGACATCGTTTACTTATTTCCAAGCCCATTTATCCTCTGTGGATCTGAATCCCAGTTGCATTTACAACTGCATATTCAGGAGTGTTGATGAAACTGCAGTTTGCTGTTTTAGCCATTATAGTATTGGGAGCTTATTCAAGCTTCGCACAGGTGGTGTCGTCGACCTCGTCAGTTAAATCATCCTCAGAAAAGAAATTTGAATTTTCGAACTCACTCCAATTGGGTTATGTTTATAATCGTCTTTCGATGAATACCGAAGGGGCGAAAGAGAAGAACGATGTTTTATACGAACCAACAAGTCCTGACAACTTTGCAATCGGATGGTCTAATCGTCCGTTGGGGATTTCTTTAAGCGCAAAGTTTGCTGAAGGCAGACAACTGGACAGACAAGTAAGGACGGCTCGCGACGACTACCAAATTCGTTATTTGAAAGAGCAGTTTGGGTTAGAACTAATCTATCAAAGGTATGCCGGATTTGAAGCAAGCGGAAAGTACGGACAATCTATGCCAACAGCAGATTCCGTTCGTTCAAATCTGACATTAACCATGTACAAAGCGCAGGTTGAATGGAAAGTTCTTGGTATTGGTGCTTTGGGATACTTTGGCGCGAGCTGGGAGAAACCAAAGCAAGACGGAGCAGGATATTACTTGCTGTCGAGTATCTCACAAGTTGAAGTCACGAGCCCAACGCCGTTCTTACCTCAGCTTTACGCATCTGCCTTTGGCGAAGACGCTACGATCACATCTGGAACCTATCAAAGTCTTCAAATAGGAGTCGGTGCCTCATACGTGTGGCAGTGGGAAAGATTTTATATCGCTATATACGGCGGAGCCCAAGGTGGACCACAAAAACAGATCTACAAAACCACAAATCGTGATGAAGACGCCTTCAAGGTATCTTGGACAATGGAGTCTAAGTTCGCTCTAGGATACGACTTCGGAAATTGGTTCATCAATGGTGTTGCTCATACACACCCATTAACTGTAGACCTCAAAGACACAAAGCTTTCCTTCTCTACCCAGGAAGCCGGCATTTACGCAGGTACCAGATTCTAAAAAACAAAAACGTCTTCGTGCGCAAGAGCCATCTAATAAATCCCCCCTGTTGCCCAATTGTTTGAACATGTCTCAACAAACCCAGCAAAATTCAGCGAAAGCAATTTGAGCTGCCCGTCCGAAGAGAGGCCTTCGGCGGCGCATGGATGCGCGAACCGGCATAGCCGGCGCCGATGAGTCACGATGACGTGCCGACCGCAGCGACGGGTAGAACAAATTGATTTCGATGAATCTTCGATCGAGCGTTCTTGTTGGAAAAAAGGCAAAAAAAAGGGCCAGCAAGGAGGGGATTTATGCTGACCCTGTTAGAACTTAAAAAAATGATCTCAGCCCACGGAGGGGATTGGGGCTGAGACCCTAATGATTACTGAGTAACCTCAGAGATACCAAGCACTACGAAGACGACCGTTTTGCTCCCGAAAACCATTCCAGGGAGGGGATCCACAGAATGACTTCCATAATTGGGAGCAAGTTGATGCTCTTGCTCGATACCGCTAATCATAACTTTGAAACCAACAAAAGGTGTAAGGTCGAAGTCTGATTGAAGAAGAACTGTGTTTTGAGATTCAAGAACTAAAACAAAAGTTCCATCAGCCAAAACCGCAACTTCACCTACACGTGTCGAATAGTTGTAGTTGGAAGAATCTGTAACTTCAGCGCCATCGATTGCATTATTTGGCAACACGCCTGCACGAGCCACTGCGGAAATCGCAAGGACTAGCAAGATGTAGAAAGCAATCAGAGCATTTTTAATCACAGAGAGTATCCCCCAAAAACTAAAAGACTCTTCTACCTAGAGCAAGGTCTGTGCCAATCTGAGACACTCGCCAAATCTAATAGGTTATAGATGAGGGTCGGATTCAGAGGGAAGTAAACTCAATTCGGAACTAGGGGTAATTCCAAGGTGGAACTTCAGTTCAACTTTGGAACCACTTAACTTGACCAAAGCACAGACTGAGACGGTTGTTCCCCGACAGGTTGGTCGTTTGACAAAAAAGTCAGTATTATTAAGCATCTATGTCGCGCATACAAGTCACCTGGGTAGTACGAACACGAAGTGGCCAAGTTAAAGGCCCTTATTCCACTGAAGCCATTCTTCGCATGATTGGTGAGGGTGTCTTTTCGGGTCAGGAAATGATTTCGAAACTGCCAGATGGTCAGTGGTCTCAGATTTCCAAAGAGCCTGCATTCTACGACAAACTTTTGGAAGCACTTGAAGGTGTCGTTGATGTCGACCCTAAAAAAGTTCAAAAGATGGAGGCCGAGACGGTCATCATGAAGCCCACCTCTTCCGGGCAAACGGGATCTTCTACGATGCCAGGTGGTCCGACGAAGGAAAGCCTTGCGAATATTTCCATCGATAAAAATAAAACACGCAAGGTGGATATCTACGACTCCCCGGTGCACGCTCCCCCGACGTATATTCCCGGCACGGTGTCCTCGAATACGACGACTCAGGCAGCGGGAGGCGGCGGTGGCTCCGTAATTGATCTTTCCAATCTTCGTAACATGGAGAAAACGGAAATCGCAAAAACGTTGAAGCTTCCACTGATTGCTTTGGCAGCGATTGTTCTGATTGGTGTTTTCTTGCTATGGGATACGGGTCCTTCGCGCGGAGACAAAATTAATCTGTTGGCTCCGGGTCACAGCACATCACAAATGAGTGGTGCTGATGCCAAGAAAAAACTTAATGAAGCAATTAGCGCCATGGAGTTCGATACTTTTGAATCTTATCTTGAAGCGCAAAACAAACTGGTTTCCATCGTGGAAGGTTCGCCGACCAATTTGGAGGTCCGTGGTCTTTTGTGTGTGGTTTATCGTGAGCTTTGGCCGTTTGCCAAACAAGATGCGCAGGATTTCAAAACAATTGCTGCTGTTACTCAGTCGACTCGAGCGATCAACGTTGTCAGTCCCTATGGTCGCGTTTGTGAGGCGGTAAAACTGCTTACTTCAGGTAAATTCCGTGAAGCTCGTGGCAGTATTGAAGCGACCTTGGATAGCTCTGAACCGTTTTCCCTGCTTCCGATTCTTTACGCCTACAAAGCTGAATTATTAGAGGGTGAAAAAGACTACAACAACGCCGTACCTTATTTCGAAAAAGCGACGCAAATGTGGGATCGCTGGCTTCATCCGCAAGTGATGCTGGGAAAACTGTATATGGCGCAGAATCAGTTTAATGAGGCTTCACAATCTTTCAGAAAAGTTCTGGCGCAAAATCCCAAACATCGTGAAGCCAAACTCCTGATGGGTATCAACGAGTATCGTGGTTTCAAAAAAGCGGACGTTGCATTCGGCCTGTTGAATTCAGCGATGGAATCAAAGAGTGCCGTGTTTCCTCCAATAGAGGCAATGGGTTACCAGGTGCTGGCGGAAATCTATGTTGAGCGGAATGAAAAAAGAAAAGCTTTGGATGCCGCTCAAGAGGGTTTCCGTCTGAATCCGAACAACTCCCAGTTGCGCCAGTTGGTTCTGCGTCTGGGGGGTTCGGATAAAGTCAGCGGTGGAAAAAATCAAAATAGTGAATTGCTGTTCCTGGGTGATCAGTATGTGCGCCAGGGTGACTACCTAGCGGCTCAGGCTGAATTCAAAGCTGCGTTTGAAGCTGATCCCAAGAACGGAACGGCGGCAGTGAAAGCTGCGAAAGCATTGTGGCAACTGAATCAAAGTTTTGAAGCGATTGAATGGTTGAATAAAGCCATTAAGGCCGAGCCAAAACTGGTTTCTGCTTATGTGACTCAGGCGGATTATCTGACTCAGCGATTTGATTTTAAGGGTGCCACCCGAGTTTTGACAGCGGCAGTTCGCTTTGCTCCGAATAACTACGAAGTCTTGAGGGGTTTGTCGTTGATGGAGTATCGCCGTAACAACATGGCGGGTGCGGTGAATTACGGAATGCGTGCATTGAAAGCTTATGACGGCGATATCGATACGTATATTCTGCTCGCAAAGGCCAATGGCGCATTGGCGTTGTCGATCATGCCTTTGAATAAAAAAGAAATTGAAAGAAAAGATGCAGCTGCGAAGGATTCGGTTCGTTTTGCAACCAAGGCCGTGGAAATCGACGGCACCAATCCTGATGCGCAAATCACCTACGCAAAAATGTTGGCATCCACCAACGGCGTGGATGCGGGTGTCACCTATCTGAATGAATTGATTAAGCGCTTTTCGTACACGTTGGATTACCGGATTGCTTTGGCGGAAGTTCATAAATCGGAGGACCGCTATTCGCAGTCCAAGGAAATTTATGAGCGCGTCGTTGAGGCGGATCAAAAGAATAAAAAGGCGTGGCTGGGTTTGGGTGAAAGTTATAAAGCCCTCGGGATGAATGATAAGGCGTTGAAGGCGTTCTTGCAGGCCGCGATTCTTGATCCGACGGATGGGGAAGCTTTGTTCCAGGCAGGCAAACTGTACTTGGAAACATCTCGCTATGATGCTGCCATTGAGCAATTCAAACGGGTGCAGCGTCTGAACGCGAACTACCCTCGCACCTGGTATTATATTGGACGTGCGGCTTTTGCTTCTGGTGATTTAAATGGGGCGGCAGAGGCTGCCAAGCAGGAAAAGAAGCTGAATCCGAATGTAGCTGACGCTTACGTTCTGGCGGCAGAGGTTTATTCCGCTCGCAAACAGTTTACTGAATGTGCCGGGGAGTACTCTCAAGCTATGAAGCTTCGTCCCCAAGGAGCAGAAATCTACGTCAAAGCAGCTCAGTGTTACCGTCAGTCGGCTTCTTTGGAAGTGGCAGAAGACATGTTGGCTCTGGCAGCGGCCCGGGAAAGCGGCTACGCGGATATCTATCGCGAGCAAGGTGCGATCTATGAGACCCGGGGAGATATTCGCTCCGCAGCACAGGCGTACAATAAATATCTAGGGCTCTCCCCAAATGCCCCGGATCGTGCTGAAATAGAAAATAAGTTAAACCGAATGGGCAACTAGGAACGTCAACGGAGGATGCCACAATGGGTATCGGCGATAAACTAAGCAGTTTTTCAAATAATGTTCAAGAGGGCGTAAAGTCCACAACCATGACTGTTCTGCACATTTTGTTGCGACTGATCACTGGATTTTTTGTTGGTATGACGCTGGCTTTGATCGGTCAGGAACTGATCGGCTACGGAACTTTTGCTCTGATTTTTGCAACTGTGGTAGTGATGTCAGTCATCATGAAGCTCCTGTCGCAATGGAGTTTTGCGCAAATCTTAATTTTTGATCTGATTGTCGTCCTTGTCGGGATGCTATTAAGAATGTATATACTGGTCGCACCTTAAACGAGGACTTCTGAACAATGATCGACATTAAACTTCTGGAAAAAAAAGCTGAAAACGGCACTTCTTATTACGATGAGTATAAGCAGGCATTGATCAATCGTGGCGGTACTCCGGAAATCCTGGATCAAATCATGGAGCTTAATAAAAAGCGCAAAGAGATGATCGCACAGGCCGAGACTGCAAAAGCCAATCAAAATAAACTGAGCGGCGAAATCGGAAAACTAAAACGCGAAGGCAAAGACGCTTCGTCGTTGTTGGCAGAAGTTGATACGATCAAAGGCTCCGTGAAAGATCTTGAAGCGAAAGCTGCTGAGGCGGACCAACAGGTTATTAATTTGGCTCTTGTGATGCCAAACAAACCGCATTCCTCTGTTCCTGTCGGTGCGTCTGGGGATGAAAACGTAGTTCTAAAAACTTGGGGCGAACCAACGAAGTTTGGATTCAAGGCGAAAGAACACTGGGAATTGGGCGAGAAGCTGAACATCATCGATTTCGAACGCGCGGGTAAAACCACGGGGACTCGCTTTGCCTTCCTAAAGGGGGCAGCGGCTCAGATGGAGCGCGGTCTTATTCAGTTCATGATGGATTTACACTCTACTCGCCATGGTTACACTGAAATGATTCCACCGTTCATGGTGAATTCAAACAGTCTGACTGGTACTGGTAACTTTCCGAAATTCAAAGAAGACGTTTTCCATTTGGAAGGCTCTGATCTTTATTTGATTCCGACAGCGGAAGTTCCTGTTACGAATTACTATAATAATGAAATCCTGGATGAAACTTATCTTCCGCAAAGCTTCTGTGCTTACTCCCCTTGCTTCCGTTCTGAAGCAGGCAGTGCCGGTCGCGATACGAAAGGTTTGATTCGTCAGCATCAGTTCGACAAAGTTGAGTTGATGACTTTCTGTCATCCGGATAAGTCTTATGAAATTCACGAGGCTTTGACGTCTCATGCAGAGCAGGTTTTGATCGATCTTGAGCTTCCATTCCGCCGCATGCTTTTGTGCACGGGTGATATGGGCTTTGGATCTGCAAGAACTCATGACTTGGAAGTATGGCTTCCGGGACAGGGAGCTTATCGCGAGATCAGCTCATGCTCAAACTTCGAAGACTTCCAGGCTCGCCGTGCGAATATTCGCTTCCGCAGTCTTGGCGGCAAGCCTCAGTTCGTCCATACTTTGAATGGTTCCGCCCTGGCGGTGGGACGTACATTGGTGGCGATTCTTGAGAACTACCAACGTGAAGACGGCTCAGTGGCGATTCCTAAGGCACTACAGAAGTACATGGGTGGAAAAACCGAGATCCGCTAGTCAGCTAGCCGGGTCTCTTTTAAATATCACTCCGCGTCATTACAACAACCGCTTGAAAACCCCCGTCAAAACCCATAGAACGTTCGACGGAGAGTTGGTAGAGTGGTTGAATACACCAGTCTTGAAAACTGGCAGCCCTTCGCGGGGCTCGAGGGTTCGAATCCCTCACTCTCCGCCATTTAAAAAGCGATCCTTAGTGATCGCTTTTTTTATTTCTAAGCCTGTCTAATTTTAAAATCTAAGGATTCTTGTTCATCGTGCAGAAGATCTTTGTGCTTTGAGGGCCGAAGCCGCCGTAAGTGATGTAGTAAATCATTTTGGTTTCTGGATTTTGGCGCATGTAATAGACGACGTTTGGAACTCCTTCGGAGTTGTAGATCTCTACTCTGGAAGCATTGCTGCCTTCTTTGATTCGCGCATTTTGTTTGGCGAAATCCGAAGCTTCCTGACGAGCTTTTGTCAGATCCCAATTTGCATAGGGATTCTCAGGATAGAAGTAAGCAAAGTTCGTAGAGAAATATGTCGTGCCGTCTTCAAGTTGGTCGATCAACAACTCTGCATAGTGCTCGTGATCAGGTCCAATTCCGCCCAAGTGAAAACATCCGCCACTGTAAACTCCGGGCTCTTGACTGACTGTATGTGGAGTGTAGTTGAAACCAGAAAGTATGGATTTCATAACTTTTGTGCATTTCAAACTGTCACATGCGTCTTCTGGAAGTTCTGAAATCATTGGTGCAGCGTTAGCAAGACCTGCGCACAGTGCGATAACAGCAAAAATAATTCGTTTCATGTTGTGTCCCCTCACTATAAAAGCATAAATTTTCTTTGGAGGCGGTCAATTGGTTTGTGATATGCTTCCACCTGAATTTACAAAGGAACGACACTATGTCTCAGATTATCGACATCATTCTGCATCTTGATCAGCATTTGGTTCAATGGATGGCTTATTTCGGGCCGTGGATTTATGTGATTATGTTCCTGGTGATCTTCTGTGAAACTGGCTTGGTCGTGACGCCGTTCCTGCCAGGTGATTCTTTGTTGTTTGCTTTGGGTGCATTGACGACGGTAGAGGGCGGATTGAATCTTTGGATTCTGCTGGCGTCACTGACTATCGCCGGAATTATTGGTGATACCGTTAACTATCACATCGGTAAATATCTTGGGCCAAAGGTGTTTGATATCGACAGTCGCTTTTTCAAAAAACAATACTTGATCGATACGCAGAACTTTTATGACAAATGGGGCGCTTTCACGATCGTGGCTGCACGCTTTGCACCGATCGTCAGAACGTTCGCTCCGTTCGTGGCGGGTATTGGCAGCATGAAGTACCGAAAGTTTGTTACTTACAACGTTATTGGTGCTGTGGTTTGGGTGTTTACATTCATCCTGGCAGGACACTTCTTTGGTAACCTGCCGATTGTGAAAAGAAATTTCCACATCGTGATCTTTGGTGTAATCGGGGTTTCATTGATTCCGGTAATTTGGCCGATGGTAGCTTCGAAATTTAAAAAGGCCTAAGCGGCCTTTTTAAGTAGTTTCTTAAGATCGTTATTAGTCTCAAAGAAAACCGGATCCGTTGCTTTATAGTGATCAGCCAAATGCTTCACCACGAAGCTGCCGCTGGCGCGGAATAACGGATTCTTGGATTCCAAAAACTCTGCCAATTTTTTGGCAAGCTCACCATCGAAATTCTGTTTGCCCGTCACCAGCAACGCATCTGCGGAGACGCGGTTGTGGCTGGCATAAATATACTGTCGTAAAAAGCTTACATCTCGAGCCAGGTCACCAAGAACGATAATTGTATTCGCTTGAGTGCGTGGGTCTTTGTGCACAAGGCACTTTTCAAGTAATTCCAACAGAGAGCTTTCCACAAAGGCGTGCGGAACCAGATTGGATGCCAGTGAAATAACAGATGCCAAAACCTTGTCGCTGATATGCTTTTTTTGGTTCAGAGAATGAGTCACAGAAACCAGTTTTTCAAAAGCGGCCACCTGTTGCAGCGTCGTTTGATTCACCTTGAAAGTTTTTAGAACCGAGAAAACCCTGAAGAAGCTGATTTCGTCTTTTTCCTGAAGAGCTTTCTCAAGGAATTTATAGATACAAACCAGATCACTGTCGCTGCGATAGTACGTCAGTTTTTCAAGCTGATGGCGCCCCAGCAGGCGATCAATCGGCGCAAAGTCAGTGACTTTGCAAAGTGTCGCAGGTGTTGAGAAGCCTTTTAGCATTGTGCTTTTAGTTTCAGCGATGGTGCACAGATCCTGCACGGAGCTGCTTGCTTCACTATAGAAAGTAATGGAGCTCTTAACCTTGTCATCTACCTGACTTAGCAACCTAGCAGACTCAATCAAAGGCAATCCGGATAGGCCATAGCCCGAGTCCTGAGGAACAAAGCGGATTTTGCCAATGACGAAAGAGCCTTTCACTTTGAAATAGTGATCTGCTCCATCCGGAAGGTGATCTTCAATATCCTGAGCCACTTCAAAGACGGCGCGCAGACATGCCAGCGACATAGCTTGGGAGTTCACACCTTGGGATTCTTTGATGTGGAAAACAATCTCGTCACCAACATACTGATAAATAAGACCGTTATAGCGCTCGATGATTTCGCGAGAGCGGATAAAGTAGGAGTTCATCATATCACTGACGTACTCATCCTTCTTATCCAGGAAAATCTGCGTGTAGCCATTCAGATCAATACGCACCATTGATGTTTGGAATGCATAGGGTGGTTTTCTGCCGGATCTGATTTCATGAACAATCGCCGGAGTTAGAGTCTCGGTGTAGACTTTATTTTCGTAAGCAAGAGTCTTTTGTGTGGCCTCATATGTTTGAGCCGCATGCAAAAGAGTCGCGCCCTCTTTGGACAGGGATTTGATTTTCCCCATCTGTTGTCGGTCGCGGGACGACAGAACTCTGGTAAGGTCAATGATGTCTTTAAGGAATAGCCAAACGATCAATGACAGGAATGCTGTCACCGAAACCAGATCACGCAGGATCATGCCTTTATAATCCCACGCAGTCTGCATAATGATACGTGCTTTATTTTGGAAGACACCCACTGTCAGGCGATAATCCATAATTTTAATTGTGCGGAAGGCGATGTTTTCTGTTGCTAGAATTTGATTGAACACTTTGTAATCAGCATTGATGCTTTCTGCGTCGCCATCGTTATTGTGAAAGCTGACTACGTCACTGTTCTTTTGCAGGATATAGAAATGAATAAGATTAAGTTCACGAGCTTTGTCGAGATTTGCTTTTACCAAATCTGTGTTATCTGAAACCAAAGCTGAGATTTGACTGTCTTCAACGAAAGTCATTTGTGAATGTTTTGTTTCAATCACTTGCTCTGTCATTTCAGCAACGTTGAAATAAAACTGAGTCGCAGTAATACCCACGTAGCAAAGCCAAAAAGTTGCTACGATTAGAAGTACCATTGATTTGTTGCGTTTCAATTTAGACAACAAAAGCATTCTCCTTTAAGATGCCGACTACATTTTGTTTATCGGACACCTAAGGAAACAACTTAAGTATTTGTTTTTCTGGGAGTTTGCTTTTGCTCTGAATATGAGGGAACGGGTCTAGTTATCTTTGACGGATGAAGCGACTGCCATCATCCAGGTAAATGACGGTGCCTTCAGGCGCACCCCAACGGTTTCCGTTGTAGTCTATCACCTTGATTCCATTGGCTTTTAGTTCGCTTTGGAAGGCATCACTTTTCAGTTCGGTGCGAACTTGCGAGTAGTCTCTATCAACAATTGTGCTCATGATTTCACGTTGCTGGGCTTTGTTGATCGGGGTCGCTGATGCTGAAGCTGGTGCGCGACTGGATGCCGCTGTTCTGCCAGTTGTATTACGAGTGCCTGTCGCAGCCGAAGGGGCGCCGCCGCCTCCTCCGGAACTTGATCCAAGATTAATTGGGGAGCCACCGCCAGCGGAGATCGCAGGAGTATCAGCAACACCTCCTCGAGCGACTGCGGACCCTCGTCCTCTGGAAACCTCATCAGTTGATGAAGCGGGAGATCGAGTGCCTGAGCCTGTGGTTTGTGCTGTCGGGTTGTAGTTGCCAGTCTCGTTTTGATATCTGATTGTGGAACCGCGATTGCTACTTCCGGACCTGGAGGCTTGCGCTCCTTTGGTCAAATCAACTTCTTCGGCAATGAACTCGTCGGCACCAACACCGTCACCACTGCTGCCTTTAGATTGATAACGTCCATGGCGCGATTGATAACGTTTTCCGCTGGTACTGCTGCCGCCAGATCTTGAGCTGCCGCTGACTTCCGAATCGGAGTATGTGGATGTTCCTGAGTATGCGGAGCTTGAAGAACTTGATCCTGAACTTGAGTTTGAAGATCTGGAGTAGCTTGCGGGCATATTGGAATTTGAATCTTCGGAATTGTCAGCCATAGCCGGGGTGTTTGAAGCTCCCATTACCTGGTTGGCCATCCTTAGAACTGGGGCACTTTCTTGAACACTATCTTTCAAGGCCATTTCTTTTCCGGCTGGGGATTTATCAATTTTTGCTACCTTTAGCTTTTCGGCTGAAGGAATGATTGCGGTCGCATTGGCGATTTCTGACTTCATGTTAACCGAGTCAGGTGCCTCAGAGGCCACGGATCTCTTAGAGCTTGCCGCATTCTTGTTGGATTTCGCTACGCTACTTGCAATTTCCTTCTTAGCATCTGCGCCTTTGTTGGCGAGGCTGTCGGAACTCGTCGAAATATGGCTCTTTGTTGGTGACATTAGATTCATAGTGGTTGGCGTGCTAGATTTGTGGCAGGCTTTCAAAACATTGTATAGTAGATCCTCATCAACAATTCCTGCGGTATGCAAAAGCTCGTGCATTACTAAATTCTGAGCTCTGTATGTGCTAAGATCATCGGAGTATTGTGTTGGAAATTCGATTGTGATCTTCCCATCTTCTGTTGTTTTACCAACGACATTTGAAGTGTCAGAAACGGAACAAGTAAAAATACCGTCCGCGGCGGGGTTTACGAATAGTTTTGCTAAATTTTTCTTCAATTTGGCAGAAACTAATTTTGCGTCCACGCTCCCTAGGTCCACATCTTCAATGCAATTTGTGATGGTTTCGGGCTGACTTTTTAGGATGTTAATTGCTATCGATAGGCGTCTACTTGTTTTTGGAAACTTTTTGATATCACAAGATTTTGATTCTTTGCCGGCTTTCTCTAAAATTGCAGAAATGTCCTGATTCAATACGGATATTTTTTCTTTAAGTAGCTCGTTTTCTTCGCAAGCTGTGTCTTCTGCTTCACCGTGCATGATGATCATATCTCGTTCCTCGGAGCTAATTTGAATCAACTTGCCAGCGTTGTATTCGAAATCCTTTAGCCGAACTCGATTATTGCTTAAAAACCGCTTAAGGTGCATTGTAGAAACCTGTCCATTCTTATACCTAAGATGAACTTCGGTGTTTCCATTTCGCAAGTACCACTCATCAATCTTTCCGTCTAAATCTCGATCTATTCGAATATCATCGTATGACTTGTATGATAGAATCCTTTGTGTAATTGAAGTACCAAGAGGATTTAGAATAATGTCAGCCCTTGCCACGTCGACAATAAATAAAAGAAATAAAAGAATGGCAGTGTTGACGATATTTCGCATATCCAAGGCTATTTCGGCATATCAATAGTAGATGTTTAGCTAACTGGACTAAACTCACGTCCAGTTTTAGATAAAGACTTCTATTTTTGGGGAGTTAAATTTAAGACGATCTATATATGCGTATACTTTTCTATCTCTTTTTTATTTTAGCACCAGTTTTTGCAATGGCACAAATTAACTATGGCACTCTGGTAGAATCTGATTGGGCTACTCCGGCGTCAAAGGATTATCCGGCACCGGATCCAGGGAAGAATCCTGAAGAAAAATTTCTTCCATCATACATTACGCAGGACACTCTGGGGATTTGCTACGCCGCAGCCGCGTCGACCATACTAAATTTTGAGCAGTGTAAGCAGATGAATGTCAAAAACTGTAAGACCGACTTGGGTGATGATAAACGGGTTTCTTCGGTTGGAATTGCAAGATATGTTCGACATACAAATACCATGGATGATGATGACACTCGCGATGAAAACTATAGTAAGTTGGGTGAGGGTGGAGATGGTACTCTTAATCTGAGTATGGCAGTTGACATCGTGGAACGTCTGCCATCAGAAAAGTGTGTGTCGCTTGATAAAATTCTATCAAAAGGTGCATTCAAGAATAAAGAGGAAATTACCCTGGCTCAGAGAGCAATTTGGGATAATTTAAAAGAGGACTACGACAAGTATCGTGAAGCGGTAGCCAGCAACTGTAAAGACTGTGCGGACAAGTACTATCAAAGAGCTGCAGAAACTGTTTCGAAGAACATGAAGATCGAAGAAGATCAAAAATCAACGTCATCTTTGCGAAGTGATCCAGCGAAATTGCTAGCGGCATTTCAGAAAGATACTTATGAAGAGGCGCTCAATACTCTCTTGTATCCTGCGGAGTGTAGCAATCCAAAAAATGGAATTGAGCTCGCTGGAAAGAACAACTACGAAGTTAAGTATTTTCCCGAAGTAGGCAAAGCGAATCGCGAACAGGCCCTCGGTAAAATTGTTTCGATTCTACAAAGTCGACAGCCAGTACTATTGGAGCCTATTTGTGTTGCAGACTGCTCAGATGAAGATAAAAAGAAATGTGTAAAAGCCTGCACAAGCAAAGAATGTTCGGATGCCTGCGGTCCTAAGTATCACGCAGCCGTAGTTGCTGGATATAGAAAGATCTGCAAGAAGGACAATCCTAGTAGTTGTCGATATGCACTAAAAGTAATCAACTCGGGCGGCGCCAGTTGGCAGAAAGCCAACAATGACGGTTGGCTTGAGGCAGATCCATTAATGAAGAACGTAGAAATTGATAGCTTATCTATGGCCTGGTTAGGTGCGAAAAAGAACTAGAAATGCGCGCCGCAAGAACGTTCTGTAAACGGTTTCACCGCAGAAAAGTGAGCCGTTTGTGTATTTTTCGTAGCTTGACTCCACCATTAGCTCTGCTAGTGTCAGCTCCCTTATGAAAACAGAATTCATGCTTAAAGCAGTAGAGCTTTCCCGTAAGAACATGCAACAAGGTGCCGGTGGTCCTTTTGGTGCGGTTATCGTTAAAGACGGTAAAATTATCGGTGAAGGATGGAATAAAGTTACGTCCTCCAACGATCCCACAGCTCATGCAGAAGTTTCTGCAATTCGTGATGCTTGTTCAAACGTAAAAAACTTCAGCCTTGAAGGTGCAGAGATCTACACGAGCTGCGAGCCTTGTCCAATGTGTCTTGCGGCAATTTATTGGGCGCGTATTACTACTATTTATTATGGCAACACTCGTAAAGATGCTGCCGACATTCAGTTTGATGATGATTTCCTTTATCAGGAGATCCCAAAAGACATCAAAGACCGTAAAGTTCCGATGATTCAGTGCGGACACTCAGAAGCTCTTGAGGTCTTCAAAGAGTGGCAGAGCAAATCTGACAAAATCCCCTACTAAGGTCTGATCTGATAAACAGGACTCCAAGCGAGGTTCAAACTTGGAGAGAATAGAGGAATGAAGTACTTTTCATTCCTCTATTTATTTTCAGCCCTTCTATTCACATCTTCTTGCACCACAGTTGAAAAGAAGGTGCCTCGTGACGTTGCCTCACTTCAAGCGACTGGCGGAATGGAAGGTATCTGGTTCTTACAAGGCACCAGCTCCACTCGTGGACCCTATAACGGCGAATTGGAATTAAGAAGAACCAGTGATGGCACTTATGACGTTATTCGCGTGGTCACCTATATCAACTATTTCTATGATGGATTGAAAGTTCAAGAAGTTTGGACAGGGAAAGCAGTGACTGCCGGTGATACGTTGGTGCTAAGCTATGATCTGCGCCAGGCGGATTTTATTGAAAAGATTGGCAATTCCAAACGTGATGCGAGTGACTTTAAGAATACGATTAATGTGGTCACCCGCTTTGTTGCAACCGACAAGGGTTTGGCGGCTCAGTACTCAGACAAGAAAGTTTCCAACTATAACGAATGGATTACGACCAAACGTGATTTGGAAGTGAAGCCCCTTTGGACAAACTTACGCACCAATATTGATGCGCAGGGGCCGAAGGTGCCTGTTGCTGTTCGCGGAGTTATCAACATCTTTAAGCGCGATATCGGGTATCACAAAGATCCCTATGTGCAGTCTTTTAAGAATAGAAAAGAGTTTCAGGAAGAGCGCCCGTTTATTGTATTTGATCCAACCGACTATGACTTCTATCAGACACATAAGGATATAATCCGTGTCGTTAATAAAATCACGGATGATATCAGCATCACTGAGGCCTCTGTAAAAAGAAATGCCTACGCTCCGTCGCTCAGTGATAAAGCAGCCAGCTATGACAAGAACACCGTCACTCATCACATCAATGAAATCGGCATGGTTTCAAAGGCCGAAGTCGACTCAAATGATAAGTTGATCGCTTATCGCTATGATGGCGACTCAGCCTTGTGGACGGGAATGTATATCGGTTCACAGGCAATGCGATACTTAAAAACCAAAAACCCGGATGCGTTGGCGAATGTTCGTAAATCCCTGCGTGCGATTTTTATTTTGATGGATATTACGGAGGATCCTGAGGAGTTTGCAAGAACACTTATGCCTTATAAGCCTGGTGATGCGATTCCGAATAAGTGGCATCAAGGTAAAGGCGTTTATGCAAACATGCTGTGGCTCGAAGGTGGCAACAACGACATGTACAAGGGTCTGACGCATTCAATGATGTGGGCAAGTTTGGTGATTCCTGAATCTGACAAGGAAATGTGGGATCACTTGCGCGATAAATCGCGCCGTCTGTTAAAGCTTAGAATCTTCGATGATAAATCTCAGAATCAGGCTCCGTCTTATGGATTGGTGGCCCTGATCAACAAGGATAAGAAAGCTCTTGAGGACTATCGTTCCGCTTATCGAAAAATGCGTTGGAAGCCTTCCGGTTACAGCATGAACGCTAACTTCTATTGGCATGGAAGTGCTGATTGGAGTGGTGTGAATCTGGGCTTGGTGGGCGACATGACTGACATCACTATCGCGGAGCGACTTGGTGAAACAGAAATTCGCAATCGTCTGCGCGAAAGATTAATGGACACTTGGGTTACCTATAGCCCGGCTCAACGCCATTTGGTGACGATGGTGGCCTATGGCTATGCATATTCGAAGGGGACTCGTGGAGACAACTTCCGTGAGGATAGCAGTGAAGAGAAATTCATGTCGGCACTAAACAATGCAGCCTGGGGCATTCGGGAAATTCCTTACCCTCGTCCTAATCTGGATGTGACCATTAATCATTCGTTAAACCCGGAATGGTGCATTTCTCCAATTCCCCGCTTGTTCTGGAAGGCCCTAAAAATACCGGAGCCCCCTAACGAGTATTTCTACCAGGGTCTTTATAACTACCCGGTATTTGAGTACCAGGCATTTACGTCTAACTTCGTCTGGAAGGACACGGCCTTCGGGTTTAAGGATAGCGCCAGCCGTGGCTCAGAAAATGCCGGCGTGGACTATTTATTTGCGTATTGGCTGGCTCGGTACGTGGGCGTCCCTCACGTCGAATAGAGAAGCTTTGAAAGAACTTCCCTATGGTAAGAAAGATTGAATTTCCAGCCCGGTGGGGATAGAAAATCCCCTATGAAAAAGACTGGCAGAGACGCAAAAGAACTAAAGAATTTCGCTTTGGGTGAAACCCAAACGGACTATCCTTCAAACTACTCCCCAGAGTCCCTGGAAGCGTTTGATAACAAGAATCCCGGCAAAATCGCCTGGACGACATTCGTTTGCACAGAGTTTACTTCTCTTTGTCCAAAAACAGGACAACCTGATTTCGCAAAAGTTTTTATCAACTATATTGCTGACAAGAAAATGGTTGAGTCCAAATCCTTGAAACTCTATTTGTTCAGCTTCAGAAATCACGGAGACTTCCACGAAGATTGTATCCAGACAATCTGTGATGATTTGGTAAAGCTAATGAAGCCAAAATACATTGAAGTTGTTGGTGAATTCACACCGCGCGGAGGAATTGCGATCTTCCCTTATGCAAGTTACGCTTGTAAGGAGAAGTTTTATCAAAACCTTTGGACTAAGCGAATGAGTGAGTTTGCTCCAGGCAAGTATTCAATGGAGTTAAGCAAGCTCTACTAGTGAGGGCTTATGCATGAACGTCTTCCCCGCGAACTTACGCAACTTGTAGATTGGTCAGTAACGGAGTTGGGGAAGGTGATCGAATTTGAGCTCGGTAGGCCCGGGTTCGTTCGGATCGAAAGAATCAGACGCTATGTTAAGTCTGAAAAATCCAAATCCCTGAAGGGTCTTCTTGCCCTGCAAGTGGAACTCCAAAAACTTTCAATCACAGAACAATATCAAATCGCCCATGCATTTTCTCTGATGCTGGAAATTATAAATTCCTGCGAATCTGCGTATCGCGCTTATCGTCTGAAATTAGAATCCTCAGCCGCAAAGGATCAGAAGCACACATTCGGTCGTACAATCCATGTATTGACTGCTCATCCGACGGAATCCCGTAATGCCGATACGCTTTACTATTTTAAAAAAATTCAAGCGCTACTGGAGCGCCGTCTTTTCGGCGAAAGCTTATCTGATCAGGCAGAGCTAAACGTTTTGCTAAAGTGGGCCTGGCATATCCCTATGTCCAAGCAAAGAAAACCCTCTGTCATGGACGAGGCGGAGTATGTTTATGGTTTGGGTCTGCAAGATGAGATCATTGATCTATTCATTCACCAGCGTCTGAAGCAGCAGCCCTTTAACATTCGCACTTGGGTTGGCGGCGATAAAGATGGTCATCCGGGTGTGGATGAGAAAACGATGATCTCCAGTCTAAATATGTCCCGGGGAATTTTGATAAAATGGCTTTCAAAATCTCTTAAGGAATTTCAGCACGACATGGAGCCACTCGTTTTAGTAAGTGCTCAGGAAAAGCGTCACATCACCCGTATAAAAAATGACCTTCGGTCCGTCCAAAAAAGTCTTCGTTCTTTGAAACTGATTCGGGCCAGGGATGCGAACCGTTTGCACAAACTTAAGATGGCTATATTAGGACTTGGAAATCAGCATAGAAAACTTTTTGGGATTGATTCACCGCTTTTGCAGCGAATTCAAACGTTCTTAAAAGTATTTCCGGGACTTGTGGTTCCGTTGGAGATACGCGAGGACAGCAGCTTGGTCCATGAGGCGGCTCTGGACAGCAGCAGTAAGCTTAATATAGCCAGAATGTTGAAAATGCTAAGTCGTGTGTCCCCCGAGCATGATCCCAAGAACTATGTTCGTGGTTTTGTGCTTAGTAATTGTGAGTCTGTTCAGGATATCGAGGCGGGAATGAAGCTGACGAAGCGATATCTGGGAGACTATCGACTGCCCGTCGTGCCACTTTTTGAAAGTTCACACTCTTTGTCCAACGGAAAGGACATCATTGTGGAATTCCTAAAAAGTGCTCATAGAAAATCCATCGTAAAACAAAAATGGTCTGGAGATCTGGAAGTTATGCTGGGTTACTCTGACTCCGCCAAGCAAAATGGATCGTTTGCATCCAGATACTTGGTGAAAACTGCGATTTCTGAAATAGAAAAAGTTATAATGAAGCATGGTCTGCGACCTGTGTTCTTTCATGGCAGCGGTGGCAGCATTGAGCGTGGGGGTGGTTCGGTTCAGGAGCAGACGGATTGGTGGCCACAATCCGCATTGCTTAATGTGAAAGTGACCGTTCAGGGTGAGATGATTTACAGAAACTACTCAGCGCCAGAAATCTTGCAGCGACAACTTGAAAGAATCATGAATGCCAGAGACAGAAAGTCTGTAAAGTCAGAAGGCAAAACATCACAGAAAGTCGATATGGCTTTAAAGCGAATGGCGGATTTCACCCAGAGCCACTATCAAATGACTCTGCAGGATCCTGACTTTTTGAAACTGATTGAAGAGGCTACCCCCTATTCATACTTAAAGAATTTAAGACTGGGATCTCGTCCCTCCAAAAGGCAGGGGTCCGCGGTTGAACTGAAAAGCTTAAGAGCAATCCCATGGGTGCTATGCTGGACACAAACACGTACGTTGTTCCCGACTTGGTGGGCGTTTGGAAGCTATTGGAAAAGCTTGAAGGAGTCGCAGAAAAAGGAATACAGATCTGCATTCAGGCAGTCGCAGCTGTTCAGTTCCTACATTAAGGCGTTGGGTTTCACGCTTGAGAAAATGGATTTGAACATCTTTGCGCTATACGTTTCAAACTCCAAGCTGCCGGATGAGGTTAAGACCAAGTATATTCGTGAGTTTCAGCAGGAGCATAAGTCCTGCATCAAGGCAGTGCGCGATCTGACGGGAGAAAGGAATCTGCTGTGGTATCGGCCATGGCTTGGAACAAGCATTTCTTTGCGCTCGCCCTTGATTCACCCTCTCAATGTCCTTCAGCTGATTGCTTTGAAGGAAAAGAACCTACTGCTGTTAAGGGAGACAGTGACGGGTGTTGCAAGCGGGATGCTGACCACCGGGTAGGGACCGAAAGGGCCTCCTGTCCATGTTTTAGACACACATTAAACCTTTGGGAGCAATAGGCTGTCACAGAGGAAGGTCCGATTCTTGTAACTGCCTTGGTGGATTTATTTATCGAACCAAAGGATCTAAAGATGAAGAACTTTTCAATTCGCGGCGTACTTACTGTTTCCCTTCTATTGATCGGGCAAAATTCCTTTGCGAAGATCAGCGCTGATCAAATCAAACAATGTATTGCGAATGAAATGAGCGTGGTTCAAGTGATTCACCCTCTTAAGGCTGAATTCCTTAGATTGGAACGCCAGGGATCAGTTGCGGAGCTAATCGACATACTAAGATCCAATTCTGAATCCCTGAAAGCACTGTCTTCAGCTGAATTGAAAAGTGCAGAGGGGCAGTCATTGAGCCGGGAAATTGCCGACGTCAAATCGGTTTTGGCTAACGCGGATTCGTGTGAGTCGGCTCGCAAAGCAGCTCTGAACTTTTTGAATGTTTATGATAAAAAACCACTTCTTTCTTTGAATGTATTTTTCGAGAACGACCAGGGTTTGAATGCTGAAACTGAAGAGTGGAAAAGCGAAGCATTGAAGGCACTAAAAACTGCTGGATACAACAAGGCGGCAGCCACCTTAGAAATCACTCAGCAACCTGCTTTGACTTTGCTGGCAGTGTCCGGTGAAACAACGTCGGTATTAAGCGAACAGTTCTCCTTACCATACGATGACACTATGAAATCGGCGCTTAAAGCTATCGTAGGCAACGACGCTTCTGCCAACATCCTTGAAGAAAGACTGGCTGAAAAGATCCGCAATGAGTCTTTGACAAGAATGTCCAAGATCTTAGGTTCTGTTGACCAGCTTGTTAGCCGTTAATCTGAATGATCGAAGTCTGATAACCAGCAGCCGAGCAAGCACCTCGGTTGCTGCAACCATACCAATCCAAAAAAGATCCATAAGCCAAGGGTTCGCCCGGAACTCTAAAGACAGCTGCGACGCCCAAGACAGAAATATAAACTGGATGAAGTAACAAAGACCAAAATGTCGATTCCAGGCAAGCTCTGAGTTCAGCTGCACAATTTTAAATCGGCTCAGGAATTGATTTGCTGAATTCAAACAGGAAATCCGAATCCAAATCAGTATCACCGCGAAACGACTCCAAAAAAACCAAACTGATCCAGAGAATACGTAGTAATAAAATCCTGTTGAAGAAACTGAAACATCGCTTCTAAACGGAAACAGTGCAATCAATCCCGCAGCCACGGTCAGCAGCACCGGTACCTCGTATTTGAAGCCTGTAAATACCAGTGAATTCGTGGATAGATCACGTATCATTCGCCCTACCGAGAACCCCAGTACTGGAATTGAAAGCCAAGGTAGAAGTCCCCACCCGATAGTTGTCGTAGCATCCAAATCCCCGATCAGCATCTGGCCTAAGAGTGGACTGTCCGATGGTTTGAGCGACTGAAATATTTCAATAGGAATAAAGAGCAAAGACAACGAGAGCACACTCAGTGTGAGCAGAGCTTTTTTATTGTTGGGAAGAATTTGTACGGTCAGCAAGCTTACCAGTAGATACCCGTATAAATTCCAACTCCAATTTTGATACTCAGTTTGTGCCTGATCGTGAATCATCATTCCCACCAGTCCTATTGAGACCAGTAAGTATCGTGGCCAGTTGATATCTTTTTTTGAAAGACCAATCAAAAAGAATGAGATCAGCGCCAGGATAATTCCGGAATAGCTCCAGTAGTCGACAAAGAACTGAGTCAAATAGGCATAAATGGACTGACTTTTAGTGAAGAACATACGGTCTTCGCCAAAAGCGGATTCCCATACATGATAGAATGTAATCACAATCACGCTGAAGGTTCTTAGAATATCCAGAGCCAGGAATCTTCGCTGAGTCATTGCCACATCCTTGGTAGCTGCGGCTTAAATAGCGAATTTACCAGAGACTTTTCCACAGGCGGCAGAGGAATCATTTTATATTCACTTTTAGGTTCGTTGCTTAAGTCAATCACTTGGGAATCAGATGCGAATACAAAGCTTTCAGATTTTTCAAAAGCCACGATGTTTTTAAATGGCACTTCTGCAAGCGTTGAGTGAATGATGTCAGCACTTTCGTTTGTTGGGAAGTCAAAGACGATGAAGCCCTGTGGATCCAGTTTGCGCTTCAGGATTCTGTAAAATTCTAGGCTATAAAGCTTTGAAAGCTCTACGCTATAGGGGTACGGGAAATCCAAAAATACCGCATTCCATGTGCGCTTGCTTTCGCGAAGAAAGTGGAAGGCATCATCAGTAATAACTTCCACGCGATTGTTGTGAAGGGAGTCTTCATTCAAGTTGCGCCAACGGGGATCCTCTTTGGCAATTTTCAAAACCTGTGGATCCAGTTCTACCAGAGTTACTTCAGCGTCGGATGGAAACTTTTTTAGAACATCACGCAATAACAATCCATCACCCGCTCCCAAGATAAGGATCTTGGTGGGCGCAATGCCGGACAGATGTGTGGCTCCTTCCAGGAAGGCTTCGTGATATGACTTTTCATATCTGGAATCAAACTGGTATTGCCCGTTCAGCCAAAGGCTGAAGTAAGATTCGCCGTCGCTTTGACCTTCGACCACGTCGATGGCCTGATAGGAACTAAGATGTCTGGTAACTTGTATATTATTTTTTAAGCCCCGAATGTATTCAACCACTTCTGAGGAACTGGAAATGATTTTTGGGTAGTTCACGAAATAGCGCATGCGCAAGGACCATTGCTGTAAAGGAATTTGTATCACCGAAAATACCAGGATGAATGCAGCTGCGGCGATTGATCTTTGTAGGTGGCTTCTTTTATCAGGTAATTGTGTCGCCAGGTAAATACAGATGCTGCCGCTTAAGAGGGAAATCAGAATGGCACTGCCGTAAATCTCCAGATGGGGAATAAGTATCAGCGGAACAAAGACAGCTGAAGCTAACGCACCAAAGTAGCTGAAAGCCAGAATTCTATTCAGTTGAATGTTATCTTCAGTGTCTTTGCGTAAGCGGAATAGCAGGGGTGTTTCGTATCCAGTCAAATAGCCCAGAGCTAAAGAGATGGCTCCACTACTTAAGACGAAAACGATCATCAATAATCCACTAGGAATTCGAAATCCGTAGAATTCTATGAGTCCAAGGCTTGGAATAAAGAATAAATATGTGACCAGCATGGGTGAAACCGCACCCAGAAACATCAATAGAAATTCTACCCGGAACAGTCCGGATAAGGCGTCTTTGGCGTTAGAGGACTTTTTGCTTCCCAAACCAATACCATAAATGAAAAGGGCCGAGGATAGACAGAAGCCAATAACTTCTTCCTGCAGGAATACGGCAAAGGTCTTTGCCATTACGCTTTGGTAGGCAAATCCACAAAAGGACAGAGCAAAAGAAAGTAGTTTTAATTTGCGATTATCCACTTAGAGATCAGCTCCTGATAGAAGGACAAGTTGTACAAAACTCCAAATGTGACTGTGGAAAAGATTGTGCATAACAAGGGAAGTTCAATTTTGCGAAGCTGAGATTCCCTGCTGGCCCAGTAAAAGCAGCAAATGAATGCCAAACCCAGATTAATCAAAGCCAGAATTAAATTTACCGATATTGATCCAAACTGCCTGTTTAAGATAAGCGCAAATAGAATGCCACCAGCAAACATGCCTGCATAATCCAGGAACAGTGCTCTTTCGTTCTGATCTTTTGCATTTGTCTCTGTTTGCATAACCTGTAAAAGCAAGGGCAATTCCATTCCCGAAAAGAATCCAATCATAAAGATCAGGGAATAGCATAAGGGCACGGATACGAACTTCGATCCTGCATCAAAGTATACAAACAGAAGCGGAGAAGCAATTGCCAGAAGGGAGATTATGACTTCGATCCAGATAAAAACCTTTTTGGAGTTTAAGCGCACAGGAGTGAAGTAAGCGCCTGCACCCATTGCGAAAATATAGATCCCGGTTGTGATCGTATACTGCAATACGACGTTACCCCAAAGAACAGAGAGAATATTGGCCAGCACCAGTTCATAGGTGTAACTGCAGAAAGCCGTTAAAAAAACCAGGATAAGAATAAAGCGAAATCTTGTGTCCGCTTTCACCTTAATACCCCTGCGTTGTGGAGGCAGGAACGGTGAATAAGTATGTTTGGCGAATCAATTCGGAGTTCGAACAAGACGAGCCATTCTTTACACAGAATGCAACTTTCAGGCATTGGTACTGAGGTAGTGAACAATTTGGTGCTTCAGGACGATTCCGTAAAGTCGTGTTAAGAGGTATGCTATTGACCGAAGTTATGGCCGGAAGTGCTGGTATGAAGACATCAAGGTTAGCATGAGCTTGTGGCAAATTGATTTCAGCTATGACCTGTCTGGTAGCTTCCTTGAATACTTCAAACTGGTCTGGTTTTTCGGAGTTGTTGCTATGATAGGCGACCATCCACTCATCTTGCGACTGCAGATTGACCTGCAGATTTCCGGGTTCGACACAGATATCGAGACCTGCATTCAGGGACCTTTTTGAACACAATCCCGCAGCGTATTCCCAGCACAGTCGAATCGTTTTAGCCCCGCTTCCAATTTTGATTATTTTTCCAGGGCAACCATAGTCGTCATTCGCAGCAGTGCCTGAAGTTTGTGGCGGCATATCACGAAGGTAGTTCGCCTTATCATAGGCGCCCTTTAGGGAGACTGCGAAATTTTCAATGGCAATCTCGGAATCAAAGAATGCGCGGGACTTATCGTAGCTTTTATTAAGTGTTCCCATTTTGGAAACGACACCGACGATAATAACGCCGACAACGACTGCGATGGCAATGACCAGCATCGCCCCTGCAAAACCTTTTTTCGACCGCAATGATTTAGGCATCATAAAATAGACTCCTAGTTTCTCTTAAGCTGCCCGCTCGGATAAGAAGGTTTTAGAAAATAAATTAAATCATAGGGACGACGGTAAATGGGTCTTCTTTGATTGCGCAGAGTAACCGGAGTTTCAGATGACTGCGCCATTTGTGCAGAGGAAAACCCAAGGACATTATCCCGAAAGGTGACTCTTACGACCCTTTCGACATCTTTATAGGGACTGGTTGTTTTGCACTCAGCTTGTGTCATCGCAGCAGGAGGGCACCAGGTGTAATCGCGCTTACTGTTTTCTTGTCCCAGATATTCCCGTACGGTGATCTTAAAAGTCACCGAGGACAGCCGAAGTCTGCTGGATAGTGCCGGATCCTGATCGGGATTATTCATGTCGAATCTGGTGACTTGTCTTTCCGTGGCTTGAAAGTCAACGATGGAGCCAAACCACAGGTCATCCCGTGAAGGACCGATTGTTACCGTACCGGCGGCTTGCGATCGGCCAAGATCTATATACAAGACTCCGAAGGTTTTTGCCGTGGGCCTTTGAAAATAAATTCCCGTAGGCAGAAAACGATCACCCAGGCTGGGAACGGCTGTGTACTCGCTGTGCATGTTGTCTCGTAAAAAGATACCCACCGTGTCGACTGGAGCAGGATTTGCGTTGGCATTAAAGCCAGCTGAAGCCAGATAATCGGCTCTGACGAAGCCGGTATTCTGGCTGCTTCCGGTTGAGTTCCAGTTGTTAAGGTTGCGCCCACTGCCATCTTCGACGTTTATGCCTTGAGAAGCGAAGTGTTTCAGATAAAACGAAATATCGTTGAGATCAGACTCCGACTGAATTCTGTTGGTCAGTGACTCACTTTGATTCGTGGCCATCGAGATCAATGCTCCGACACCATACAAAAGAATCGACCCTAGGACCACGGAAAGCAAAAGTTCGATCAGGGAAAAACCTTGTTGCCCCAATTTCCCACTGCTAGAATTTGAAGTACATCTTGAATGGCTTACTGTGGGGGATTTTGAATGTTTCGAAGCGACAGGTCTAACAGTCATAAATATATCTCGGGCTTTTCAGCTCTTGAAATGATGGTTGCGATCGGAATCCTTGCCACGATCTTTATTCTAGCAATGCCTTTCTTTAGCCAACAAGGGAAAATTATTAAAGAGATGAGAACCTCGGCGAGCTGCCAGGCGGTTCTCGACACGGCTTTTTCCCGAATCAACTCATTGGGAAATTCACTAGACAGCTATCCGCCAAAAATGAACACCAGCATGGCGGGCGTAAGCGGAGCCGGTGCTATTGGTCAGAGAGTGTTTCTTCCACCCGATATCCCGGCTGGCTCTTACTCGTTTGATCCGCAGTTCAATGCGCAAAGAAGTAAGATGTTTGATCTGGCCCCTGGCAGGGTTCTGTATTCCGCAAATCCTGGTAAAACTATCAAGATTCCGCAAACCGCAACGACCACCAAAGACGTTCCAATACGAAATGATGGATTGACGCTTTACACTCCCCTGTTGTTGAAAGGCTCGATGGAGTACTTGGCGACAAAGTACAATTCTGGACATTGCAATGCCTTCTCGCCAGTGAGTTTGTTGACTAGTGTGGATAGTCAGGCGCTAAGCAGTCAGTTTCAGGGTGGTTTGAAAAATCTAAATCTATCCTTGAAAGTGAATCGTTACGATCTTGCTTCGAACAGCATGAGCACTGCTTGTGGCAATTACTGGCCTCGTCCTCGTAATGGTGAGCGATCCAATGTAACTTATGAACCGCAGTTTGGATACTCACCTCAGACCAGACAGATTGTTGGGATTTTTCCGAGTTGGATGAGTGATAAAGACGGTCTGCGTGTTACCCTGCGTGCGAACTTCATAAATGATAAAGGACAGTCCGAAACCTGCGAAGGCACGAAAGATTTTTCGCTGCCGGAAGATAAGCAAAATGTCGTCGATTTCTTTTATGACGTGAATTATGTGAAAACGTCAGCGGCCACGCCCGGTGCGATCATTGATAACACAAATCGCACGAACGGTTTGCGCGCCGGAACGAAGTGTTCAGGATCGCAGGCGAATTGCTTGGGTCATCCTTTTGAAACGATCTTAACGAATCTTCAGCCATACAATTCTTCAAACCCCAAGTGGCCCGAGAATCGCGACAGGCCTTTATGTTCGCAAACGGCTCAGAACTATATTGATTTGGTTGTCACTTTCCGCGTCTACAATATGCATAAAGACGGTGGTGTGGTGCCGATGTGTTTGGATACTTCCAGACAGTGGTTTAAAAACTCACCAGGCAATTGGTGTCCGGGATCTTACAACGGGGGAGCTGAGACCAGCTTCGATAAATCCTGGGATATGCGTTACACCGGCTGGGTGCCATGTGAGCAGATGCAGTTCTGTAATTCCAGACCCGATCGAGTGGAGGTTATTAAATCTTCCGGTACGAATTTCAAGTTCCCGGGAATGAATGTTCAACAGCCATACGTGGAATACAAATACACGTACAACCAGATTCGCGGCGATAAAAGCAACCCGCGTATGTGGGGCTGTGAAATGAAGTTTGGTATTGCGATGATCGATCTTGCGGGAAATCTGAGCTATGTGCCCGCGCAGGAAAAAATGATGGATCAGCCGGGTATTGGTGGTGACAGACGTCCGCCAATTAAAGAGATCAATCCCCATGTCTATTTCAAACCACCTCCTTGTTACACGTGTAATTGCAAACCTTGTAAGGGTGGTAAGGGTTTGTTTGGCGGTCTGTTTAACTGGGTGTTGTTTGCAGTACTCGTTATCGTAACTATGGGTGTTGGGGCAGTTGCCTGGATTTCCATTACGGCATTAACGATCGCCATCGCGTCTGGTGTGGCGGCAGTTATCTGCTATAACGGCGGTTTGGGTTGCGCCAGCGACGGGGGACGTAACTATGTTCCTGACTCCGCCGGCGGGAAGTACCGGTCTTGCGACGACAGTAATAACGGATGCAAGTGCGGTAAGAAATGTAACATCATTCGCCCGCCAAGCCCTGGATGGTCCGCTCCACTTGATGATGCCATGGATATTTCGCAGCTCGAGAAGAACTCTTGCGTTCCGGGCAGTACTTTCTATGTCGATAACACCGCTTACGGAAGTTTGAATGGAATCAAGCCGCAGTTGGGATACAAAACTTCGAATGGCACCGGTAAGGGTTATACCTACAACATGGATCCAAATGCGAAGGTCACTCCTGGGGACGAATTGATCTATACGGCCTTCAACTCTAAAAATCAGCAGTTCTGTTATGTGGCCGTGCGCTGCTCAGCAGGTAAGTTTCAGGTAATCAAAGAGAGCAGTGAGGTATTGGATGATAATAATCTGTATCCGCTTATGGGTTGTTATCCAGTGAAAGTCGGCAAGAAGATTAATTTCAACAGTTCCAAACCGGGTATTTCACAGGGCGGAAATGCTTGTCTGGAAGTTCAGTTCAATAAGGGGCCGCAGAATCCGCAAAATAATCAATTGTGGAATTGGTCGAACTTTAATGAACAGTGTAGTGTTACGACAAGTACCAGCACTCTATCTAATGATCCAAGAGTTGTGGCCGGGAACTGTCCAGTAACTTCGGCAATTGTTCCGGCGGGTGCTCAGTATGTGTCTACTGGTTCTGGTTGTGCGCTGCCAACGGCGGATCCAAATGATTTGGTGGGTATGAACTTCGCTTGTCAGCATTCCAAGATTTCCTGGGATCCATGTCTAAACTCGAATTCCAAAACGGGTCCTATGACATGTCCTAAATGGTGCTACGCTGATTGTAAGGTTCCTGAATACGTACCGGAGCATCCTTGGATCGATGCGCCTCATAACGTTCAAAAATATTATGAGAACATGGGTTCCGGAGATGCGGGATTGCCGTTCTGCACGATGGATAGAAACCTATTTGATGTTAATCTTTAAGCATGACTGAAAAAACCAATCATAGAATCTATGGATTTGATCTTCTCAGAATCGCCACGATGACGGCGATTCTGTACTTTCACGTTTGGCAGTTTACGTTTTATCAGGATGTGATCTCGCTGCCGCCGGAAATTTCCAACTACCATAATCTTACCGGATGGGTTGGTGATACTTTCAAGTATGGCGGCCTGTTTATCGTGGCCCTCAGTTTTTTTCTGATTGGATTAAAAGCCAGAGCCAAACAATCCATGCGTTTCTTTGTTCTGATTTTTGGATTGATAACTTTGTCTGTTGCAAATGCTCCGGCCCCGATGGATCCCAGCACATGGGATTGGGATGTTTATTCCTATTTGATATTTGCCCTTCTGCTGGTGCTGGCGTTGCCACGAAATCTGGTTCTGCGCACGGCTTTGTCCATAGCAAGTATTCTTATATTGAGCGTTCCTTTTGAACTGTATGAAGGAATGCTGCAGATAAAAGACGCGGTTCAGTTTTCAGGTTGGAATTTAATGCCGTGGCTTGCGGTGCCGGTGCTGTTTCATTCAATTGCGGTGATATGGTCACAAAAATTCAAAGATAGCTTTAAAGCGGTAAAAAAATGGGAATGGGCGGCCTGGATTTCAGCAATTGTTTTGCTGTTTGTGATTGCTCCAGACTATGGACCTTTCCCTGCGGGTCCCGGCTTTGAGGCTTACGTTTTCAAGCAGAAGCCATTGATGTTCTGGAAGCACTTTGTGGTGTTCTTGTTTTTAATGCGAGTCAGTCTTGATCCAAGAATCAACTCAGCATTAGGGAAAATAAAAGGTATGAACTTGGTTTCCAATCTGGCTTGGAATAAGCATTTTGGTGTCGCCTACTTCATGCATCTTGCGTTTTTACCCATGGGTCTTCATTTCATGGACTTCTGGGGGCATTACCCGCGGGCCTTTGAGTGGCTGTGGCTATTTATCTTTGTCGCTGTCGAAGTCGTGGTGCGATCGATCTATGCTTTACAGATCGCATTTAAAACAAAAGTTGTTCGTTTGCTTAGTTAGACTGGCACCGCAATGACGGTCAGGTAGAACTTTCCTTTGGTTGTTGCAAAGGGGATCAGCATACCCGCTGATCCTTGAGGACAGGTGATCAGGCTTCCCGCACCAATCAGAACCTTTGGAACTGTCAGCTGCACACCGAAATTTGTGATTTCTGATTTGGCGTTACCGAAAATAATATTATTGATCTCACCGACTGCATCCTGATTCTCGGCATTGAGCTCGGTTTGTTCTTCCATCAGCATTACGGAGACCACTTCCAAATAGCTGCCTTTATCGAATGAAATTGCCAGGTACCCAGAGTACGACTGTGACTTGATTTCCACGACAGAGGAAATTTCACCCATCAAGGATTCATGGGGGGATTTAGTTTCTGCCTTACCCATGGTGATATTCTGCACGCCAAATTGCGCGAACACATTGGTCGTCGCCTTGATGACGGCGTTAATCACGCGAACATCCACGGCATATTTGCTGGAAGCTGTAGCGGTGGCTACGGCCGCGGGCCCGCTATTCAGAATCTTAATCATGGTCTGAATCAGCTCATCCGCTGTGATGGGCTTTTTAAGCATTGTGCAGTGGCGAAGAGAGTCTGGCAGATCTGTGCTATCACGTTGTGTGACCACAATCAGGCTTGCATCCTGGGTGTTCTTATAGGTGTGCAGACCATAGACGAAACCACCATCCATAAGACGTGGCACCTCTGTATCAATTAGAACCATATCGAATTTTTGATTCTCAGTTTTGATCGCGGCCTCGGCACCGTCTTTGGCGCGCACGACGACAGGGGCAATATCGGAATCCCGCAATAGCTTGCCTAGCGGCTCTCGCACCAAATTATCAAGACCAGAGTTGTTATCGACAATAAGGATCGTTTTTCGAGTCTTCATGGTTTAGTGGCCCGCTCATAAGTGGTTTGGGATTGTGAGGGAATACATGAAGATGCAAGATACCCTAACTAATTATCGGTCCTTGATGGCAGCGACTTAATGATTCCATGAGGGAGAAAATTGGATTGTGAGAATTTTCGGGAAAGCCCGAAGATGAGTAATTCTCGACGGGTTTATTTTAATTTACCCCACTAAATAGGGTTTAATTTGATACAGGATCTTGCATTTCACAAAACAGTAACTACGGCCTTGAAAGATAGATTTAAACAGCGGGGATCATGTCCCGCTATCTTTATAGAGCCGTTCTTAAAAAGAATGCCCTAGAAACACAAAAACCTGCTCTAGGCAGGTTTAAATGGCGGAGAAGGAGGGATTCGAACCCTCGGTACACTTTTGGTGTACGAGCATTTAGCAAACGCTTGGATTCAGCCACTCTCCCACTTCTCCGCGGACTCTTTTCGAGCTGAAACGTTAAATTGCCATAGCCGGGAGGCCAAATCAAGGCTTGGGGAGGCAATAACGGGGTGCTTTTTGCAATTTTCTTTAAGAATGCTTGATTTTTTGATTACTGCGGCTTAAACATACGTCTCTTTCACAGTGCACTCGTAGCTCAGCTGGATAGAGTACTTGACTACGAATCAAGTGGTCAGAGGTTCGAATCCTCTCGAGTGCACCATTTTTTTCCTTTTTAATCCCATAAATTCAATACCTTACGCAGCCAAAAGGCATTACTCTGTTTTCCGTAACGGAGGACGCATGGATTTTAAGTTTTGGCTCAAAGTGGCTTTCATGATTGGTTCATTTGGACTGGTTATCTATGGAATGCAGCAATTAAGATCCTCTCAATTCGCCCGTGATGCACAAAAAGACGATAGTGCCCTGTCTTTACTGTTGGGTGGAGAAACGCGGCCCTTGAATTGGTGCCCGGCCGACACGAAAAAAGTCGAAATCCTGAATGAAAAGGGTGAGGTTCAAAAGACCCTGGAGTCGGTCCAAGATATTAGCTCGGCCTGCGAGATTATGATCGGGTCTATTTCGGAAGAAGTGTTGAAGACATCTCAGTTTTCTCGTCGCTTGGTGGCAACGGATGCCAAGGGAGCGGCTAAAACCATGGAACAGGTCCCAAATACATCCTTTTTCAAAGTCGACGACATGCCTCTAAGCTCGACCCTACTGGAAAAAGTCTTAAAGCGCCTGGAACAGCCCTGATTTCTGTTTGACAAGATAGGTCCAAACTAATAATTTGGCTTTCACCGATGTTCAGGAGTAGCTCAGTCGGTAGAGCAAGCGGCTGTTAACCGCTGGGTCGGGGGTTCGAGTCCCTCCTCCTGAGCCATTTTTTAAAAACCACCCTTGAGGTGGTTTTTTAGTTTCTGGGGCAAGATTCAAGCCCCCACTTAGAACAAGTACTGAAGAGTAAATCCCGAAGAAATATAATACTGAATATCGCGGTTGGAGTTGTTGAACATCGCAATCAAACCGTTATCGAAAATTCGCACACGATATCCTATGGCCAAGCGGCTTGGGAAAAAGGTCAGGGTTGAACCAAACTCTGCTCCATAGCGAAGAGCTGTTTCGTCATAGTAGCCCTTGGATGGGTATTTGTCGGGCGAGCTTAAAAAATATCTGTCAGTATTTAAAGCATAGACAGCGAAGCCGCCGAATTGAAGCGGGCGCCATTCATTGCCTTTAAGCGGGGTAACCCAGCGGGAATAACGATAGCCGATATTGGTCTGATAGTAGGTTTCGTTATCGATATGATAGCCGCCCAATGAAACATCAGTCGCGTGTTCCTGAGTCCACTCATAGCTGACTCCCGCAGCCAGGAATCCCATGAATCCAGCACGCTCAATCAATGCGCGCCACTCGCCGGAGTGAGCGGGTGATGCGACAAAGATCAGGCAAATAAAAACTATTTTATTGAAAGAGAACAATCTTCCTCCAATGTATCCATGCGCTTAATACAAAACTGACCAGAGCCCGTATCCAGTCTGACAATCAACCAGTGTGCACCCTGCTCGGCCTCGGATCTTCCGCACTGAAGCATGATTGTGCCGTTGTCAGTGCCCAGCATATAAACGTGATTGTGACCGTTAAACACGATTTTCACTCTGTTGTTTTTGATTACGTAATCCATGTTGGCAGCGTCTTGGCCGTGAAACCGTTCTTCATCTCTTAGTGGTGTGTGAGTGAAGATCATGACATTCAAACCTGCGGTGTCTGCGCCATCGACAGTATCACGTAACCATTGTGAGCTGAAGTTTTCTGGGCTTTCCAGGTTGTTGGAGTTAAAGAAAATATAACGGTAACCGCCGCGGTCCATGTAGTAATTCAAATCACCAAATGCTTTTTTGAAAAGTTCCGGGCCAGCACCGATAGAATCATGGTTCCCAATAGCCATCAGGCGCGGGCCGTCCAACCTTGAGAGTGATTCGATGAACTGGTCGTATTCCAGATTGTAGGAAGAGTTGGTGTAATCACCGAGTCCGGCAACAAAGTCATAGGGACCATTTTGATTCATGCCAAAGGTGACTTTATCCAATGCCTTATAGTTTTGGTGAGGGTCCGAAAAAATTCCCAGCCGAATTTCGCCGTCACCATCAACGTCACCGATTTGTCCTTGATTATCAATGTTCATGCCGCGTTCGGGTCGCAGCAATTTATCTGAAAAAGGCGAGTCCACGAAAGGAGCGCAGGAGCTTAAAAATATAAATGCAAGCAGGTAAGAAATTACTTTGATCATAGACGGAACTCCACTGCCAGGCGGCCGTAAAAGTCACTCTTAATGGATGTTACGTGGGAATTCGGAGAATAGATTTTTTCCGACTCATAGAGCTTGCGGTCTGCGGATCCACCCAAAGCAAAGATCACGCGGGTTGCTTCAGTTAGCTCGCGGGCCAAATAGGCCTCAGCCATGATCTCCTGATAGAAGAGCCGGTCGTCATCTTCGGTGCGTTCGTGAAAAAGATAGGAGCGCACGTTCAGTGCCACAACCCCACCGACGTCAGTATTGTGTGTGACTTCTTTATCCGCAGAAACATTGAAGCCAAACGGAGTGACGGAGGCCATGCCCTTCCAGTCATCGGCAAACTTCCACTTCATTCTAAAGAAAGGCAAACCAACGGTGATCTCCATATCATTATCAAGGTGGTAGGTGATGCCCAAGTACGGGAACGGCTCGCCATTCAGAAATCCGCGATTCTCGGACTGATCAATGCCGAAAATCCAATTGTAATTATCAATCAAACGCGTGCGATAAATCAAAGCGGCATATATGTACTTATCGCGGTCGGATCCCCAAGGATCATCGCTGGCCGTTGCAGAAGCGATAAAACCGCTGATGTTGTCGCCGTTGGAAAAAGTTTTTCGGGCCCCGGCTCCGATAAACTCCTGCCTTAAAGCATTGCCGATAAAGATGTCCTTCGTTCCAAGATCAAAATCGGTTCGTCCCAGATTTAGTGATTCAGAATAGACCGCAGCAGACGCCGCCCAGGTGTCGCCAGTGTAAAGGGGTATTTGAACTTCGCCGCCGGAGATACGAACTGGAGAATCTTTGTAGGTGTAGGGGGAGGTCCACAAGTCGGAGCGAAACATAAATGTCATTTGCAAATTCTGATCATGAATTTGCGGAATTGTTCCGAGTGGCCGAGCCAAAGCTAATGGTTGAAACAAGAAGCTGCAGATAAGAATGGCGAAGATAAAATTTTGCACGAGTAATTATTAATTTTGAGTATGGTATTCGTCACCAAAAAGTGTGGGGAATGTTTTATAAAACATCTTGTACCCCAAAATGCTTTTGGATAGCATTCCTCAGTACATGACTCGATTAAGTATTCTAAAATCTATATTGCTGGCTATGGTGTTGGTTGTCTTCGCAGGTTGCGCGGATGATTCCTCTGGGAATTCAGTTCCGACTGACAATGTGGAGTTGGATGAAAATTGGGAAAGCATCGAGCAAGTGCAAGGCATGATCAAAGGCCGTCAGTGGAAGTACCTCCAGGGACGTGCCAGTATTTTCAAGCGCAACAACAAGGACTTTTTGGAAATCCGATTGTGGAATGATCGATTTGATAATCCATGTTCGGTGGCATTGGGTTCGAAAGTACAAGTTCGAATGTATGTTCCTTTAAGCCGTGGCAGCTGGAGAATTGATCCCAATGATCCATTCTCTCTCATTCCCACGCTTATTTTTTCTGACTATGGGGTCAGCAATAATTCAAAAGTAAATTTGATCGCCGATGAGGGCATGGCCTCTGTAAACCTGCTTGATAATAATAATGTCGCGGGTGTAGTCAGCGCTCAATTTAAGCCAAAGGATGCGGGGCGGACCAAGGTTTACGGGAAATTCAACGTTCCGTTCTGTACGACTTTCTACGGCTCAGATTGACACAAATAGGCCCTGAATATCCCTCAAATCCAACACATTGCATTTAGGACATAAAACTATCAGGCATAAACATTGAATTCCATGAACCCGAATCACGTATGTTGGAATCTGGAGGATCGATGAGTCTGAATAAGTACCTATCAGGGCTGATGGCTGTCTGTATGGCGGCTTTTGCATTGTCAGTGCATGCAGCACCGGCTTCAAAATTTTCATCCTCCCCTGTTCGCCCGGCAATTGCAGCGGTTCCAACACCTCAATTTAAAAGCTACCGCGAGTGGAAAACTGAAAAAGTTAATTCGGCACAGCTGAAAGTGACCATTATCAAGGGTCAGATTCAAACGCAAAAAACCGGTCGCCGTGCAGCTTCCGGCACAGATCCAAATCTTGCACGAGGCAAATCAATGGAAGCAGTCGCTGCTCACAATATTTCGGTTGAGGCTTTGGAAAGACAACTGAGTGAAGAGCAATATGACCTGGAAGTGGCCAAGGACCTTTCGGTTACGGACTACTTTGCGGGTTATTTGACAAAAGTTTCCGATAAAAAGGCGGCCTTTAAGGAAGTAGCAGGAAAACTTTCTCCTGAAGAAGTGGCAGAACTTATGAATGCCTACGCCAACTCCGTATTTGGCGCACATGCGTCAGACCTTCCAGCCAGTGCAACGAACACATCGAAAGAAGCTGGTCGCTAATTCCCTTCTCTGAACAGACAAAATTCCTAACAAAAGCGCGCTGCTCGGCGCGTTAAGGGCTTAAAGCCTCTCACTTTCAAAGAAACAATCCTCTCTCTAAAAACATCAAAAAAATTAAGCGGCTCGCCTTGACTCTTTTTGGAGCGAGTTCATATTACCTCCATTGTTATTTATGAATTAAAAAGTGCATAACGGAGGCATTACATGGCTAAGAACGAAATTGGCGTTCGTCCACTTCACGATAGAATTCTTGTTCGCAGAATGGCGGAAGAAGAAAAAACGGCTGGCGGTCTTTTCATTCCTGATACAGCAAAAGAAAAACCACAAAAAGGTGAAATCATCGCGACTGGTAAAGGTCGTGTAACTGAAGACGGCAAAATCCTGCCTCTTGAAGTTAAAGTTGGCGACAAAGTTCTTTTCTCTAAATACGCAGGAACTGAGTTGAAGCTTGAAGGCGCTGAATACTTGATGATGCGCGAAGAAGACATCCTTGGTGTTTTCAACTAATCGAAAAATTTAAATACGGAGTAAAATCATGTCTAAAGTACTAGTATTCTCAGAAGACGCTCGCGCACACATCTTGAAAGGTGTGAACACTCTTGCGAACGCAGTAAAAGTAACATTGGGACCTAAAGGTCGTAACGTTGTTATCGATAAATCTTTCGGTTCTCCAATGATCACTAAAGATGGTGTGACTGTTGCCAAAGAAATCGAATTGGAAAACAAATTCGAAAACATGGGCGCGCAAATGGTTAAGGAAGTTGCTTCCAAAACTAATGACGAAGCCGGTGACGGTACAACAACTGCAACTGTTTTGGCTCAAGCGATCTACCGCGAAGGCGCAAAATTGGTCTCTGCAGGTCACAACCCGATGTCCATCAAACGTGGTATCGACAAAGCTGTTGCTATGATCATCGAAGACCTTAAAACAATGGCTAAGCCAGTTAAAGGTTCTAACGAAGTTGCTCAAGTTGGTTCTATCTCTGCAAACAACGATAAAGAAATCGGCACAATGCTTGCGGATGCTATGGATAAAGTTGGTAAAGAAGGCGTTATCACTATCGAAGAATCCAAAACTGCTAAAACTGAAGTTACAGTAGTTGAAGGTATGCAATTCGACCGTGGTTACTTGTCTCCGTACTTCGTAACTAACGCAGAAAGAATGGAAGCAGTTCTTGAGAACGCTTACGTTCTTGTTTACGACAAAAAAATCTCTTCAATGAAAGATATGATCTCCATCCTTGAGGGCGTTGCCAAGCAAGGTCGTCAATTGTTGATCATCGCTGAGGACGTTGATGGTGAAGCATTGGCAACTTTGGTTGTTAATAAACTTCGCGGCACACTTCATATCTGTGCAGTTAAAGCCCCAGGCTTCGGTGACCGTCGTAAAGCTATGCTTGAAGACATCGCTATCCTGACTGGTGCAAATGTTGTTTCTGAAGACATCGGTCGCAAACTTGAACAAGCTACTATCGCTGACCTTGGTGTTGCGAAACGCATCGTTGTTGATAAAGACAACACAACTATCATTGATGGCGCTGGTAAAAAAGCAGACATCACTGGTCGTGTAAACGCTATCAAAGGTCAAATCGAAGAAACTTCTTCTGACTATGACAAAGAAAAATTGAAAGAGCGTTTGGCTAAATTGGCTGGCGGCGTAGCTGTTATTCACGTTGGTGCTCCTTCTGAAGTTGAAATGAAAGAGAAAAAACACCGTGTTGAGGACGCTTTGAACGCGACTCGCGCAGCTGTTGAGGAAGGTATCGTAGCTGGTGGTGGTACTGCTTTGCTTCGCGCTTCTGCAAAAATCGACAAAACTAAATTCAACGAAGAAGAAGCATTCGGTGCGATGATCATCAAACGTGCTTGCGAAGAGCCAATTCGTCAAATCGCTGCGAATGCAGGTCTTGATGGCGCAATCGTTTTGGATCGTATCCTTTCCAATAAATCTGCTTCTTGGGGTTTCAACGCATACTCTGACGAATACACCGACCTAATCAAAGACGGTGTTATCGATCCAGTTAAAGTTGTTCGTTGTGCTCTGACTAACGCAGCTTCTGTTTCTTCTTTGATGCTTACTACTGAGACTATGATCGCAGAAGCACCTAAGAAAGATTCTCCAATGCCAGCTGGTGGCGGCCACGATATGGGCGGCATGGGTGGTATGGGCGGTATGATGTAATTTAGCCGTTGGCTAAATTACATCCGCCAAAGCCTCGGCGGCGGCGGATTCCGGCAAGCCCAAAAACAAAAAAAAGCCTGAGTTTCAAACCTCAGGCTTTTTTTTATCCAAATGATGAAATGTATTTAGAATAAGTATTCAATCCCACCCAAGAGTGTAGTCATCTTGTGGCTGACGGTGCTGCGATCAGCAGTTGAGCTGTAGTCAGAACTGAAGTTTTCAAATAGCAACTCACCCTTGATTGCAAACTTTGTTTTCAAACGATAGTTTCCGTAGAAACTAAAGCTGTTGATTTTGCTGCTGGTGCCAGATCCGCTGTTTGGTGATTCACTCATCGTAGGATTCATGAACAAATCAAATCGCCCGCCCAACTCCATTGGCAGCTCAGGCCCCAGAGGGAATGATCCGCCCAGACTGATTAACAATCCACCGTACTTATTGGATGTGAATGCAACCGGAGTGCTGTCATCAATTTTAAAATTGGTATCCTGGTATCCCGCACTCAATTGAATTTTCGGTCCAAAGAAATCATTGGAAAGCAGGAAGTTGTATCCGCCCATCACTGAGTACTGGGACATACTTGTATTCAAAGAACCAGGTGATGAACCTGTCAGGCTGTTGTCTACCGTGAACACGGACTGGCGAAGGCTTAAGCCCACATACCATTCTGGATTAATCCAAAGCTCGCCACGCACCAACAGGTTAGGTGCCAGATTCGCATTGCCGGAAATCGATTGCGCAGTCGGTGTCGTAAGTTTCACGTTCTGAGAATAAGAAGAGAAACCTGCCAATACCTCTACTTTACCAAACTGAGGGGGAGGTTCGGGTGCCCACTCATGGGGATCATCACCGAAAGCCACGTCTTTATCGGGTCTTGTCGTTATGTCGGTTAGAATTTTTCCGGAAGGAGTCGTCACAGGGGTTGAGTACTTAACAAACTCATCGGGCATAACTTTAGAGCCCACTGCGATGACACCAGGTTCTTTTTCAAGCTCAACGTAACCGAAGCTTAGATACGGCTCAACCTTGAACAGCTTAACCCTGCCTAAAACTTCTTTTTCAGTGCTGACCATGAAATTCAATTTTGGATGACGATTTACTTTGATGATCTGTACAACGGACACGCGGCTGTCGGTTTTTAATCCGTAGTTACTTCCCAGATTCAGTGTCACCTGCTGACCACGACGGCTTAGGATTTCCGCTCTGAAGGGCATTCTATTTTTGATATTGTTAAACAGAATTGAGGCTTGCGTTTTGATATCTGCTGTATCGAAACCTTTATAATCAGTCAGGACTTCCTGCAGCAGAGGATAGCCTTCGCGGCCCACAAAAAGAGTCATCGTAATGGAAATCCCGCGGGGGCCACGAATGATTTTTGTGGTTAAGGCAGCATTTGATTTTGCTGTTTGCAAAAGTTTTTGAACCTGAGCCGGTGACTCATCAAGCAATTCAGATTTGATTTCAAGATTCTTCGGATAATTTACCAAAGACCACTGCTTGTCCTCGTTCAGCTGCTGGCGAAGTTGTTCTTCGACTGGGCGCGCATAGATTCCACCAATATTATCCGTAGTCGGCACCAGCACGATCGACTTGATCGCGAGATCTTGGTCGACTGGACTGACATAGGCGTTCTGGGCAAAGGTCTGAGACACAAATGCAAAAACAACGATGCTGAAAAGAATCTTAATTTTCATACTTTTAATTCTGCACGTCGAATGAAAAGTCGTCAATTTTGGGTCAAGTAATTCGGACCGTTGCCGAAATAATTTTTATGAAGATGCATTCTTTTTTTACATTGATAATCGCGGTTGCTCTGCTTGGTTCGAATTCTTACGCGCAGTCTAGTCTGGAAGGATTTTCCACTGGACGCTATGAGGTTCGAAAGAACTCAGCACCAACAAAGTTAAATCGTAATCCGGCCCAAGCAGTTCCTGAAGTGTCTGTGACCCTGAAAGAGGATAAAACAGCCGCTGCTGTGGTAGAGGCAGAGCCGACAGTATCGCCAGCTCCGAAAGCTGTGGTTGCGACTCCTCCTCCTGCGCCCGAGGCAGTAGTGGCGACGGCACCAATAGCTTCAATTACACCTGTACCAACGGCTGTACCTACGGTTGAGCCCAGCATCACGGATCAGGCAGAGGCTTTATTCACAAATAAAGCGGATAAAATCTATGATTACTATGCAGAGTCCGTACACCCGGAAGATGTTCGCAACAATAGACTGGAAGTGGAGATTTCTCCGCTGGCTGTCTACAACGACTCTCAATCGAACTATTCATTTCGCGACTATCAAAGCTTTTACAATGCGGTTCGCTTTAAAGCCAATGTGTGGTTGACGCCACTTATTGGTGTGAGTGGTAAGTTTGTTTTCTCTCTGGGGTCGGACGTTGATTCCATGGAAGCAGATGCCTCCAGAGTCGCGGTGAAATACGAGCAACTTGATGTGGGTTTGAATCTTCGCAAATACTTTGGAAATTCTCGTAAGGCCAACTCTTTGGAGTTCGCACTTCTGTTCAGCGACAGCAAAATGAAGCCACCAACGGACGCGGTAAATCGTGTTGGCATCAGTACTTCCGGAATTGGATTGGGAATGAAAATGCGTGTTCCATCGTCGGTGGACTATGCCTGGGTTTATGGTGGCAGTTTCTTCCCGCGTTTGCAGCACACCGAGCAGGGCAACGTTTCCAATATCAGCTCTGGCTCCGTGACGGAAAATTCCCGATTGGCTTTGGAGCTGGGCGGAGAATGGAGATTGTCGCGTTCCAGTCAGATTCTGTGGGGTCTTGAGGCATCTGCAGAAAAGAATATGTTCGATGGCAGCGCCACTGTTCCAGACCCAAGTACAGGAACAACACCTAAGAATGTCAGCGTAACCAACTCGGCCTATGTGTTTTCCCTAGGCTATCGTTGGGGCAACTAAAATCCTCTCATCAAAAGGCGGTATGGCTTCTATACTGAAGCCATGAAGATACGTTTTGCAGTTATCGATGATGCCGCCTTCTTGCGCGAACTCATAAAAAACATGATGAGCAACGCCGGTCACCTTTGTGTCGGTGAAGCTGAAAACGGGAATGATGGAATCCGCTTGGTGGACTCTGTACTGCCCGATTTGGTTTTTCTGGATATGGTTATGCCATTAAGAAATGGGCTTGAAACGGCCCGTGCAATTAAGGAAGCTCATCCTGATATTCAGATCATTGGATGTTCGACAATCGACAACGATGCGATGATCGAAAAAGCCCATGAGGCAGGTTTCGACGCTTATATCACCAAGCCATTTACAAAAGAAAATTTATTATTAGTCGTTTCAAAAGTGTTGCCGCAGCTGGGGGAATCAACGCATGGAAGAGGTTAAGTTCGTTTTAAAAACACTGGTATTTACGATGCTATTGATTGTTTTATCCCAGGTAAAAGTGGGCGGAGCGTCGGTTGAGTCTTATGCATTCCGTTGGCTGCAAAGATCAACGGTATCTCAGTATATTCAAAGTGCTGCTGCAGGGGGCGCGATGGCGCTTAAGAATCTTACAGTGCATGTTAAAGACGGTGTTGTAAGTACTGTGGATGGCTTTCAGGAAGGCTCTCACGAAAAGGCAGTTCGTTAATTAGCGAAGTGCACCGTTAGAGTTTGAGTTTTTAACAACTTTAACAGCTGTGGCAGCGACGTTTGAAGTGGTTGCTGCAGTGTTTTTGAAAAGAGAACCACCTGCGCGGGAACCACAAGCTGCGAATGAAGTGGAAGACATTGCGAAAACTACGATTGCGATAAAAGCTGCGATTTTCATATGATCCCCTTTGTTGGTTGGATACTTAACATCTATTGCATCCGACATGCCAAAGCGGGTGTTTCAGACCGGGATTTCGGTCACCAGGAATCAAGTACTTAGAAATTTCAAATCTCAAAATGAGACGGTAGTGCCAAGCCGCGCCTTTTTGCGCGCACTGCTGGCAATGGATTGATCATCTTGAAAACGCATATTCGTGAGCATCCCGGGGGGAAGGATACTCACGAATATGTTGTATATAAAGGAAGGATCTAGCCGCGGCCGCCGTTTGCTTTCGATTGAGACGTCGGAACAACCTTAGGAGCAGCAGCAGCGTATGGCTTAGCTGTCTTATCAAACATCTTAGCGCTTACTTGTTGGTTGCACGCAGAGGCAAATGAAACAGATGCTGTTGCAGCAATAGCGAATGCGACCATTAGTTTTAGAGCTTTCATAGGTATTCTCCTTTGAAGTGAAATATAACTTCAAACAGGAGTATTGCAGTGGATATGCCAGCTTTGGCATCGAAGCCGGCCCCAGAAATCACGTGTTTTCAAGGGGTTAACGGAGGGGTCTTTAAAATAAAAAAGGCTCCCTTTGCAGAGAGCCTTTTTAGGCGCTTCCTTTGTAAAGGAAGTTAACACTTAAACTATTGAGCTCCGTCGTTGCCTTTAGCTCCACCGCTGCTGTTGCCGGAGTCTGAAGATCCAGAGCGAGGCTGTGCAGCAGTTTTGTCAAGCAAGCGAAGTTTTCTTTGATACATCTGGCATTTTGTACAACCAGGTGCGCTTACATTCGCGGCACTAACATTCTTGCCGATTTCCATATCGTCAGCAGGATCAGAGCCAGGATTCGTAGTCTCTGCATTAGCTACGATCGAAGTAGCGGAAATCATAAAACTGATCAAAGCGAAAACCATCAGAAACATTAATTTCTTCATACCGAGCTCTCCTTAGAGATATAGCTCTGCAGTAGCAGGAGCGATAATGTCGAGCAAGTTATTAAATGTACTGGCCACTTGCATTGCCACTGAAGGACCTTCTTTGCTATCCACCTTGTTGATCTCACCATTAGGTTTGTAGGAAACCTGAATAGTTCCTAATCCTGGGCGGGTCACGATAGATGGTTTTCCGTAACGCTCTTCATACTCGATCTTAACGACTTTTTTAGCCTGATCGGTGATCGTTGCGATACGACCGCGATTATCATAGGTCATTGCAATCTTCTGACCATCAGAGTTCTGCGCATAGTTTAGATTGCCTTTGCCATCATATTTAAACTGAGTGGCTTTAGCTGTGACCTTCTGACCTTTTTGGTTGAAGAAAGTCGTGGATACCTGAGTCACCTTTTTGATCTTTGAATCGTACTCGAAGGCCATACGAGTTGCAGGTGTCGCTTTTACTTTAACCAACCCATCCGGGTAGTATTCGTAGGAAATACGCTCAGAGTTTCTGCGGATACCAGTCGGCTTGCCGAATAGCTCGTGATAGCTGATATCAGTGACATTGCCATTGATAGTCGTCATCACACGTTGCAGGTAATATTGACCGTCAGCGCGCTGTCTGTGCCAGAACTCGTACTTGTCATCTGCGACAACTTCTTTGCCGCAAACTTTTTTAACTGATGACCAGTAGTGATTCTGTGGATCGTTTTGCGAGAACTCGTACTTATAGGACTCCACACACTTATCGCGATTCGAGAAAGAAGTGACCCAGTCATTCTTCTTGTCATATTTGATCGCGATAGATGTTTTATCCGGCCATGACGCCTTGGTTAAGTTGTGAAGGTCGTCATATTCGTAAGTATATGTCTTATTCCACGCATTCTTAACCGAAGCCAAGTCATCCAGATTTGCGAACTTATAATCCACATTCAGACCGTTAGGGCCTGTGATGGACTTAATCTTTTTGTTTTGATAGTACTTGAAAGCCAGACGACGACCGTTATTGTCCTCGATCTTGGTGATTTGCGTCTTATCGTAATCGAACTTCAGGAAATTACCGTTCTTGTCATAGATATGAGTCAGAAGGCCTTGAGGGCTGAAGCGTTGAGCTGTTCCGTCTGGAAGAGTTCTTGTATAAAAAGTTTTATTGAACGTGAAGTTCTCCACTTCGCGACCGTTTGCAAAAAACTTCGTACCTTCCTTAACAGGAACGATAATGCCGTATTTTCTTGCAAGCTCAGTACGAGTACTGTCGTCTTCCAAAAGATCGGTCTTCAAGGAATTCAGATAAGTGTCAGTCACGCCGACTTTCTTTTCCGCTTTCATCTTCGTCACGATCTGGCTGATTGTTTTTTCAACATCCTGACGTGAAACTTCGCGAGGTGAGTAGGTAATTTCCATACCACCACCGCACTCTTTTACTTTGATATTGCCTTCAGCATTCACTTCCATGCTGGTTTCGAAATCCGAGCACCAACCGAAGCCAAACATCCCGTTGAAAAGTGAGCGGCTGTTATAGGTTCTAACAATTTTAAGATCGTAACCAGTTCCTGGTACGTCCATGTCTATCCACGTATTGGAATAGTTGGCATTCTTCATGTCGACAAGGGCATGCGCCTGAGCCGAGAAAAGAACGGCCACTGCAATAAGTGCCTTCTTCATTATTTCTACCTCTTCCCTGAAACTGACGGACTACACTTTGATGGTAACAAGCTTTTTGATGATGACACCACCGATAATTTGCAGGGCCAGCATGGCAAAGAGCAACACTAGACCTAGGGTGGTATTAAACATAGGTTTGATGAATGTCGGATCAATAACTAAAAATACGCCCATCAAAAAGAATGGAATCAGGGTGACGATGATCCCTTGCATGAGACCTTGTGCAGTCATCGCTTGAATTTTCTTTTCTACTTTCTGGCGTTCGCGAATAACCAGTACGATGGTCTGGAATGTTTCGGCCAGGTTACCACCAGTTTCCTTTAAAATATTGATGGAGGTCACAAACATCTGGACGTCTGGACGGGGAATGCGATTCCCAAGATCGTTCAGGGCGCTTTCAAAGCTGTCACCAACCTGCATTTGATACAAAACCTGAGAGAACTCCTGACTGATAGGATTTCCCATGATTTCTACAACACGCTTCATGGATTCCTGTGGATTGGAACCAGCTTTAATACCGTTCGCCATGATCGTGATACCATCAACCATTTGATCGACAAAAGCTGAACAACGTTTTTCATAAAGCATGCGAACAATAAGAAGTGGAAGCTGCCAGCCAGCCACAGTCACAGAGGCGCCAAAGAATGCACCAACCAAAACACTTGGCCAGAATAACAAGAACACCAAAGCACCAATACCAAAACTCATTAATAAAATCAGAATAGTGATTTTCTTTTCGTCCGCATCCATGCCCATCAAGCGCATGATGCGAACAACTTCCTCACGCTGGCCTAAGCTGCGTTTGTGAAGCCAGGCAATGGCTTTATCAGCCCACAGGATGACAACTGTGAAAACACAGATGCCAAACACAGGGATCATAATCCATTCCTTAAACAAGAAACTCATAGTTATCCAACCTTCTTAGGAGGCACAACCCCACCCGGCATCTTAGGCATCAACCCCGCCCCCGGAGCACTTCCCCCTGCGGGCGTGCCAGCCGGAGCCTTGGTGGCTGCGGGTTCGTTACTGAAGATCTCACGTGGAATAACCACTCCCTTATCGCTTAGTTTTTGAATGAAGCTAGGGATAGTACCAGTTGCTTGGAATGTCCCGACAATCTTACGATTCTTATCGTAACCAGTTTCTTTAAAGCGGAAGATTTCTGCCAAAGTAACAACATCACCCTGCATACCTGCAACCTCAGTGATGCTAAGAATTCTACGACCACCATCGGATTGACGGGAAATCTGCACAATCAAATTCACGGCGCCTGCAATCTGTTCACGAATTGCGCGGATTGGAAGTTCCATTCCAGACATCATACACAGCGTCTCCAAACGTGCGACGCACTCACGGGGGCTGTTGGCATGGGTCGTGGTCATGGAGCCATCGTGACCTGTATTCATGGCCTGTAACATATCCAAGGCGGCGCCGTCGCGGCACTCACCGACGATGATGCGATCAGGACGCATACGCAGGGCATTCTTGATAAGATCACGAATATGAATGGCGTTGGAACCTTCCATGGAAGCAGGGCGTGTTTCAAGGCGGACAACGTGCTCCTGTTGCAATTGCAACTCGGCCGCGTCCTCGACAGTGATCACACGCTCATTGGATGGAATAAAGGAAGACATCATATTAAGTAATGATGTTTTACCAGAACCCGTACCACCAGAGATCACCACATTCAGACCGTTCTCCACGCACAGGCGCAGAAAGTCGATCATGTTCTTGGTAATACTTCCGTACTCAATATACTTCTCAGGCGTGATACCGCCCTTTTTAAATTTACGAATAGTCAAAGCCGGTCCGTCGATCGAAAGAGGTTCGATCACGGCATTAACACGCGATCCATCTTTAAGACGGGCATCCACATATGGTGTGGAATCATTAATCTGACGACCCAGTGGTGTCACGATACGCTCGATAATACGACGAAGGTGATCGTTCGAAGTAAAAGTCACCGGACTTAAAGAAACTTTACCGCTTCTTTCGACGAAGATTCTTTTAAATCCATTTACCATGATCTCGGTCACAGCAGGATCCGCAAGCAGATCTTCCAGGGGACCCAGGCCCAGGGCTTCTTCCAAAACCTCTTTGATGATCTTGGATCTTTCCTCGCGCACCAGTTCTGGTGCCTCTTTGTCGACGATCACTGTGATTTCGCGCTTGGTTTTTTCGCGAACTTCTTTTTCTTTGTTCTCGTCCTGTTTGGTGTCGGTAAGAAGTTTCTTAAGATCCACGGTACGGATCAACTCATTGTGCACACGGATTTTCAAAATCGTGCGCGGGTCCATGCCATTTGCGCCAGAGACTGCCGGTGCATTTGAACCTTCAGTTGCTGCTGGAGCGGGTTTTGGACGAGTCAGTGTTTTCAGTCTTTGTAAAACACCGCCGGTCAGCTTGCGAGACAAGTCAAAGTACGAAGCCGTCAGTGGTGATTTTGGAGAGCTGATAATGAATGGTGTGTATTTTTGCAAAGACATCATCGTCGTTGCATCGTCCTGAGGAATAATTCCCAGGAAAGGCAATTGCAATTGATTGGAAATCGCCTGAGGCGACAATCCAGTTGGGGAAGCTTTGTTCACCACCAATTGAAACATATCTTTCGGGAATGTTGCTGAAAGCAATTCATTGATCAGACGTTGAGTTTGAGTCACAACCAGAACTTCTGGTGTGGTCACGATCATGATGGCTGTAGCTTCCTGAAGAATCGCCATCTGTGCGGGACCCAGATCATTACCCACGTCAACCACGACAAACTTAAATGCCCGGGAGAAAAACTCCATAAGTTTCCCCAGCATATCCGGGGAGATATTAAGAGATTCCTCGGGACCACGCACGGCGCCTACGTAACCCAAGCCAGATGCATGCATTGTCACCAATGTATTCATCGGTTGGGAGTTCAAAGATCCTTGGAAAGTGGAAAGTTCTTTAAGAGTTTTTACAGGTTTAAGACCCATAATCACGTTTTGATCGCCGACGGATTTTGAATCCGCGTCGACAAGTAAAACCTGAGTACGAAGCTCGGTCATTAGTGCACAGGCAAAGTTGGCAGCAAAGACGCTTTTACCTACGCCTCCCTTACCACCAACAACAGCGATGAGATTACAATTCGGATTGATAGCCAATGCGGACCTCCGCTTAACTTATCGGCCTAGATGATCAATCCGTATACGCGACATTAGTCGCGCAAACGGAATTTTTTCTTAATTTGTTCAGATCCAGCGCTTGCTGAGGTCTTAATTACCGGAGTCACGAAAACCACAAACTGACTTTGTTGTTTCGCGAATTCTTTGGATGCATACAAGCTGATGATTGGATTCTTCTGCCCAGCTGGACGATTGTAACCAGTCGATGAGGAATTGCGGATCAAACCACCCACAGCCGCACTTTGACGGTCACGAACCACCACGGAGCTGGTCATCTCATTGGCACTTGTGATTGGAGCACCGGCAGGAGTACTGCCGATCATGCTCGATACTTTAAAGGCCATATCCATGCGCACACTGCCGGATTTTTCACCCATCAGTACCGGAGTGATCGTTGTTACGATACCTACTTCCGCAAAGGCTGTCCCGGTTGTGCCGTTTTGACCAAGCACTGTGTACGGTTGATTGGTGATCTGCTTGATTTCACCCTTTTTACCGTCCTCAACGATCAAGCTGGTACTTTCAAGTACGCGGGCCTGACCGTGCTGTTTTGCCCAGTTTAGTTTAGGCAACAAGTTTGAAACGGTACCGGTAATGGAGCTCACGATGCCACCGGCAGCTGATCCACCAGTTTGGAAAGTCATCTGCGAGTTATCACCAAGCTCTGGAGTGAACTGGAACTTGAAGTTCTTGGAGTAGTCTTTTTGCAGCTCAACGTAGTGAACCACAAGCTGAATCATTTTTGGAGGCGGCTTCGGAGCGGACTCCTTGATTTGAATCAGGTTGATGATGCCGTCGTTCGCCGGTTTACGGCTGACGATAACCCCTTTTTCCACAGCGGCATCCACAATGCGGTCTGGAAGATAGGTTTTTGCGATGATTTCTGCACGAGCTGATTCTTCCTGACTGTTTGCCCAGCCCTGAAGAATGATTTTATCATTCACTGCACGGACTTCGATCTCAGGATTGTTGATATCGCGTGCGATGAATTCAGCAATCTTCTTTTGTGCCAAGGGGCTTAGAGTCACAATTGAAGAAGCCTGGTTTCCGAACTGGGAAACCACGTTATAGATTCGTGCCATATCCTTAGGGAGAAGGATTTGACCGTCGACTACGACTCTGTCGTTGACGATTTTAATATTAATGCCCTCGATGTCGCCCAATAGGGAGCGCATCTCACGCACGATTTTGTCGAGCTTGCTTTTCTTGACGTCAATACGATATTCAGCGACGACTTTGCCGTTGCGTTTATCGTGAATCGTCATTGTCGCAAAACCCTCTGTGCGTGGCACAAAGCGAATGACGTTAAGATCTTTGGAATAGTTCGCTGTCACCACACGGCGGAAGTCACCTTTGAACTCGACATTATCCGGAAGTGGCGGAAGTTTTTCATCCTGCTCAATTCCCAAAGTCAGATTGATGAACTTGCGCGAACGAAACGCACCACTGCTGTCTTCGCCGGATGTTGACGGCGTCGCAGAAAGATCATCCTCTGCGTGCGCGACAAATCCACAAAGACTTAATGTAAGCCCCAGTGTAAGCAGCATATGTTTCATGGTTTCCCCCTAAATTACAATTCCCCTAGAACCTAAAACTGTCACAATACTACAAAGTCTTAAACCCGTTCCTGCGTTGTTGCGTCGGTTGAGGTGCTCGTTGCTGCATTGGTTGTTGCATAATCGGTCTTTGTTGCGGTGGCATCACGATCGGCTGCGCCGGCATTGACGGAGCATCCAGCGATACCACTGGTTTCCCAAGTACCGTATCCGCTGTCGAGCTAGGTGCGCGAACAGGGATTGTACGGTCGCTTGGATTTCTAAGTGCAAAGAACAAATTTCCTGGAGCCGTGGACAGGATATAGAACAAGTCCTGCGCCTCTTTAGGGCTGGCTTCAACAGTGATCGTTGCATACTTAGTGTCACCCGTTAGGGCGATCTGGTTCAGATTCTTACCGGATGAATCCAGTTCAAACATACGCGGAATGTTGTTCACAATACTCAGACCCGTTGCCAGAACTGGCACATCACTCATCAACAGAAATACTTCACGACGTTGCGCCACACCTTTGCCTGAATCAACGGCACTGTAGATATCAATGCGATCGCCAGGACGGATCAGTTTTGCCACGCCACGGATTTCATCAACAGGAAGTGCCACGGCACGCTTGCTTGGAGCGACCTGCAATGCAATCCCTGTATCCGGACCCGGAGTTAGTAGATTGTTTTTTACAACCATTTGGCCCTTACGAATAGGTACCGCAGCCACGTTCCCGATGATTTCATCAGGCACGGTCACTGTATCCGGCTGAATAAAGTCTGCCGGCATGTCTTTCGTTTCAACCATGGTGTCATAGATAGTCTGCATTTCCGCGATGTCTTCTTTGGCCACCACGACACGCTTAGTGGAACCGAAACGCTTGTCGTATTCAGCTTTCTTTTCCTGGGAATAGCTGTACAGCAGGAAGGTGGCGAAGATTCCCGCTCCAATTGAAAGCCATAAATTTCTAGTTTCGTTTGATCCCATATCTTCTCCTAAGCTCCACAAGCTGCATTCAGACAAATTCCATATTGGGATTTAATCCAAATGGGGTTCACGCCGACTTTTTCGTTTCGTTCTTCTTCTTTAATAAAGGGCACCTGTTGATTGTGCTCATTCTTGGTGCCTGACATCTCAACCTCTTTTTGGCTCGACAACAAATTGATGTTGATCGGGCGGGTTGATGCGAACCACTCTGGAGTTCCATTTTTTGGAGCATCCTCTGAGTTGATTCCGTGCAGTCTTAAGGACATTTTGTCATAGCTAAGCTGGGCATTATCCACGTCACCGTTGTTACGGAAGTAACTTAGGTTTGAGCGATGTCTGAAGGTCTCAAACGCGTAGTTTCTTGCCGCGATGGAATTCAGGATGCCAGAGTGAATGGCGCCAAAGAATCCCAGCGAGAAAGTGATGAACGTAACAATGACAAAGATGACCGGGATTACCTCGATCATCGCTGAGCCCTTTTCATTGCTAATGAAGGATTTTTTGGACTTTAACATCCGTTATCCTCCATCGGAACATACTTGTTCCGGTATCGATCGGCCAGAACACCATACCGGGAATCCAGGTCCACGATGGCTTCGTAGCGTTTTTTGATTTGCAGATCCCAGCATTCCTGCTGGGTGGGTTCGCGTATTAAGAAGGCTGTCAGATTTGCTTTCGGAGCCTCGCCATCTGATGTGGTGCGACCCAGGAATGCAATTCTAAGAGCAAGAACTCGGGCACTGAAAGTCAGGCGAGCTCCAGTTAGTGGAATACGATCATCATCGTACGGATAGTCTTTGGAAAAGTCCTGACCGCTGGCACCGCCGCCACGCAATTCAAGATTTGAAAGCTTAAACCAGCCTGCATCAGTCGTTGTAAACAATGGAGCCAAAGTGCCATTGCTTGTCAGGCTTTTGAATTTGTTCTGACCCATTTCATTTTGCTTGTCCGGGTCAATGTGACCTGCGACGTAAGCGCGTGAAGTCGAGAAGGTGATGTATTGGGCGATTTCAGCCATGGAAAGTGTAAACGTCAAAGCGAACATGACCATGCAAAGACCTGCGCACAGGATCAATGAAAATATAAAATCCACAGAGATCATGCCCTGTGAATTATTAATAATCATGTGAGGACTCGAGAATGTTCTCATGGTCTCCTCAATCTACTTGTTCGGGTCAACGGAAATGCCACGGCTTCTTTGGTTAGGGTGCATTTGACGGGCGTCCTTTGCAGGCTTCCACACACCACTTTCCATCATGCCAGCGACTCTGTCCCATGGACCGGAAATCATATTCGCCAAAAAATTCGAACCGCGAAGTGCGTTCATGCTTGCGACAAAAATTCCAACCATCACCACCATTAGCAAAACGGCTTCGATGACCAGCTGTCCTTTGTTATTCGCAACCAATGAGCGTTTCATTGCATTGCACTCCACTCATTACGGGCGCCTTTCGGCTTGAAGCCTTGTCCTGTGTCCAATTGCTTTTCCACGCGAGCAGCCAATCGTGGACCTGATCCACGAAACGCCTCGGATGGAGCTGAAATAAATGCTTTCAGCCCGATACCCAGAATTGCAATCATCAGCAGGACATACTCAATCGTCATGCGATCTCCGTACTAGCTAAACGCTATTATTCGGAAGTGATTCCGCCAATAGATCCGCGTAGTTCTGAAATTTTGTCAGTCACTGTGGATTGGATGTCTTTCTTGAAGATCATGACCAAACCTACAACAACAACCAGCAAGAGGATGTACTCTGTAGCACCCTGACCTTGTTTGTTCTTTAAAAGATTCTTGGAAAAGTTCTTAAACTTTTGCATTGATGTTCCCCCTTATGGTTCCATATCGGCTCATTTGGGGATTGTCTTAAGGAAATTCACTACAGATTGTGGATTTAGTAGTGTCTCAAAACGGGAAAACGAGGGGCGTGGACCCCTCGTTTAATTGAATTCTGTCGTATAATTTATTTACACTCGGCCTTATCTGAGAAAGTCTTGCCTAAATCTTTGCCATCGAACTTCAAAGTAACTTTCTTTTCAGCCAAAGTGCCTTTGCGAACGATTTTTGAGCTCTTCTCTGCCCATTTTTCGCAAAGCTCAGCGGAGTCCAGTTTTTTAGACTCTTCGGTCGGATTTTTTCCGTTATAAGGTTTTCTAGCCTCGACCTCTTTGCCTGGACATGGCGTACGGTCCACCGTAATTGCGCACTCACCTGCGAATGCGGATTGAGCCATCATTAAAGTCACAACGGTCATCATCAATGCTGTCTTCATTCTCGTGGTCTCCTGTTATGCCGCAGACGACTCTGTATCGTCTGTGGAGTTTGAACTTTCAATTTTAATTTTTCCGCCAACCAGGGCATGCAATTGAACCATCATTGAGCTCAGCTCACCCGCTTGTGACTGCATTTCCTCGGAGGCACTTGTTACATTGCCCATTGAGGAAGCCACACCCTGAAGGCTTTCATCAATCGAAGTCAAAGCTTGCTTGACCTGATCAATGCTGTGGGACTGCTCTTGTGATCCCTGTGCAACTTCCTGAATTAATTGAAACACGTGGTTCGTATTATCAACAATGGCTTTCAGGGATTTTTCACTGTCAGCAGCCAGCGAAACACCAGTTTGACTTTTGGCATTTGCCTCGTTGATCAAGGTTGAAATATCCTTGGCTGCTTCTGAACTTTTTTGAGCCAAGGCGCGAACTGCATCAGCAACCACCGCAAATCCTTTGCCTTGCTCGCCGGCGCGAGCTGCTTCAACCGCTGCGTTCAGTGCCAGCAGATTTGTTTGAAAGGCAATGTCATCAATCATATCAAGGATCTCAGTGATCTTTTTGGTGTTTGTCGAGATTTCAGCCATGACGGTAATCAATGACTGAATTTTCGTCTGGCCATGTGTTACGGCAGACTGCCCTTCTTTGGAAATCTGGGCGGCTTCGGTGGAACTATTGGAGTTCTTTCGCACGGTCTGACTTAGATCCTCCATCGTGGCGACGATCTCCTCAAGAGAGGCTGCGGTACTTGTCGTATTGCTGGAAATCGATTCACTTGATTTAGCCAGGCCTTCGGTTCTTGAGCCAACAACGTGGGCGCTTGAATCCAGACCTTCTGCAACGGTCTTTAGGGATTTCTGTACTGAGCGGATATTCAGAATACTGGTTATTAAACCAACAATGACAAAGAATAAGGTTACTCCCAGAATGGAAAAGAAGGTGATTTTGAAAAGCTTGGCCGCATTTTCCGATTTTTCAACACCCACCAGGTAGCTCGCATCAGTCAGAGATTTCAAAGACTGATAGGAAGCATCGTAAAATTTTGCAGAACTGTCCTGAAGTATCTTTTCTGCCAATGCGGTGTCTTCCTTATCTAGAGCCGCTTTGAACTTGTCGCTTTCGGCTTGGTAGCCATCCCAGTTTTGCAAAAATGAATCATAGGATTTTCTTAAGTCTTCCGAGGTCAGAAGAGGATCAAGAACTTTTGAATAAATGATGATATTGCCCATAAGGGAATCCATCTCATCGATGATGACTTTGCGTTCATCTGTGCTTTGCGTGGCCAGAAGATTGAACTCGAGCTTGCGATAGTTAACCACGTTGATGTTGATGTCGGCGGTTTTACCGACAATCGGCAGCCAGGTTTCTGCAACTTCGGATGTGACAGTGTTTTGTGTTTTCAATTCATAGAGTGAAAACGCATTGGTCAGTAAGCAAATTAGAGTAAGCAGCCCCGTGATAAACAGAAAGCGGCTTTTTAATGAGACCTTAGACATTATGTCCTCCGAACCAATTTGTCGGAACTTTAACATCGGAACTTAGGTCCAGTTCTCATAAGCACTTAAATTTTAATTGGGGAGATGTTGACCAAGGTCCTAAAGACCCCTAAATTCAACTTCAGAGGTCAGTCATGCAAAAACAAATGGTCATTTTGTACGTATTTTGTGTCGTTATCTTTTTCGTCGTTAACGTCGTCGTATCGTAATTTAATACTGACTAGTTTTTCATCGTATAGATATCAGGATAGTTTCTTCCAACTTCCTCTGAATCCATTCCGTATCCAACCACATAACGATCATCAATAGTTTTACCGATGTAGTCTGCTCTGATTGGCAGTTCACGGCGGGCTGGTTTATCCAACAACGTCACGATCTTCAATGACGCCGGAGCGGATGCAAATAGACGGCTTCTTAGGAAGCTCAATGTGCGGCCCGTATCGATGATTTCTTCAACGATCAAAACGTGTTTGCCAGCGATATTAACTGAAATGTCTTTAACAATTTTAATTGCGCCACCGCGCTCAACCGCTTGTACGTATACGAAATCAACCTGCTGAGTAAGGTCCACTTTTCTCATCAAGTCTGCAGTGAAGTGCATGGATCCGCGCAAAGGGCAGATGAAAATGACTTCTTTCCCTTCGTAATCGCTTTCAATCTGTTTTGCCAGATCAGAAATCAATTCTGCGATTTCGTCTTGAGTAAGGAAAGGAACCATTTGTTCTTTAAGTAGTGCCATTTGCGCCTCTGATTCTACAAATCAATTGATGTAATGCCTGCTGCTTGCGCCATCTTCAGATAACGAAGAGCTTCAGGATGTTGTGGATCCCGAATGAGGATATTCTCCCACTGTTCCGTGGCTTCAGCAATATTGTTTGAGTTGTAGTAGATCGCCCCAAGCTTTAGGCGAGCTGGAATAAGGTGTGGGTATTCGCGGATCAGGGATTTCAAATCCTTGATGGCGCGTTCTGTTTGATTTAGTTGCACGTTTACTTCGGCAACACGCAAAGTGATTTCAGCTTTACGGCTGGAAAGCTTTTGAGCTTTCAGAAGTTGCTCCAAAGCCTCGTTGTAGCGCTTGTATTGATAATACAAATCCGCCAGTTCTTCGTGCTTGGAAGCCAGTTTTTCATCAACAAATGGATCTTGTTTGCCGGATTTCTTGTCTAATTGCGATTGGGCATCCAGGAAGACCTGTTTGCCTTCATCGTATTTTCCCAGGTCATTCAGGATAATGGACAATCCAACACTCGCATCCGTGTAAGTTGGATCAATTTCCAACGCACGTTTGAAGGTTTTAATTGCTTTGCTGAACTGACCCTTGTCGTAAGCAATTGTCGCAAGCATCTGATAAACCTCGGGATTACGAGTGTTTTGCAGAAGCATTTGATTCAAAATAGGCTCGGCCATTTTGTAGTTCCCGTTGATGAAATATCCACGGGCTTCAGAAATCATGTCGTCTTGAAGAGAGTGAATCACTTCATCTCCTTTTCAGCCTGCTTCAACTCGCTGCTGCCAGGGAAGTCGCTGGAAAGAATTGCCATGTACTTTTTGGCTTTCGGTTCGTCGCCAATCTTTTTAGCGGAAATAACAATGCGGGAAAGTGCACGCGCATCCAAGCCAAGGTTTTTGTAGTTTGCATACAAACCCTCATAGCGTTTCAAGGCGCTGCCATAGATTTCGCGGATAAAATAAAAATTCCCGATGTAGTCTTCTTTTTCCGCAAGCATTTTGATCGTTGCAGAGCGCTTCTCGGAGGCCTCTTTTACGTACTCCGAGTTCGGATATTTCCTAATCAAATCACTAAGATTGAGGATGGTATCGTTAGCCAAAGATAAATCGCGATCAATCGTCGACGGCAACTGATTGAAGTAGCTCATACCCAGGCGGTACTGAACATAATCAGAGTTTGGAACTGTAGGATGAAGTTCCTTGAACATCTGATATGCAACCTGTGCTTCAGCGTAAGACTCTTGTTTGTAGTAAACATCAGCGACAGCAAGTTCAGCCTTTGTGGCGTAGTTGCTGTACGGGAATTTATTCTTCACTTCAGTGTAACGACGAATTGCTTCTTCATAGCGTTCGCTTTTATCGAACTCTTCAGCAATTGCGAATGCACCCTCTGGAGTGTCAGAGTTTCGTTCCATTGAGGAGCAACCGGACATTAGCAGTCCTGTTGCGCAAATAAGTGTCATGACTCGGAGCGTTTTTAGCATGCGGATATCATATTTTGGTCCAGAACCCACTGTCAATGAAGGGGCTCATGGCGCACCGCTATCAGAGTCAATTGGTCTGAAGAATGGCAGATTTTTTCACCCAACCGGTAATCGATCCCGGAAAAGTGACTTGCGACCACTCCGCGTTCTCGTTTTGGACGATAACTTCCATGCCACCATACAAATCCAACAAGGCCGCTTGGTTTTCACCAGGGGCTGCTTGAAGCGATACTTTCTCGCTGATGATCGTCGCACGAAGTATAGTTTGGTCGTAGATTTTAAGACTTAAAAGCGTCAGAGAAATCAGAAATCCCAAGCTTAGAATGCTGCCGATGACCGGAAAGCCTGGAAGTGATTTTTCTTCGGCAATGGCGCGGCGACGTTGTCCAAAGAATCCAACTAGAATCCAGCCGGCCGCAAACATGAAGAGGGCTGTTGTAATTAAGTAGGCCGTTGTTGGAACCGGGGCCAGTAACTTTTTGCGAACGGTTTCGTAGGTTTCGATTTGATGTGGAATTTCCCTGACGTCCATTTGTGTTAAGGCAAACTTTAGTCCAGTGCGAGCCTGCGTCAGTTCGGGGTCATTTGTGAGTGCTTTGCGAAATAGACCCACTGCAAGCGGTCTATTGCCTAGTTGAAACTGGGCTAAAGCCAAGTTTGTGAGTGTTGTTGCGTTATGGGGATCCAACTCAAGCGCTTTGGCGAATGCGTCACGTGATTTTTCGTATTCTTTAGCCGTGTAATGCTGAGTGCCTTGGTTGAATAAAGTGGTGAAATCGGCGCTTTGAGTCCAAGCAATGATGGGCAAAACAAGAGTAAAAAAGAACACAATGAATCGCGTTGTCATAGTCTCGAAGTTTAGCCGGGTGTCTTGTCTTAGTCCAGAGCGAAGAGTAAACTGGACGGGCATTTCAAATAACATGGAGATGAAGGATTTTATATCTCCGCGAAAGGTATTATGAGCTCTCTTGTAGGCCATCAGATTCAACAATCCGATAAAGTGAATTCTTTGATCAAGGATCTTGTCGGTGAAGTCACTAAACTAAATTCTTCCCTTGAAGGCATTCGCGCTCCTCAAGATGCATTCAAAGATTCAGGAAAACAAAAAATCGAACAAACTGGTTTGTTGCGTGGTCGTCCTTTGCACTATCAGTACATGGGTTCCGGTGCGGGACGTGGTCCTTACGTTGAACTTGAAGACGGCAGTATCAAATTGGATTTGATCAACGGTATCGGTATTCATTTGATGGGTCATGCCAACCCACGCGTGATGGCTGCGGCTGTTCGCGGTTCTTTGTCGGACATTATCAATCAAGGCAACTTGCAACCGAACAACGAATATCGCCTGTTCTCTGAAAAACTTGTGCAAATCGCTTCCAAAAATTCACGCTTGAAATACGCGTGGATTGCCACTTGCGGAACTATGGCGAATGAAAATGCGTTGAAGCTTTCCCGTCAAAAAAATTCCCCGGCACGTTTCGTGATGTCATTCAAAGATGCTTTCGCCGGTCGTTCCACGATGATGGCGGAAGTCACTGACAACACGGCTTACAAACAAGGTTTGCCAGAGTATCACGAAGTATTGCGCGTGCCGTTCTATGACAAGCGTGATCCAAAATCCGGCGAAAAAGCATTGGCAGCAATTAAAGAGCACGTAGCTAAACACGAAGGCAACATCTCTGCATTTGGTTTTGAGCCGATGTTGGGTGAGGGCGGTTATCAAGCGGCTCCTCGTGATTTCTTTGTGCCGCTTTTGGATTTCTGTAAATCCAAAAACATCGCAGTGTGGGCTGACGAAGTTCAAACGTTCACTCGTACGGGTGAGTACTTTGCATTTGAAACATTGGGCTTGGGTCAATACATCGATATCTGCACAATTGCCAAGACTGCGCAAATCGGTGCGACTCTTTACACAGAAGAATATAATCCAAAACCAGGTTTGATCGCAGGAACATTCTCTGGCGCATCACCTTGTTTGGCGGCTGGTGTGGAAATGCTGAATATGCTTTCTGAAGGATTCCTTGGACCTCAAGGTCGTATTCAACAGATTCATAAACGCTTCATCGATGGCATCAACAAGATGAATGATACAACTTGCAAAGGCATTGCGACCGATGCAGGTGGTATGGGTCTGATGGTGGCATTCACTCCGCATGATGGTAAAAAAGAAAGCGTGAACTCGTTCCTGAACAAACTTTATGCGAACGGTGTTATTGCATTCCCGTGCGGTAAGGATCCAGTGCGCGCGCGCTTCTTGATCCCGGCAATCATCCAGGATCAGGACATCGATATCGCTTTGAATGTAATTGAAAAAACACTTCTTGAAGGAGTGTAGTTGGATTTCATCGAGTCTTGCCGTCAGTTAATCGCAATCGACAGTACACCGGCGCATGGCAATAAAGAGCTTGCACGGTGGGCGGCGGCATTTTGCCGTCAAAAAGGTCTTGTGGTTGAGGAGCAGATTGAGGTCGTGGGTGACCTTGAGCAGGTGAATATTATCGCTCGTCCGGTTGATGAGCGACCGGGTTCAGAGTTTTTATTTCAAACTCATCTGGATACTGCAGACCCGGGGCCTTTTGCACTTTGGACGGAGACGGGGAGCAATCCCTATGATGCCCACATCATCGATGGAAATATTTTTGGCTTGGGTGCAGCCGACGTGAAACTGGATTTTTTGTGTAAGCTTGAGGCGATTGCTTCGTTTGGCAAGAATCGAGCATGGCGTCTGCCGCCGGTATTGGTTGGAACATTTGGTGAAGAAACCGGAATGCAAGGGGCGCTAAAGCTTATTCGTAAGAATAAAATTTCTGCGAAGATGGCCTTGATTGGTGAACCGAGTGATCTGCGCCTGGTAAACGCCGCAAAAGGTTTTGCCACTGTCGAGATCCGCGTGCCGTTTTCAGAAGAAGAGATTCGTTACCGGGATGAACACAATCTGCGGGAGAGTACATCCACGCAATCCAAGTTGTTTCGTGGCAAAGCGGCTCACTCTTCGATGCCTCATTTGGGTGAAAGCGCTATCACGAAGATGCTGGAGTATTTAACGATGCTTCCAGATACGGTTAACATTATGGAGATCGACGGCGGTATTAACTTTAACACGGTTCCAAGTCATGCGTTCCTGGAGATCGACATGCTTTCAACTGTTAAAAATCCGATTGCCGCCAAGCTTGCAAATATCTATCGCGGACTGAAAGAGGTCGAGAGTGACTTCCTAAAGCATCGCGATGAGGATTTTTACCCAAGCACTCCGACATTGAATATTGGACTGGTTCGGACCAACGAAAATGACGTGCAATTGTCCGGCAGCTGTCGCTTGCCACCAATTATCACTCAGGAAATCTATGAACGTTGGATGGAGCAGATTCGTAATCTGTGTGAAAAGAATGGCGCCGTTTTCAGTGTGAATGATTATAAAAAACCATTCCGCACGGAAGTGAACTCCATTTTGGTGAAGGGATGTCTGGATGAATTGCGTGGCTTGGGCTTAAAAGCAGAGCCGGCGACTCAGCCTTCGACGAACGAAGCCAGTATATTTTCCAGAATTGGAATTGAGTGTGCATGTTTTGGCCCGGGAAAACGCGAAGGCAATGTGCACACACCTCAAGAACATGTGGCCATTGAGGATTTACATAAGGCCATTGAATTTTATAAGAAAGTCATCGAAAGGTTTTGCTTATGAGTTTTCTGATAAGACCTGTTCGGCACGACGATTTAAACCAGTTGGTTGATTTGGCAAAGCAGTTCAATCTGTTAAATTTGCCAGGAGATAAGAAAGTTCTAAGTGAAAAGATTGATCGCAGTGAACAGTCTTTCGCCGATAAACTGGAGAAAACCAAAGCCGAATATCTTTTTGTAGTTGAAGATCTGGAAGAAAAACAGATCGTGGGCAGCTCTTTGATCCTTGCCAAACATGGTAACGACGAAGTTCCCCATAGTTATTTCAAAATTATCAAACGCGATCATTTTTCCCAGGATTTGGGAATTGGATTCATTCATCAAGTGTTGCGCTTCCAGCTGGATTTTGATGGTCCAACTGAAATCGGAGGACTTCTTGTCGATCGCGCCTACCGCCGTCGTCCTGAAAAGCTGGGTAAGCAAATTAGCTTAACCCGTTTCTTGTACATGGCGATTTACCCTGAGAAGTTCGAGGAAAGAGTTCTTTGTGAACTGACACCGCCGTTGACTGATGAAGGGCGTTCTGAATTTTGGGAGGCACTGGGTCGCAGATTCACAGGCCTGCCATATCAGGAAGCGGATGCTTTAAGTCAGTCGCACAAAGAATTTATTGAAAGCCTGTTTCCGCAAGAAGACATCTATCTGGCGCTTTTGGATTCCAAAGCACGCTTGGTGTTAGGTCGTGTGGGCGAGGCAACCAAGCCCGCGCAACATCTTTTGGAAAGCATCGGATTTAACTACCTTGATGAAGTAGACCCGTTTGATGGCGGGCCTCATTACGGTGCGCAGACGGCAGATATCCTGCCAATCAAGATGGGTCGTCATTTGATGGTCGCCGATGGCAAGGATTCCACTTTTAAAGAACAGTATTTAATCGCCACCATGGGTGAAGAATTCAGGGCCACTATGTGTGCCGTGGACATTCGTGACGGTGAAGTTATTTTGCCTGCTAAGGCACGACAGATTTTAGGTGTTGAAATTGGGGAGCAAGTTTTTGCGGCCCCATTCCACTACAACAGAGGAAGACAATAAGATGAGCACCACTATTTTTCCAATCAACTACAAAGGTGATTTTATTAACGGACGCTTCGTTCCAGTAAGTAAGGGCGATGGCGAAGTAAAGAACCTCAGCCCTGCTGATCTGAATGATTTGATCATGACGGTGCCATTTAAACATGACCACATGGATGAAGCGTGTGTGGCTGCAAAAAAAGCATATCCAAAATGGGCGACGCTTTCCATGGACGAAAGACGTTCTTATTTGATGCGTTTAAAAGAAATGTTCGACACTCATGCTGAACAATTTGCTCAGATCATTTCGCGCGACACAGGTAAGCCTGCGTGGGAAGCGATGACAGAAGCCAAAGCTTTGGGTGCGAAGATTGATATTACTTTGAATCAATCAGTGAAGCTTATCGCTGATGAGCGTATTACCAATGCACTTCCACAGGTTGATGGGGTTATCCGTCACAGATCGCGTGGCGTGATGGCGGTGGTGGGTCCTTTCAATTTCCCGGCGCATTTGCCAAATGGACACATTATCCCGGCATTGATCGCGGGGAATACAGTAGTGTTCAAACCTTCGGAGCAAACTCCTGCCGTAGGTCAATACATGGCAGAAATGTTTGAAAAAGCGCAGTTCCCTGAGGGCGTATTTAATATGGTCCAAGGCGATGGTGCTGGCGGTGGTCGTTTGGTTGCAAACGAACACGTTGATGGAGTCTTGTTCACGGGATCCTATGAAGTCGGTTTGAAAATCAAACAGGAAACTTTGAATCACTATTGGAAGATTCTGGCTCTGGAAATGGGCGGTAAGAATGCCACTGTGGTTTGGGAAGACGCGGATATGGATAAGGCTGTATATGAAAGCCTTGTTGGTGCTTATATGACGGCGGGACAACGCTGCTCTTGCACCAGCCGAATCATTGTTCATCCAAAAATTGCTGATGAGTTTACTGAAAAGTTCTATCAAGCAGCCAAGAAGCTTTCGATCGGTCACTGGACAGAGAACACTTTCATGGGTCCATTGATCACTTCAGCGTCAGTTGAAAAATACATCCGCTTCCAGGAAATCGCCAATCGCGAAAACTGTGAAAGTTTGATGCGTGGTAAATCTTTGGATCTGAAGAACAAAGGTTACTATGTAACTCCAAGTATTCATCTGGTTAAAAAGTTTGACCCGAATTCCGTGTATCAAAAATCTGAGATCTTCGGGCCGAACGTTGCGATCTACACAACTGGAGACTGGAATCACGCGATGGAAATCGTGAATTCCACGGGTTATGGCCTGGTAATGGCTTTGTTCTCCAAGAACAAGGAGCTTTACGAGGATGCTTTGTTCAAAGCTCGCGTGGGTCTTTTGAACTGGAATCGCACAACTAACGGAGCAAGCTCACGTCTGCCATTTGGTGGCATGGGTAAATCTGGAAATGACAGAGCCTCTGCACACTTTGCGATTCAATATTGCACAGTGCCCGTGGCAAGTCTTGAGGATCCAACTCCGTTTGATCCGACTAAAATTCTGCCAGGCATGAATTTGGATATGAAATAATGAAAAAGACGGTTGTCGTTCTTGTCAGTGCGATGATGGCTTTGTTGGTTGCGATCGGCGTTTGCGTCGGATTTCTGGGTTATCAGTATTCGACCACCGCACCAAGCAGTATTGCTCAGGACGTGGTTTACGAAGTAGTGCCGGGGCGTGCGTTTAATACGATCGCCCGGGATCTGGAGGCAAAGGGCCTGGTCCGTAATGCTTTCTTCTTTTCCATGTACGCTCGTTTCAAAAACGAGCGCTCCAAAGTTAAAGTTGGGGAGTATCTGCTGCGAACGAACATGACACCAAGTGAAGTATTGGACGTTATTACTTCCGGTAAAAGTATCGCCCGCGCATTTACGATCAGCGAGGGTCTTAGTATTTATGAAATTTCTGAGCTGTATGAAAAAGAGGGGTTTGGAACGGCTGCCGAGTTTATGCGCCTGGTGCGCGATCCTCAGTTGATCCAGGCCTTGCTTGGTGAGAAGCAGGAAAGCCTTGAGGGTTATTTGTTTCCTGAAACATACATGCTGACAAAATTCACAGACACCAAAGGGCTTTTGGGCGCGATGGTTAAAAGATTCATGTATGTCTATAACGAAATCCAGCCACAATCTCAGTTAAAAGGCTGGACTCGTCATCAGATCGTGACTCTGGCAAGTATCGTGGAAAAAGAAACCGGTGCACCTGAAGAACGACCATTGATCTCCTCGGTCTTTCATAATCGTCTGCAAAAGGGAATGAAGCTACAGACAGATCCGACGATCATTTACGGCAAGGCGGAAACACTGGGTAAAATCGTGATCAATATCACCCGTGCGGATTTGACGATGCCGACTCGTTATAACACCTACGTGATTTCGGGTCTTCCTCCTGGGCCGATTGCAAACCCAGGTAAAGAAGCTTTGCTGGCAGCGATGAATCCAGAGCGCAGTAACTATCTGTTTTTCGTAAGTCAAAATGACGGGACCCATGTCTTCTCTGAGGATTACAAAGGTCACCAGGCAGCAGTTAAGCGTTATCAGTTGAATTCCAAGGCCCGCGAAGGACGCTCTTGGAGAGATCTAAATAAAAAGCCCACAAAATAGAAACTATTTTGTGGGAGCTTCTTCCTCGGGTGAGCTGACTTTGTCAAAGCCCTGAGTCGCAGAATTAAATTTAAAGATATTCAGTCGTGGCACCATTTGATCATCAAAAGTCGGTGCCACTATCTCCAGACTCCCGTCACCATCCACATCCGTCAGAGCCAGATTTGTTGAGTTGCCCTTCAGAGTGAAGTAGCCGTCGCGATTTTCTGCCAAGGGAAGTTTCGCCATCAGAGTCAAACCGTCGGCTCCGGTAAGATTATAGACTTCCAGCTCTAGAGTATTCTTGCTGTGAATTTTTAAAACTGTAATCTGCGGCCCTTGTGGGGTCAGGTTCCCTGTTACTTTTGCAATAACAGTCCGACTGTCAGAGGAAAAAAGCTCCTTCACAGAGTTACGCAGGTTTGGAATGACTGCAATTGTGGTTACAACCATGGCGACGATGGCCAGGCCGATCATCAGAAGAATTTCTTTTTTCGAAAATGCAGAGTCTGTTTTGGAAGTCATAAAAAAAAGTTTGCCATAAAGTCATTGAAGTAAAAACAAGAAAAGACTTAAGATGCTTGAGAATCTTATCTGCGGAGGCTTTGATGAACCAGCTTGTCGTATCCAAATTTGGCGGAACCTCGATGGGGGATGCTCAGTGCATGCTTCGCAGTGCGGAGGTCGCCTTTCGACAAAATTCAAGCATGGTTGTGGTTTCCGCGACCTCAGGAACCACCAACGATCTGATCAGTCTGGGGCAAAAAGCTGAAAAATCAGCCTGGGCTGAATGTGAGACCATCATTCGCAAGATTCAGGATCGTCATCGTAAAATTGCGGCGGAACTAAATTCCAGCATGGATTCCCATCACAAGCTGGATGCGCTCTTCGAGGAAATGCATTCGTTGGCAAAAGGTGTGCATCTGTTGCGTGATTGCTCCACCAAAGCTATGGATGCGTTGATGAGTCTTGGGGAGAGAACATCTTCCGTTCTGTTCACAGAGGCGATGGCCACCGTGCTAAAGCAAAAAGGTTCGCAAAAGAAAGCGAAGCTTTTGGATGCACGCGAAGTTTTAAAGACCGACGACTCCTTTGGTAAGGCCAAGCCTTTGACTGCCATTGTGGCCCAACACTGTCAGCGCCATCTGCCGGATATGCGAAGCATGAATGCCGTGGTGGTAACTCAAGGTTATATCGGAAGCACAGAAGAGGGCATGACAACGACCTTGGGTCGTGGGGGCTCAGACTATTCAGCAGCTATTCTTGCTGAAGGTATCACTGCTGATATTCTGGAAATTTGGACAGATGTTGCCGGCATTGCAACCACCGATCCTCGCCTGTGTCCTCAAGCAAAGCCAATCTCAGAAATTTCATTTAAAGAGGCGTCAGAGCTTGCGACGTTTGGTGCAAAGGTTTTGCATCCGGCGACCTTGCTGCCAGCCATCCGCAAGAACATTCCAGTCTTTGTCGGTTCCAGCTTTGATGCTGAAGCAAAAGGGACATGGGTGCGCAAGGAAGTCGAACAGCATCCGCTGATCCGTGCGATGGCGATCAGAAAGAACCAGGTGCTGGTCACTCTATCAACTCCCGAAATGCTTCATGCTCATGGATTTCTGTTTCAGATTTTCAAAGTGTTTAACGATCACAAAGTCAGTATCGATGCTATTACCACCTCAGAGATTTCTGTCAGTGTGACTCTTGATGACTCAACTCTTTTAAACAAAAAGCTCATCGCCGATCTGTCGGAGATCGCTGATGTGCATGTTGAAGAAAATCTGTCTTTGGTTTCTTTGATTGGAAATAACATCAATCATACATCGGGCTTGGGTAAGGAAATTTTTGAAACTATCGCTGACATCAATGTTCGCATGATTTGCCTGGGAGCAAGTAAGCATAACTTCTGCTTTCTGGTGAATGAAGAGCATGGTCCCCTGGCTATTCAAAAACTTCATCAGAAGTTCGTGGAAATGACCTAGTTGCTCGTTTAAATAGTAAACAAAGCAGGCCTATTTAATAGCCTAAGTGCATGAAATTGATGATTTAAATCAAAACAAATGGATACCTAAAGAGTCAACCTGTTTGACATGTAAAAACAGTCTAAACGCTTGTTTTCTGTACCTTTTTGGGTTGGATTTTGATATACCGCATCCCTTATGAATCCACTTCACGCTCTAAAGACAAATCCGTTTGTCCTTGCCCCTATGGCAGGGATCACTGATCACGCCTTCCGTACGTTCATGAAAAAGCTTGATACGAGCGTGGTTGTGACTGAATTGGTCAGCGCAAGTGGTATTGAATACAAGTCTGAAAGAACCATGAAGCTGATGAGCTTCGATGAATCTCAACGACCTATCGGCATTCAGTTGTTCGGTGAAGATCCTGAAATTTTGGGAAGAGCCGCTGCAGTGGCTGAAGCCGAAGGTTGTGATTTCGTAGATTTGAATTTTGGTTGTCCTGTTCCTAAAGTTGTAAAAAAAGGCGCCGGCTCAGCGATGATGAAAGACCCTGTGCAAATGCAGAAGGTTCTTGCGGCAGTTAAGGGAGCAGTTAAAGTTCCTGTGACTATCAAAATCAGAACGGGCTGGGATTCCAATACCAGAAACGCTTTGGAGATTTGCAACATCGCTTACAACGAGGGCATCGAATGGGTTGCTATCCATGGCCGCACTCGTGCGCAAAGTTATACAGGATTTGCGGACTGGGATTTTATTACTGACGTCAAGTCCAAGGCAAAGCTTCCAATTCTTGGAAACGGAGACATTCTCACACCCAAACAGGCGGTTTTGAGACTTGAGCAGTCCGGCTGCGATGGGGTCATGATTGGTCGTGGTTGCCTTAAAAATCCGTTTATTTTCATGGATGCACTGTCCTTGTGGCGTGGCGAGCCGGTAAAAACGGTACAAAGAGACTATGTGAGCCTGTTTAACAGTCTGAAAACTGAGCTTGTTGCGCATTGTGATGAACACATCACAGGGATTCAATTGAGAAAGTTTGCAGCTTGGTTCTCAACAGGGTATCCTGGAGCAGCACAATTCAGGAAGAATCTTTTTCAATCCAAAAGCAATGAAGAGATCATGGACCTTGCTAACGAATTTTTCGCTAGCGTAGGCAATGTTGAGCAAGAAGATCAGTCGAAAGACGAATTCTTGATGGGCGGACACGGTTAGTTGTCCTGACCGAATCCTGTAATGAGTTTTTAAAGTTTTTGTTTTAGTTTACAAGTTTCAATTTAATGAAGGGTTAAATATGATTCAAGATCCAAAGAAGATTAGAAATATCGCGATCATCGCGCACGTCGACCACGGTAAAACAACCTTGGTTGACCATTTGATTAAACAAGCCGGTACATTCCGTGACAATGAGCACGTTGATGATCGCTTGATGGACTCCATGGATCTTGAAAGAGAACGTGGTATCACTATCGCCGCTAAGAATGCGTCTTTCGTTTACAAAGATATCAAAGTTAACATCGTGGATACTCCGGGACATAGTGACTTCGGTGGTGAAGTTGAGCGTATCCTGAACATGGTTGATGGTTGTATCCTTCTTTGCGACGCTTCTGAAGGTCCACTTCCGCAAACACGTTTCGTATTGAAAAAAGCTCTTGAGCAAAATCTTAAAGTTATCGTTTGTATCAACAAGATCGATCGTTCAGATGCTCGTATCCAGGAAGTTCACAATGAACTTTTCGATTTGTTCATCGACCTTGAAGCGACTGAAGAACAATGTGATTTCCACACTGTTTACGCTATCGCGCGTGAAGGTATGGCGACTTTGGATCCAGCGGTTAACACTGGTACATTGGAAGTTCTTTACGATGCTATCGTAAACCTGGTTCCTCCTCCAAAAATTGACGAAGAAGCTCCATTGCAAGTTATGGTTTCCAACATCTCTTACAATGATTACGTAGGTCGTTTGGCGATCGGTCGTATGCGTGCAGGTACAATCAAAGTTGGTGACGAGGTTGTTTGCGTTCAGGAAAAAGGTCAGAAGAAAGTTAAAGTCTCTGCTTTGTATCAGTACAAAGTGAACTCGCAAGTTCCAGCTCAAGAAGTTGGCGCTGGTGACATCGTTGTTATCGCGGGTATGGAAGACTTTACTATCGGTGACACTATCACTTCAGCTTTGGATCCTCGTCCACTTCCGCGTATTCGCGTGGATGAGCCGACGGTGGGAATGGTATTCTCGGTAAATAACGGACCGTTCGCGGGTATGGAAGGTAAGAACGTTACTTCCCGTAAGATCCTTGAGCGTCTTGAGAGAGAATTGTTGTACAACGTTGCGATTCGCGTTGAAAAAACTGCGAACACTGACGCTTTCAAAGTAGTTGGTCGTGGTGAGTTGCAATTGGGTGTATTGATCGAGCAAATGCGCCGTGAAAACTTCGAACTTCTGGTTTCCAAACCGACAGTTGTCTTTAAAGAAGAAAACGGTCAAAGAATGGAACCAATGGAGATCGCGGTTATCGATATCGAAGACTCCTTCGTTGGTGCGGTTACTGAAAAACTTGGTAAACGTAAAGGTGTGATGCAAAACATGGTTCAAAAAGGTTCAGGACGTACTCGTCTTGAGTTCTTGATCCCATCACGTGGTTTGATCGGTTACCGTTCTGAGTTCTTGACTGACACTCGTGGTACAGGTCTTTTGAATACTCAATTCAATGGTTGGGAAGCTTACAAAGGTGAAATCGAACACCGTATGAATGGTGCGATGATTTCTGACCGTAAAGGCCAAGCTACTGCATTCGCGATCTGGAATCTTCAAGAGCGCGGTATTATGTACGTAACTCACGGTCAAGATGTGTACGAAGGCATGATCGTAGGTGAGCATGCTAAGGACAATGATCTAGAAGTAAACATCACTCGCGAGAAGAAATTGTCAAACGTACGTGCTTCGGGTTCTGATGAAGCTATCCGTCTGGTTCCAGTACGTCCAATGACGTTGGAAAAAGCAATGGAATGGATCAAAGACTCTGAATTGATCGAAGTGACACCGAAGAACATCCGTCTTCGTTGCCGCGAAACTGATCCAAACAAACGTGCAAGAGCAGCGAAGGAATAATGGATTCGAAAGTCGCCATTGAGATAAAAGACCTAACCAAAAAATACGACGATCGCGTCGCTGTCGATGGAATAGATCTGGAAATCTACAAAGGCGAATGTTTCGGACTATTAGGTCCAAATGGGGCTGGCAAAACAACAACGATGAAGATGATGTATTGCTCAGCCCTCGTTACCAGCGGGGAGCTCTACGTTCTCGGCCTTAACGTTAAAAAGAATTTCCGCGAAATCAAATCTCGTATCGGCGTCGTCCCTCAGGACGACGGCCTCGATCCTGACTTTACAGTTCTTGAAAATCTCTCAGTCTATGCCAGTTATCACAATATTCAGCCCGCTGAGGCCGAGTTACGTGCACAGGCACTACTTCGTTTAATGAAGTTGGAAGAATACCAGGATCGCTCCGTGGAGACGTTAAGCGGTGGTATGAAGCGCCGTCTGGCGATCGCCCGTGGGCTGATTAATTCTCCTGAAGTTATTTTCCTGGATGAGCCGACTACCGGCTTGGATCCCCAGGCTCGTATCTGGATCTGGGACTTCTTCAAACATTTGAAATCTGAAAAAAGCACTCTGGTTCTGACGACTCACTATATGGAAGAGGCAGAGCAGATGTGTGATCGCGTGGCGATCATTGATGGCGGAAAAATTCTGACTATCGGCAAGCCGCGTGACCTGATTCGTGATCTGATCGGCAAGGAAGTTGTTGAGTTCGACACTAATCCGGTGGATTTGAACTATTACCTTGGGCGTTTGCGCGCTGAAGGATTTGCGTATCAGGTTATCAAAGACACCGTGTCCGTTCTGGTGAAAGAAAATCAGGAAGGCCGCCGTGTTGTGGATCTGATCGCCTCAGACAAAATATTTATTCGTAAGCCCACCTTGAACGATGTATTCCTGAAATTGGCAGGACATCAATTGAGGGACGAATAATGAAAATCAAACAGCTGTTTTCAGTACCTAAGTTCAACGACGGTGCCCTGAAAGTATGGCAGCGTAATTTCTTGTACTTTAAAAAGACCATGATGGTTTCCTTATTCTGGATTGTTCTGGAGCCGGTTATCTATCTGGGTGCCATCGGGTTTGGTTTGGGTTCGTTCGTAAACAACATGGAAGGAATGTCGTATATCGAGTATTTCTTCCCGGCGTTACTGTGTACGACTGCGATGATGGTATCTTTCTTTGAAGGTACTTATGGAAACTACACCAAGCTGACTCATCAAAAAACTTACGCGACTATTATGCTGACTCGGGTTGGGCCAGAGGAAATCGTTGCTGGTGAGTTGATGTGGGCTGCAACCAAAGGTTTCTTTGGCGTGACCGGCGTGACTGTCGTGGCTGTGTTTTTTGGTTTGATTGATTCTTATCGAATTCTTTTGGCTTTGCCGGTATTGCTTCTTATCTCGGCGTTGTTCTCTTGTATCGGTATGATCTTCACTTCGATTGCCAGAAACTATGATTCATTCATTTATTCCACTTCCGGCCTGATAGTACCAATGAGCCTGCTAAGTGGAACCTATTTTCCTTTGGAGCAATTGCCGACAGGTATGCGCTATCTGGCCTATTTGTTTCCGCTAACTCACGGTGTGGCGGCAGTGCGTGGGATTTTACACCAGGGAAATCTGACGATAATTGCTATTCACATCGTAATCCTGGCGTTACTGACCTGGATCTGCATGAACGTTTCGTTCCACCGTATCCGCAACAAACTACTCAAATAGTAAGTTTGTTACCGGGCTTCCATTTTCAAAATATCACGCGTCGAGATGTCATACTTAATTGTGACATGATAACCCCACTCAATGTCGGCGATACTTTTTGTTTTGGCTTTGGCACGTAACATTCCCTCAACCCAAACTTTACCCATTTGAATATTATCTGACTCGGCGATCTGTGACATTGCAGTCGCGCGTGCAAAACAACCATCAATTGGATAGTCGAAGGGCTAACTATTCGGAATAAATTGAAAATTTATTTACAGAGCTTCGTCCGGAGTCATGTCAAGTTCGGAGCTGTCGCCGGAAGTTCCTTCGCGAATTTCCTGCTCCAAACGTTCGATTTCATCACTGCTCATCGAATCTACCTGCTCAACAGACATCTCGTTCAAACCAGGGATATGATCCATCGGTGGGGGAGCAGGACTTAAGAAGGTCTGAATTCGTTCCAGGGCAACTTCGTACTCCGCCTGGTCAATGCTATGGAACTGATACATGTTTTGCACGATTTGGCTCATACGCTTGCGGGCGAATTGGGTAAGTTCTTTCTTGTGATAGGAATGGGAATACTTGATGGGGCTTGGTAGCACCATCGCAAGGAAGGCGCTCTCAACGACATCCAGATTTGCAGCGGGCTTTTTGAAATAAAACTGAGCTGCTTGTTTTACACCGTAGATGTTTTTTCCGAATTCCACGATGTTCAGATACTTCTCAAGAATTTCTTTTTTGGTAAGAGTCTTTTCAATGCGGTCGGTGATGATCGCTTCTAAACCTTTGCGGAAGAACGTGCGGTCCGCGTTCAGGAACATATTCTTTGCCAGCTGCTGAGTGATTGTGGATCCACCGCGCTTATAGACGCCGGTTTCCCATCCTTGGCGGAAGTTTTTTTCAATAATGCCCCACTCAAACCCGTGGTGCTTATAGAAGTTGCCATCTTCAGTCATGATGATAGTACGCTGCAGATAGGGACTGATTTGCTTTAAAGGAACATAGTTCTTTGAAGTCGGGCACAAGTCCACTTTGTACATTGTGGTAACCATGCAACCTTTGATTTCACTTGCACTTGGCAGCCATGACCAGATGATCGCGGCAGTGGTAATCATGAGGGCGACGATGATCGCGGCAAAAAGTCCTGCAGCCTTCATACTATTTTAGCATTCCTTGTTCTTTAACCCACTCGATACTGTTGTGAATGGCTTGTCTGGCCGGACGAGGCTTGAAGCCAAGCTCTCTTTGGGCTTTTGATGAATCAAACCAATGATACATCGTCGCAGTGTACGCGTTTTCTTTGCTAAGAGGGCCTTTAAGTCCGATCTTTTCCATAAAGTCGCCAATCGTCCCCACCACGTGCAGTAAACCGTCTGGCAGTTGTTTGGTTGGAGGTTTTACGCCGGCTTCTTTTGCGATCATGCCGAATAGATCTTTAATCAGAATATTTTCACCTGAAAGGATGTAGCGTTCGCCAGTTTTACCAGTCTTCCAGGCACTGATAATTCCCTGAATAACATCTTCAACTGCCACGACGTTCACGCCGCCTGAAGTGTAAAATTTAAGTTTTCCCTGAGCGACCTTTAACATCATTTTGCGACTGCCTTTTTTTGCATCGCCGCGGCCATAGATGGTTGCAGGATTCAGGATAACGGCATCGATTTCGCCTTTATCACAGGCCTTCTTAACCAGAACTTCTGCATCGTGTTTGGTTTCAAAGTACCCTAAGTTCAGATCATGAATGTTGAAAGGTGAATTTTCATTCAGGATTTCGTTGGGAGTGCGACCTCCGCCCACTGCGACTACAGAGGACAAATGAACGAGACGACGAATTTTCTTTTCTTTGCAAACCTCGATGACGTTTGCGGTGCCTTGAACATTCACTCTTTCCATGAGAGGGCGATCTGCTGCCTTGTAGGCAACCACTCCGGCCAGATGGAAAACGGTATCAATGCCTTCGAAGGCTTCCAGGAGAGAAACGATGTCAGTCACGTCACCGTGGCGATACTGACATTTGATTCCATTCAGTTCCGAGATATCACTCTTAGGTCTGACAAGTGCAAAGACTTCGTGTCCCTCGTCGACCAAAGCTCTTGTCAGCCAGCTACCCAGGAATCCATTTGCACCTGTTACTAGAACTTTCATACGGTCTGTGCCTCATTGTCTTTGTCTTCATCGAATCTGGCAATAAATCTTTGGCAAAGTCTCGCCATGATGATGCCGGTAATTATACCCAGCATGGCGCCGGCCAGAATATCAGTGGGGAAGTGAACTCCATTGTAGACGCGGCTATAGGAAACTAAAAGTGCCAGGGTCATCATTGGCGCCATTGCCACCGGAAAGATTACTGATACGAATGTTGCGAAGTTAAAAATATTTGTCGCATGATTGGAAACGAAACTATAGCCGCCAAACGGAGCCCTTACGTTAACTGTAAGATTTTCGGTGTTGGCTGGCCTCGGGCGTTGAACAGTTTTTTTAAAGCCCCAGTTTCCGACACCATCGGATAACGAAACACTCAAAACCGCCATGATAAAAATGGTGCAGCCTTTTTTCCAGCCACGACGCCAAATAAACAGGGCAATGATCAAAGGAATGCAGACGATCTTAACTGGGTCTTTCTTATGAAGGTCTGTGATGAATGGGAAAAATACATCTGCCCAAGGAGCAGTCCATTCAGAATTGATCAGCGTAAAAAGACGTTTATCGAGGTTCAAAATAAAATCGAGCATGATAGGGATATTAACTTAGTTTCTTGCTCGCAGAAAGTCTAGGTCTTCGGAGGGCCAGAGTGCCTCGTTCAACTCGCTATGGCATTATTATGCCTATGGACATAGCTACAATCCTAGGGCTCGTTATTGGTTTTGGTGGAATCATATTCGGTAACTTTATCGAAGGTGGACACATAAGTTCCCTAATGCAGTTTACTGCGTTTCTTATTGTCTTTGCAGGTACTGCAGGAGCTGTCATGGTTTCCAGTTCAGAACATGCATTGAAAACCGGATTGAATCTGGCAAGAAAAGCTTTTAAGACCGAAGAAAGTAAGGCTCACGGTAAACTCGAAGATATCGTCGAGTGCGCACGTCTTGCAAAAAAAGAATCGATCCTTTCATTGGAACCAAGAATCAGCAAAATTGGAGATCCACTTTTGCAGAACGTTCTGCGAAATGTTGTGGATGGTGTGGAAGAGCCAGTCATTCGCGACATATTTGAAACGCAAATATACACAGAAGAGGAAGAGTTACTTGCAGGAGCTAAGGTTTGGGCCGATGCCGGTGGCTTTGCTCCAACCATTGGTATCATCGGTGCGGTTCTTGGATTGATCCATGTCATGGGCAATTTGACTGACACCAGTAAATTGGGTGCGGGTATTGCTGTGGCCTTCGTGGCAACCGTTTATGGTGTGAGCTTCGCGAATCTTCTGTTTTTGCCAATAGGAAACAAGATTAAGAAAAAAGTTGAAGATATGACTCGGGAAAAGTTGATGGTGCTTGAGGGCGGATTAATGATCGCCAAGGGCGCCAATCACATGGTCATTGAACAAAAGCTAAGGTCGTACTTACCTCATGTCAGCAAAACGTAGAAAACACGAAGAACATGTAAATCACGAAAGATGGTTGGTCTCTTATGCAGACTTTATCACTCTTTTGTTTGCGTTCTTCGTGGTTATGTATGCGACTTCAACTGCCAATGAGTCCAAGCAGAAGGACTTCGAGGATTCAATTAAATTGAACTTCCATTTGGTGGGCAAGGGTGGAACTGATCAAAACGGTGAAACGATTGATGCAGCAATTGCAGAACTCGATATTCCCGTTGGTAACTTTCCAAAAAAGGGCGGACCTGCTGAAGCCGCTGACTATGTCGAGCGTGCACTTGGCAAAGCCATGAGCAAAGAAGACCAGAAAAAAGACATTCAGGATATCTATCATGATTCCGTCGGTGTTCGTGTTTCCCTGACTGCCTCCAGCTTCTTTACGCCGGGATCAGCGAAGCTGCGTCTGTCGTCGTTGCCGGCATTGGATAAAGTTGCGGAGATTTTGGCAGCGAACGATAAACGAATCATTATCGAAGGCCATACCGACGACACGCCTATCGCGGATCCGCAGTATCCCAGTAACTGGGAGCTTGCCGGTGACCGGGCTTCAGCGGTTGTCCGTTACTTTGTTAAGTATCACCAATTGAATCCCAAACGATTTGTGGCGATCTCTTATGGCGATCAAAAGCCGATCGTGCCCAATGATACTGAAGAGCACAAATCCATGAACAGACGTATTGAGATTCTGATTGTTACTGATAATAAGAAGGTTGGAATCTAGACATAAAAAAAGCCGAGATGTTTAATCTCGGCTTTGGTGTTTTCAAGAGGATTTTGGGACTAAGCTACACAGTCTTTAAGTTTTTTAAGAATCTCGATCGCTTTTTCTTTAGAAACTTTTTGTGTTTCCATAACTGCGTCGATCAAGTTCTCGTCAGCTGTTTTGCCATTGCCCTTGCGAGCATTGAAAGCTGTTACAACTTTTACGTAAGAAGTGCGCTCTGCACCTTTAAATGAAGTCAGGATTTGTGTGCCTAGACGGATCATTTTGTTATAAGCGGCAACAGCAACTTCAGTTTGTTCTTTTGTGTTTTCACGAGAGGGAACTTTGCCAGCAAGATGCATATCGCCGATCATGGATGCCAGGCCTTCTGCGCCATCTGTCAGTTCCTTGGCTTCTGCGCGGTCTTCAATTTTATCCGCGGCTTTCTTAACAGAAGTGATGGATACAAGATTTTTAAGAACTTCTTTATCCGTCAAAGCGTTTTCAACGACTTTGCTTTCTTTACCTGGAGCAAGATCACGAACAGCCTGCTCTAGATATCTTTTTTCTGCATTTTTGCCGGAAGCATTTTTAAGGTTGCCGTTTGAATCCAAGAAATACTCTTGAGATGTTTTATCAAACTTAGCCAATCTTTCTGGGGTGGTCATTTTCCCTGGTGCTGCGAAAGCAGTTGCAGAGAAAGAGATTGCCATACCGATAATAAATGCCTTTTTCATTGAAAACTCCTCTTCTAGAAATCTGAAAACGTTTAAATCTATACTTCAATACTAAGCAAAACCCTTACCACTATCAGGTCACCTATATTCGATCTGGCTTGTGTACCCTGTTTAACATTCGAAATCAGTGACCTTTTCCGCGTTCCATACCTAACGCCGGAAGGCGTATCATTTTGATACATTTCCTATTTTGCACCCAATCCCAGTGCACGGGTTTCCGCCAGTTGCTTTTGAACCAAGTTGTTGAACTTCTTGGTCATAACATCCACTTCCGCAAGGTTATTAATTTTATCCCAGCTCACTGCATTGGCGATGGAGCCGTAGGACTTCATCTCTGATGCAAGACCTTGAAGTGATTCAAGCACTGTCGTCACTACGTTGATTTGTGCCTTGGTCAGATTGTACTTTTGAGTGACTTCCGGCTCTTGATTTTCTGACTCTTCCTGCACAAGGGCTGCGAATGGATCATCAGTTGGTTTCGGCTGCATTTTTTCAGCGTTAGCACCCAAAGTTTTGGCTACTTTGACCAATACAGCTTGAATCTTCTGCTCCTGAGCTTCCAGTTCAGAATTTTCCAATGTGGATTCAATTCTTTCGCGTCCGTCTTTGTTAACAATTTTAATTTTCTTAATCAGGCGATTCATGGTCGCGAATTCACTTTCAATTTCTTTAAGCAACGGATCGGTTGGATTCTGATTCATGATGTTTTCGAAATCCAACTTGTATGCAGTCTTTGAGTTCATGATGTCGTTCAGGATCGAAAGGTATACTCTCTCCTCTTGGAAGATCGCATTCATAGCACCGTTGTAGGCAGGGCCCGCATTTATCAGGATTTTGCCTGGCTTATACAGACTGCGAATCAGGTTCACGACAATTTTGTCGTACTCGACCGTGTACTTGTCGAAGGCAGACTTCATTTGGCTGTAGGTGTTGTCTTTCCACCAGGTCTCGAAAGCTGGCTTGGTAGCGGTACCCAGAACTGAAGGGCGGATTTCTGCCAAAAGGTAGTTCACAACACCTTTATAGCTGCCTTGACTTGCGTTAACGCCCCAGGAATATGCTTGAGGGACGACAGCTTTGAACTTTTGAGTATAGGAAGGGTTGCACTCCTGGAAGTTGTCAGCTGGGTTCGCAATTGTTGGCGACAGGAATACCGAAGGGAATCCTGTTGTGTCGCGCACAGTTTTCTGACCCTTTTCGACGTCCGGACCGCAAACCATTTGCATGATTAGGTAGTCCGTAATTTGTGGAGTCGCGAAGATTCCAACACGGCGGTAGTAATTGGTGTTGCTGACTTTTTCGTATGAAGCAGGACTTGTTACATAGGTCTTAGCCCATGCTGCACCAGTATCCATTTGGGGATTTGGATTTCCAATCATGCTTTGAACTTGATTTAGCAATTTCAAGTAAATCGCGTCTGCTCCTGAATTCTGCTTCACAACCAAAGGACGAAGTTCCTGGTTCAACAAGTTGAATACGGAAACCACCTTAGTTGGTTCTTTAAGTCCCAGACCATTCACGATCGCCGTGAAGTTCTTTTGCTGCGCAGGTGTTAGCTTTTTAAATTCTGGAGAGTTCAAAAGCATGGAAGCAGCAGCGGCAGCATCATGAAGAGTGTACTTTTGACGTTGCTCGATAAACTTTGGATCTGTGTGATAAGTATCATCCGGGCCAGTCTTCATGCCGTCAGCTTTTACTCCGTAGAGCGGTGAAAGCAAGGTGATGTCGGCTGGTTGGCTGCGATCAAAGCGGTTTTGACGGGCTTGTTCAACGAAGTCACCATAGAAGTTTTCTGCCGACTTATATCCTTGAGTCAGCTGCATAAGAGCGCTTTGCCAGTTTTGACTTGCTTCATGGACGTCAGCAAGGTTAGCCATGCGCCATGCCGCCATTTTTTCACGGAAGTCTTTCAATCTGAATTGAAGTGGGTGCTCGTAACTATTCATCCAATGTGGTTTTTGAGCATTCATTTCTTTTTCAATATTTTCCGTGGCAGTGTAGAGTGCCGGAGCATCGACGATATTTCTCCAGGCATAAGTCACAGAGCGCATGAATAGCTGGTCCAAAGCTACGAATGCGGAAAGCTTCAAACCTTTGGTTAGCAAGAAGCGCAGACCTTTTACTTGCGTTGTGCCCGGCATCAGCCATGTCACGATATCCACGCCAGTCATGCGAATGATGTTTGCTTTTTGAGCGTTAAGACCCGCTACGATTCCTTTTTCAAGACCGGCTGCTACAGCAGATGAAATCAACATAGAAGTGATGTTCGGAGCCATCTCCCAGATTTTCTTGTGAATTACCAAGTGCTCATAAGCCTTTTCGCAAGGCTCTGCATCCGCGCCACTTTGAATATCAGCTTCAGTAACCTTCTTGCCCATCCAAGTTTTAGCACAAGCTTTTACGTTAGGATCCGCAACGATTTGTGATGCGATACCTTGAACCGTCGCACCCACAGTCATTCCCAGGTAGGGAATGAAAGCATGATACTTTGGATTTTTCATGTACATCGAAAGTATGTTTGAAGCTGCACCTTGAGAGTACATGAATAGCTGAAATCCAATGATACCCATCGGAGAAAATGAATGTGTCACGTGTTGATCAGCGGCCACTGGATTCATGGAATAGTTAAATACCAATTGCCCTGCGATGACCATTCCCATGGACATGAAGAACATCACGGACTCAGGGGCAAGATTATGCAAAGAATGGGAAAACGCGGCCTTATTGCCGGTCCATGCCTTGCCCAGATCATTCAGAAGACGACGCTCCATATTCTTTGGAGAATACTTGCGCAGGTTTTGCTCGTCAGCGAATGGGATTTCCATAACTGGGATATTGGATTTCTTGTCAAAAACTCGAGTGATTTTGTTTGCATAGTCCACTTGGACTCTATAGCCAGCGCTTTCCATGATGGCCGCATCTTGTTTTGCGCGTTTGTCTTCAGACTTTGTCACGGAGGCTGCAAGTGCCGGAGATAATGAAGAAAAGCCAACCACCAAAGCGGTTGTGAAGCTGATCATTCTTTTATATGTCAAAGAAACCTTGAACATAGCATCTCCTCAAAAGGCACATTGCCTTATTGAATAGATAAGCAAGTCATGGACCTGTCATAAGCAATACAAAGGAGCTAGGGCGTTTCAAAGTGAGACGAGGCTTCTTTCGGTCACGGGGGTGTCAAATATAATGACAATCAAGGAGTTGGAAGCACGATGGAAAACCCCCAGCGATCTTCCTGATCTTTGCGCTCCACCTCTGCGCGAAACTCAACTTGTCCGTGCGAAAAGGATCCAGCCAGATAGTGATTCCAGAGGAAGCGTCCTTCAGAGGTTGAATACAGATATTCGCTTTGAAATAGTGTTCTGAAGGAATCAACCCACTTCATCATGAACATGGATCTTCCCCCTAGGTAGGGATGCGCGATCTCGGTGAGGTCGGTATTCTTTGAAACAGCAAATAAAGACCAGCGTGTTGCCTTCATGATTGGTAAATCGAAGCTGGCCCCCCAGCCACCAGTGACGTAAGGGACAAACTTGGGCTGAGTACCAATATCAATAAACCATGAGTGAGGTTTTTCAAGCTGGGTCCAAGGCGACGTTGCCAGCATACTTAGCAAAACGAATTCATATAGATCCCAATTCTGGCGGGTTGGCATGTAGCGAATATCCACAGAAAAGAAATCAAGCTGCGAAAATGGTGCAAGCCCACTATCGTCTGAAAGCAAATCATGAAATCCCCTGTGGGCTTTGAATTGGTAATAGTCCTGCTGTTCAAGCTGACCATAACCCAGATAAAAGGCCGCTGTAGGCGGGCTTAATAGAGGGGATTTCGGTGGAGAAACGATAACAGGTTCAGTGATCGCTCCAAGTTTTGCCCTGGCTACCGAAAGACGGTATTTTTCATCCCCGTATTCCTTTTTATCGCGATATTCGCGAATCGATAAATAGCTAAGAGCTGCTTCAAGCGTTTGAGCTTTGTCTTTTTTGGTCAGCCCTTGATACTCGTCAGTTTCGTCGGTCTTATTTACTAAAACCGAATGCAGGGCCGTTCGTTGGGTAAAGTCCAAATCCGCATAGCGAGTTCGCCACTCTGTTTGCAGAGAGGTGCGAAGCTTTTCATCCACCAGCATTCCCGCTCGGGCCAATACTTTCAGGGAATCCAACGGAATGACAAAGTGATGAAGTTGACCGGTGATGTTGCTCTCCGGTGCGGCAGATTCGATAAGTTCCAACATCTGAGAAGAGCAGTTTTCGTCGGCGAAATAGTAGGGAGCATATGCGCCTTCAAGTTCCAACAGGTGGTCGATCATGAATTCCACCTGTTCAGGTGTAAGGTTCAGCTTGTACTCCCAAAGGTCTCTTCCTTCCAGATTTGAATATTCCTGAATCTTTTGATGATACGGAAGCATGGAGTAGGTGCCGGGATAGTATCCAAAAATTCCTTTTAATGCATAAAGAGCGCCACTATCGTTACCAGTGATCGCGGCGTAGTTAAGGCCGTAGTCCAAAAGATCCAGATGACCTTTGTTCTTTGGGTTATGAAGTCTTAGAAATGTGTGGCCAAAGCTTGAAGGGGCGCTGGATAGGTCCGAAGCAGCAAAGATCATATAGGCTTCGGTAGCTCCCAGTTGTTTTTTCCAAGCGACTTTGTCGGGACAGGCTTCCAGATGCTGTGGGGAGATATTTAAACTTCTTTTTAGCCAGGACGTGCGCGCAAGGTAGCGGCATTGTTGATTGGATGTGCCTGATGAAAATAAAAGATCTATGGTGGCGATAAGCTCAGCGCGGGGATTGTTTGCGCCATTGGCTGAAATAAAATAGTTGCCACGAATGGGGGATTGAAACTTTCCAGTTAAGGACTTTCGATAGTGCCCAAGCTTCAACCATCCTGCAGATGTATCCAGATTTTTTTCAAGTGCCTGTTGCTTGTAGGATTCGGTCGTCTGTAATGAAAAGCCCCACGAGTACTGTGGGGCCATCAAAAATAGAAACAATATTAAACAATTAAGAACCATGACAAACTGATTGCAGCTCTTTCTGACCAGCAAGTTCTTTGTTCAGGTTTTGAACAACTTCAGATGGTGATGTGTTCGCGTTAGGGATGATATTAGTATAAGAATTTTGTGTGAATGCACCGAAGGCCATAAGAGCTTGTGTATCAGTGCAGCCCTTCATGTTAGCCAAAGTCGCCAGAAGTTGACCGTGACCTTGTGCCATCTCACGGGAAAGTTCTTTTTGATTCACTTCAACGAAGTACTGAACTTCTTTATCGTTCATAACAATTCCGCGGGAAGAACAACCAGATGTACCGGAAGTGATACCCAAAGGTTGAGTGAAGAAGAAGCTGTTCGTTGTCATTGACAATAATTGCAGGCCTTTGGAGTTTTTGGAAATGATGATAGAGCCCAAACCGCAACCTGAATCGCCGGCAAATGCACTTGCAGAGAACAAGAATAGCACCGTAAATAATACCTTTTTCAACGTAACCTCCTATTGTTTACAATTATGCTGACTCATTACGGGTTCTCCTTCAAACTCAAAGTATTCAAGGTCAAGGGGGGGCGTATGTCAGTGGTTGAAGCAAACAAACAGAATTTCCAACAACTTGTTCAGGAAAACCAGATAGTAATCATAGACTTCTGGGCTGTATGGTGTGGTCCTTGTAAACGTTTTGCGCCGATTTTCGATGCGGTCGCAGCAAAGCATCCTGATGTGAAATTTTTGAAAATCAATACTGATGAGGAACCCGAAATTGCCGCAAGTTTTGAAGTGCGTTCAATTCCGACGTTGGCAGTTATTAAAGAACAAGCGATTATTTTTGTTCAACCGGGTGCCGTGAATGAAGAAATCCTTGAGCAAATTGTTAATCGCGCTAAAGAAATCGACATGTCTCAGGTTGAAAAAGAATAGTTTCGACACGCGAATGAACTCCGTTAATTGTCACGAAGTCAGATCATAGACAAATTCGGCTTTTTACACAGTTTTTCCACAATTAAAAATTCAACAAAGAGCTCGGGCATCTACGATGTCCGGGCTTTTTTGGCTTTAAGCTTGCTCCTTGTTTTATTGAAAAATCAAAACGAGAGGTTCAAATGAAACAAGTTCTAAAGAAGCTTACCCTGTCAGCCGTATGTATAACTATTATAATTCAAACTCAAACCGCCAATGCGGATCGAGGCAACGTGGTCGCCGCCACCATAGGTGGTGCGATAATAGGTGGTTTGATTGGCGCAACAATCGCGCAGGATTTCGATGATGATGACAATAGGCAATCCCAACATGTTTGGGATCAGGCATTGCGCCGTGATTATAGGGAAACTCCTTATTCGTGGAGTGGTAACGAACACCGAGGCAGGCTGATTTTTACCGGAGAAGGATACTTCGATGGTTACTATTGCAGAATTTACCGCAGCGAAGTTTGGAATCACAGATCTGATACTCCGATGATCACGCGCGGATACGTGTGTCGTGCTTCAGATGGTTCATGGTTTCGCAGAGAAGAAGCGGATATTCAGCATGCACGCCGTGACAGACCGGATCGTGGACCAAGATTTGATCGACCTCGCGAGGAACGCCGTGAAGAGCGTCCTGACAATCGTCGTCGCCAAGCCGGTCGCCAACAGCCGGGTGGAAATCACAATGGCGGCAGAGGCGGTGGCGGAAATGGCGGTGGCAATGGAGGCGGATCGAGTTCTGTGACTTGGTACGGAGATGCTGTCAGCGGCACCAGATAATAGACATAAAAAAACCCGCTTCTTTCGAGAGCGGGTTTTTTATTTTAATCTTTAAAGTAGAGAACTATTCTTTAACGATTTTAACGTGCTTCATGATAACCGGTTCAGATGGACGATCCATCGCGCCAGTTTTTGAGTTTTCGATAGAGTGAACTACGTCCATGCCTTCAACAACTTCACCGAATACTGCGTGACGACCATCCAACCAAGGAGTTGGAACAGTAGTTACGAAGAACTGTGAACCGTTTGTGTTAGGACCCGCGTTTGCCATGGAAAGAATACCAGGCTTGGAGTGCTTTTGTTGACCAGCTGGGAATTCATCGTCGAAACGGTAGCCTGGGCCACCAGTTCCTGTACCAAGTGGGCAACCACCTTGAATCATGAAATCTTTGATCACGCGGTGGAAAGTCAAACCATCGTAGAATGGTTTTTTAACTTTTTCGCCAGTTTTAGGATCAGTCCATTCTTTAGTGCCTTCTGCAAGACCCACGAAGTTTTCAACAGTCTTCGGAGCTTTATCAGCAAGAAGCTTAACTTTGAAAGTACCTTTGTTAGTTTCGAAAATTGCAAACATCTGTTTATCCTTTTTTGTAGCAGTTTCTTTTGTGGCTGGTTTTGCTTCCGCACGGAAACTGAAAGCGGCTAGCAAGAACGCGAAAAGGTAAATCCAAAATACCTTTTTAATATCGATATTCTTCGACATCTAAATACTCCTGATTAGTTATAGAACAACTATTAGTGAGGGCGCCGACGAGGGTCAAGTTCCTTCAGGATAGCTACGTTGTCAGAAACTCTCTTTGAGATCTCTTCAAGAAGCTTTGAAGGCGAAGTATTAAACGCCACAGCAAGATTGTGAAAGGACTCGTCTTTTAACGACACCTCAGAGGTCGACTCTGACGCTATCAGTTGCAACATCTGCTCGGTTTGACGCAAATAGCTGTAGTTGGTGAGAAGACTCGAGGAGTTTGCCTGTTTTAGAGTCAAAAACCCCTCAGTAGACGTACGAGGTGGAGACATCTTTTCGCACAACAAAACAGTTTGAATTGCGAGTTCCACGTCGACCATTCCGCCCTCACTGAATTTCAAATCGACATCATCAGTTTTACTGATGAGTTCCTGGCGGATTCGATTCAATTCCGTAAGTTGTTCGGATGTAAGTCCTCGAGCAATAAAGTTCGATGTTAGTTCTGCACCATCGAAATCAATCCAGCGGGACTTTAAGTAGGCCTGGCGCTCCCAAGGCTCAGCATCCTGGGCAAGATAGTTTTGCAAATCCTGAAGGGGAATCACTATCGGACCGGCTTTGCCCGAGGGGCGCAGACGCATATCGATGGAATAAATATTTCCACCGCGATGAGGCTCTGTCATGCGTGAGATAAATCGTTTTGCCAGTTTGTGGTCGTTATCTGAAGGTTCACCGGTGATAACAAAAATAAAATCCAAATCCGATTTGAAGCCAAGCTCCTGGCCGCCCCATTTGCCCAATGCAAGAATCTGCACAGCGCAGGGGAAGTCTTTTTTAAGAGCTTTCATCAAAGTCGATGCAATGGTGTCTGCCGTGAATGTTAAATTCTGAAGCAGTTCACTGAGATCCTTTTGCTCCAGAAACTGACTTCCATTCACCAGCTCCGAAAGAAGTTTCTTTTCCGCAAGTTCCTCAAGCAGAACGTCCATGTCTTCGGAAAAATCGCTTTGCGCACGAAACACAAAAGAATCCAGCAGTTCAGGTCGACTGCACAGAATACGTGAAAGGTAAGGGGAGTGCGCAAAAAGCCAGGCAAGCTTATTCATCAGATCTTTTTCGCGAAGAAGCAACGTGAAGAAACTCGCCTTGGCGCGAGTGCTGCGAATAAAGTCTTTCAGGAAAGCCAGAGCAAGATGACTGTCACCACCTTGAGCTTTCAAGGTTTGTATAAAGTCCTGCAAAAAGGCTTTGCGAGCGTTCTCGTCCCGTCCCTTATTGCGGGACAAAACTTCCTGCTCGATAATCTCTGACCACAGTTCCTGTATGTCGGATTCAGGCAATCCCAGGCTGCTTAATTCATTTTCCAAAGAGATGGCCTTAGGTGCCTCCCCTAGAAGTGTTTTTACAATTTGATCACAATGCTTCATTTCCTCATCAAGAGTCTTCAGTGCCTTGCTGACAAATTCAGGATGAGGGTCATTGATTTTCAAGAGATGAGTCTGTTCGTCATTAAGAGCCTGAACATAGTTTTCCAGGCGGCGCAAATTTGCATAATGAGATTTCAGAAAATGCGCCTCACTGGCAGGCAGCAGGGATTTGGCAGACAGGGCTTGAATAGCCTCCACCGTTCCGCGTATTTGCAATGAGGGGTCTTTACCACCATGAACGACAAGTAGAGCGTGGGTGAAAAGTTCCAGATCGCGGATTCCGCCAACACCCATCTTTAGATCGATGGCATCGACGGTGGTTGAAGTATGATAGTGATTCTGAATCTTCCCGCGCAGATGCTTCAAATCATCCAGTAGCGTAAAATCCAAATGTTTGCGAAATGAGAACTTTTTGGCAAACGCAGTCACATCCGAGATGATTCCGGCATGTCCACAAATTGCGCGCAGGCGAACAAAGGCCAATCGCTCCCAGGTCTCACCATAGTTTCCATAGTAATCGCGAAAGTGCTCAACCGTGGGGATAAGGGGGCCGTGACGTCCACCGGGGCGCAGATCGAAATCCACACGGAAAACGAATCCATCAGCGGTGCGTTCAGCAAGCAGCTTTTGAAAATGACGAAGTTGTTTTAGATTTTTTTCGTCGTCTTGATTGGAAACTATCAACAGATCGACGTCTGAACTTAAATTAAGTTCACTGGATCCCAGTTTTCCCAGTGCAAATAAAGCAACATCGTTCTCGGGAAAGCTGATATGGAAGGCTTCCGTCAACAAGGTGTCGGCAGCGAGGCTCCAGTCATGGCAGATTTTCAGTGGATCTTCAGAATCCGTTTTGGCAAGACTTGCGCAACGGGACCAGATCCCGTTGCGTTTTGTTCTTAGAGAAGCTTCTGTTGCAGAATTACTCAAGGTTTACAGACCACTTCGGCTTGAAGTAGTTGTAGTTGTCATTCGTTACACGACGTTCTTCGCTGCCATCAACAGTGGAAATATAGATCTGACTCTTACCAGTGCGATTGCTGGAGTACATGACAAATCGACCATCAGGGGAGAATGAAGGATCTTCGTTGGAAGCCATTTTCCCATTTGGTTTTTTCGCTGAAGTCAGTCGAATCATGTCGGAACCGTCAGCGTTCATCACGAAAATATCAAAGTTGCTGTCGCTTTGACCCGCGAACGCGATCTTTTTGCAATCAGGAGACCAGGATGGAGAGGAGTTGAAAACTCCCGCGAATGTCAGGCGTTTTACATTTCCACCGTTGGCATCCATGGTGTAGATCATCGGTTTTCCGGCGCGGTCAGAAGAGAAAGCAACCTTATTGGCATCACCTGGGCACACAGTTGGTTCAACATTCATCGCACCCGCTGGGCCATTTGTGATCTTGCCTTGCAAAGTACCGTCGTAAGTCATTTTATATACGTCAGGGCTTGTGCCTTGAGAGATCGTCAGGAAGATTGTTTTTCCATCCGGAGAGAAAGACGCACCGGAGTTGATCCCTTGGCGGTAGGAAATCAAAGAGCGCTTGCCCGATTTCAAATCCAATAACAACATGTCGGCATTTCTGAATTTGGAGCCAACACGTTTAACATAGGAAGTATAAGCGACTTTCGTTCCATCAGGAGACCACGCCGGAGAGATCGCAACACTGGAGTGTTTTGAAATCTGCATGGAGTTCGCACTATCCCAATCCATCAAATAAACTTCGCGGGCCTGGCCGCCAGCGCGGTCAGAAGTCACCACCATGCGTGACAGGAACATTCCATCTGTTCCAGTCAAAGCTTTCAGCACATCGTTGGCAAACGTGTGACCGATGCGGCGAGCGCTTGAAACCGGTCCCTTATACTTTTTGCCTGCAATCAATGAAGCTTTGCTGACAGAGTAAAGGTAAGTTTCCAAAGTGACTTCGTTACCAGCAATCGAGAACCCTGCGCGAATCAGGAAGTCGGCACCAATTGCGGACCAGCTTTGGAACTTGAATCCTGCTGGATTTCCCGGAGCGGGCGTCAAGCCGACTTTGCTTGGATCCTCAAGGAAGGCTTTTGAATCGATAAATTGAAAATAAGATGAAACGGCCAGGTCGTTATTTACGACATTATAGATTTCGGCCCCCGTGGCGTGATAGCGAGAAGCCGTTGCCGGAGTGCCGAAGTATTGCAGCGCCGGGAAAGCCATAAGACTTTTCTTGGTGCGTGCTTCACCCAGTTTGATGTAAATGCCGCTGTTGTTTTCCTGAGCCATGCTTGCTTGGGAAAAAGCAATTATAGCAAGAACTGCACATAGTAGTCGGATCATAAAGTCTCTCCTTACTCTGGGAAGCCGATTAGAATCCCGTCCACGCTGACAAGTGATTGAAATTTCTCAGGCGGGGCTGGAAAAGGTGCTGAGCGATCCAATGTCGCCAGAACCTGTTCATCATACTCTGGATTTCCACTCGATTTAACAATTTTGCGATCTAAGATATTTCCACGGGAATCAATAAACACACGGGCTTGTGCTTTTAGGTCGCGCTTCGCCAGCCATTCCGGCAATGCCCAGTGTTGTTTAATATGGCGATCCAAATCGGATCCATAAGTGTCATGCTGCAATTTAGAAAGTCCGGTCAAAGCTGTTCCTGGTGAAACTTGATTGCCTTTGATCGGTGCTGCATCCGCTGTGGATTTACCAGAGCCAGAAACCGGTGCCGGCTTCTTGGCTTCTTCTTTTAGTTTTTCGATGGCAGCCATGGCCTTAAGTTTATCCAAAGCATCGCTTTGTTTGGATTTAACTTTCTCGATGTTAATTCCATCATCTTTTTTCGCCTGCTTGGTTGGAAGTTTGACTTCCGGTTTTACAGGCTCAGGCGTTTTTTCCGCAGGTTTTTCCACAACCGGTTCCGGCTTTGGAGCGGGTTTTGGATTTTCTTTGGCTTCTGGTTTTGGTGGCAGATTATTTGGATCCAGCTTGTCAGGAAGCCCCACCATATCGACGCGAACGGCTTGAGTAAAATCAATAGCCTCTGGCGTAAAGAATGTCGCCTTTACGATAAAGAAAACCAACAATGCCACGTGCAGACCAAAGGAGATCGCCAGGCCGCGGTTTAGTGAATCAGTCTGAGGTTTTTCTGTATTAACTTCGTTCACTTGTCTTTAGGTAACGTAACCAGTCCGATGTTAAAGATCCCAGCAGCGCGAACTTCCGCCATGGCTTCCGCGACGAAGCCGTAATCCACTTTGCGATCTGCTTGGATGAATACTTGTTTGTTCTTTTTATGTTCAAAGATTGCCTTGAGCTTCGGTTTAAGCTCGTCCATCTGAATACGTGTTTTAGCAATGGTCATCTTTTGATCAGCGGCAATAACCAGAACGAAGGGTTCTTCGTTCATTTCAACCCCGGAAGACGAAGTCTTTGGCAAGTCGACGTCGATCCCTTGTTGCATCAGGGGAGTTGTCACCATGAACATGATCAGAAGAACAAGCATGACGTCCACCAAAGGCGTCACGTTGATTTCACTTAATGTCGCGCGGCTTTTTTTGCCGCCGCCGCCACCCATTCCCATGACTTAGTTTCCTTGAAAGAAGTTGCGTTTAACAATGTTCAGGAAGTCTGCGCCAAAGTTGTTCAAAGTAATTTCTTGTTTGCGAATGCGGGAAATAAAGCCGTTGTACAAAACAACCGCAGGGATCGCTGCTGCCAGACCGATGGCCGTTGCAATCAAAGCCTCAGAGATACCAGGAGCGACAACTGCCAAACTTGCAGAACCGGTTTGACCGATTTTATGGAAGGACTGCATGATCCCCCAAACCGTACCGAACAAGCCGATGAAAGGACCCGTACTGCCCGTCGTTGCCAACACAGTCAGACGTGATTCAAGTTTGGAGACTTCGTTCTCGTTCGCTTTATTAATGATACGCTCAAGATTGTCGATTCCCGATAGAATTGGTTTGTCATTTTCAGTGCGAGCCAAAAGCGGGGATTCGGAGATCTTTTTCATTTCAAGGTAAGCCGCCTTGAATACGCGTGCTACCGATGAGTCTTTATATTGATCGATATCCTCATACAAAGAATCCAATGAATTAACTTTCCAGAATTTGTTCAGGAAAAGATCATCAGCTGTGCGCATTTTTTTGAAAGCTTGAAATTTGGTATAACCAATAGCCCAGCAAAAAACCGACAAAACGATAAGGATAAGAAGTGTTAATTGTACAACAGGACTGGCCTGTGCAATTGCATCCCATGAGCTCGTATTAACCGAAACAGAAGGTGCGGCCTCAGCGACCTGAACAAAAAGTGGAAACATAGATGGACCTCCATGTTCAACCTTATGCCCAAAAGGTCCTGAGATCAACCCGCGATGTCCCTATGGCGCAGGACCATCGTCGTGATTGATCTTGATTCTTACTGTGCAAGCCAGCTGGTGATTTGAGTGATATCTGTGCTGATATATCCATCAGCATTGTAGGCTTTTGCGCGTTTGAACTCTTCCTCGTTTTCAACGATCAGGAAGATCTTTTTGTGACGGCGACGCATTTCTGCGATCACATTGTCATTGAACGCTGGGCGACCCAATATTTTAAATGGAGCCACAAAGACGTCACCTTTGAATTGTGTGGATGGCAAAACCCACAAGGCATCAAAGCTCATCAGGCGCATTAAATCCGGGCGACCCGTTCCGTACAACCAGGTCGGCTGCAGGCTTTTGATCGCTGAAAGAATCAGATTCGTGTCACTTTGGGCAAGAGTGCGATGCTCGGAATTCAATCCCTGCAACGCCTCGGAGACGATGGCATCCACTTCCGCCACGTTATCAACAACGTTCAGAATGAAGCGTGTTTTGGGGAATTTTTCGTAGAGTTCCTTAAGCGCCGGGGTGCTTTTGTAGAACTCATTGATCTGCTCCCAGGAGTAATCTGAGATTTTATTCCCCTGCATGATCTTAACAGTGGGGTTCGCTTCCTGCTCCGCCAACTTTGCATTCAGGAATTCAATGTCACGTTGAGGTGGCAGGATAAATGGAACGCGATCTTTGGAAACGCGCACATCGGCCCAGATAATAACGTCAGGGCGAGCATCAACGGCCTCCGCCATTTTGGCCAAAGTATGAGTCTTTACGGACACATACGGAGTTTGACCATCAAAAAAAGGGGATTTGTATTCCTGGAAGGTCTGCCCCATGCCCCAAATACGGGTCATCAGGATAATAAAACCAACCAAAGCTAAGGAGGCAATTGTTGCTAACAGTACTCGCATATGGCCGTTGGTATAGCACCCTAAGATGTCGAAATCAGCACCTTTTTTCCAAACTAGCTGAAAGATTCCTGTCACGATCTTAAATACGCTAAAATTAGGCGTATTTCATCTTGTTTTTCAATTGGCTTTCTATTAGATAACTGGATCGTAATAGTCGGGTGTAGACATGAATAAGATCAATCGGAAATTAGAATACGCATTGATGGCTTTGAAGTACATGAGCCAGAAAATTCCAGGGGAGCTGACTTCTGCAAAAGAAGTGTCAGATGCCTTTAATACTCCTTTTGATGCAACTGCTCGCGTGATGCAACAGATGGCACAAAAAGGCGGATTTCTTCGCGCTGAGTACGGTGCCAACGGTGGTTATCAAATCACCAAAGACCTCGCAAAAGTTTCCATCCATGATTTGGTGGAAGTGATCGAAGGTCCCACAGCTCTGGTGAAGTGCCTGCACAAAGAAGCGCCTTGTGAAATTCAAGGGACTTGCAACATTGTTTCCCCAATTACGACTTTGAATAATAAGCTCACTGACTTTTATAAATCCGTCAGTTTGAAAGATCTTTTAGTTGAAAGAACTGCGATGTCGAAAAAATCTTCTGAGACGGTGATTCATGGATAACAACAAGAACAACCCTCTTGATTCGTACGAATACAAATACGGTTTCACCACGGATATTGAAATGGATCAAGCCCCATTGGGTTTGACCGAGGAAATTATCAAGCTGATCTCTGGTAAAAAGAATGAGCCAGAGTGGATGCTGGATTACCGTTTGAAAGCTTACCGCCACTGGCTGACTTTGACTGAGCCAACATGGGCCCATGTTTCTTATCCAGCGATCGATTTCCAGGCGATTCGTTATTATTCAGCGCCTAAGAAAAAAACAGACGCGGATAAGCCAAAATCCATGGATGATCTTGATCCTGAATTGATCAAAACTTTTGAAAAGCTTGGTATCCCTTTATCTGAACAAAAACGCATCTCCGGTATTGCGGTGGACGTGGTCTTTGACTCGGTCTCTGTGGGCACAACTCACAATGAGGTTTTGGAAGAAGCAGGAGTGATCTTCTGTTCCATTTCTGAAGCAGTGGCGAAACATCCGGAACTTGTTAAAAAATATCTGGGCTCTGTCGTTCCATACACTGACAACTTCTATGCGGCACTGAATGCAGCGGTCTTCACGGACGGTTCATTCTGTTACATCCCTAAGGGTGTTCGTTGCCCGATTGATCTTTCCACTTACTTCCGTATTAACGCCAAGGACACAGGTCAGTTCGAAAGAACTCTGCTTGTTTGTGATGAGGGCGGTTACGTGAATTACCTTGAGGGCTGTACAGCTCCTCAACGTGATGAAAACCAACTTCACGCAGCTGTGGTTGAATTGGTTGCTTTGGACAATGCAGAGATCAAGTACTCCACAGTTCAAAACTGGTACACGGGTGATAAAGAAGGAAAAGGCGGCATTTACAACTTCGTTACCAAACGTGGTAAAGCTGCCGGCAAGAACTCTAAAATCTCTTGGACACAAGTGGAATCCGGTTCTGCGATCACTTGGAAATATCCATCTTGCATCTTGCAAGGGGATGGATCTGAAGGCGCCTTCTATTCTGTGGCATTGACCCACGATCTGATGCAAGCCGATACGGGAACGAAGATGATCCACATTGGTAAGAACACTAAGTCGACTATTATCTCCAAGGGTATTTCGACTGATAAGTCTTCAAACGCTTATCGTGGTCAGGTGAAAATCATGCCATCGGCTGAAAACGCGCGTAACTATTCTCAGTGCGACTCGATGCTGGTGGGTGATAAGTGCTCAGCAAGCACGTTCCCTTATATTGAAGTAAAAAATAAAACTGCGACGATTGAACATGAAGCGACGACTTCACGAATCAGTGAAGATCAGATCTTTTATTTGCAATCCCGCGGTATGGATATGGAAAAGACAATTTCAATGCTGGTGAATGGTTTCTGTAAGGAAGTATTTAAAGAACTTCCTTTGGAATTTGCAGTTGAAGCCGTGAAGTTGATTGAAATGAAATTGGAAAATTCAGTAGGTTAATATGTTGGAAATTAAGAATTTACATGCACGTGTTGAAGAAAAAGAAATCCTAAAAGGCCTGAACCTGACTGTGAAAGCGGGCGAAGTGCACGCGATCATGGGACCAAACGGTTCCGGTAAATCGACTTTGTCCAAGGTTTTGGCGGGTCACCCGGCATACGAAGTAACCGGTGGTGAAGTAAAATACGAAATCAACTTCATGATGCAAAATCTTTTGGAGCTGGCTCCGGATGAAAGAGCTAAAGAAGGTATCTTCCTGGCGTTCCAATACCCGATCGAAGTTCCGGGTGTTTCCAACTTCACATTCCTGCACACAGCTTTTAACTCTGTATTGCAACACCAAGGTTCCGAGCCAATGCCTGAAGGCGAGTTCCGTGAATTCCTGGTGCAAAAATTGAAACTCGTTTCCATGAAACCTGAATACCTGGATCGCCCAGTGAACACAGGTTTCTCTGGTGGTGAGAAAAAGAAAAATGAAATCCTGCAAATGGCGGTTTTGTCTCCGCGCCTGGCACTTCTGGATGAAACAGATTCAGGCCTTGATATCGACGCCCTTCGCGTGGTTTCAGATGGTGTTAATAAACTTCGTCGTAAAGACAACGCGATTATCCTGGTGACTCACTATCAGCGTCTTTTGGATTACATCAAGCCTGATTATGTTCACGTACTTCTTGGTGGAAAAATTGTAGAAACGGGTGACTCTTCCCTGGCGTTGAAGCTTGAGGAAAAAGGTTACGATTGGTTGATCAACTAAGGACAGGGCAATGAATTTACTTTCGACTTACGAAAAATTCAGTCAGGCACATCCGGCGAAAGGCGCACAAGCTTCTTTCCGTCAGGCTGGCTATGACTATGCCTTGAAAAAGGGTCTTCCAACCCGCAAGGATGAAGAGTGGCACTACACCAGCGTTAAGGTTTTGGCTGACAACAGCTTTTTACCAAGCGCTTTGAATGCAGTAAATCCAAGTCATGACACGATGGTGGCTATTCAAAAAGCCATGAATCCAGAGTTCACCAATCTGGTGTTCTTTAATGGGGTATTCAATAAGACTTTGTCGTCAGATTTGCCGGCGGGTTTGAATATTCGTGAGCAGTCTGAATACTCAGAACAATTTGATGATACTTTCGATGCACTTAATGGTGCATACGCTGAGACACCGTACTTCGTGCATTTGAATAAAGACACTTCTGTGGATAAACCTGTGAACTTCGTCTTTTTCTCATCCAATGAAGCAGGCGCAGCCGTGATGACCAGTCCCCGCATTCGCTTGGAAGTGGGCGCAAGATCTTCTTTGCGAGTACTGGAAAGTCACTGCGGTGTGAGTGGTGACTCTTACTTTGCCAATTCAGTATTTGATTTGCAGGTGGGCGACAGTGCCAATGTGATTTACGTGCGTGTTCAGGCTGACAGCTTGAATGCGGTGAACATTGGTCGCACGCGCATCAGCCTGGGTAAGCATGCGAACTTGGAAAGCCTGGCTTTTTCTACCGGCGCGCAGTTGTCCCGTCATAACTATGATCTGGTTCTGAAAGAAAAAGGTTCCACGTCTCAGGTTTTGGGAATCTATGCGGTTCAAGGGACTCAGCACGTGGATAACACCACGATGATTGATCACGCTGTCGGGGAGTGTGCGACTCACCAGTTGTACAAAGGTATCTTGGATGGTTCAGGTCGTTCTGCATTCTGCGGTAAGATCCTGATTCGCAAAGATGCCCAGAAGGCGGATTCCTCGCAATTGAACAACAATCTTCTTTTAAGTAACAAAGCTGAGGCTGACAGCAAGCCTTCGATTGAAGTGCATGCCGATGACGTTAAAGCGGGTCACGGTTCGACCGTTGGTCAGTTGAACAAGGAAGAGCTTTTCTATTTGTTATCGCGTGCGATTCCAAAAGATAAAGCGATTGCGATGTTGAGTTACGGTTATTTGTCTGAAGTTTTGTATAAAGTTTCAGACGAGCGTATTCAAAAATGGTTAACTAAACATTTGGATGAAGCGTTTGCACGCTTGCATCTGAACTAAGAAGGTAAAATGAGCAACTTGAACGAGCTTTTTGCAGAGATTCGAAATGAATTTCCCGCGTTGACCCAGAAGGTCCACGGCAAAAAGCTGTTTTATCTGGATAGTGGCGCGACCACACTGAAGCCAAAATCAGTGATTGATCGTATTGCGCATTTCTATCTGTATGAATCTTCAAATGTTCATCGCGGTGCCCACTATCTGGCGGACATTGCGACTCAGGGTTTCGAAGGGGCTCGCCATAAAATTGCAAGTTTCCTTGGGGCCGGGCAAGTTGAAGAGATCGTCTTTGTCCGAGGTACTACTGAAGGTGTGAATTTCGTGGCAAATACTTGGGGTCTTAACAACCTTAAGGCGGGCGATGAAATTTTGATCACCATCATGGAACACCACGCGAATATCGTACCTTGGCAAATGGTCGCCGAAAAAGTCGGCGCCAAAGTTGTCGCGGTTGATATTCTGGAAAACGGTGACCTGGATGTCGAGGATTTCAAAAAGAAATTAAACAGCAAAACCAAAATGGTCGCATTCACAGCAAGTTCAAATGTGCTGGGAACCAACACAGATGTGGTTGGCTTGACTAAGCTTGCTCACGCTGTGGGGGCGAAGGTTTTTGTTGATGGTGCACAAATCGTGTCACAGCAAAAAGTCGATGTGAAAGCCTGGGATGTGGATTTCTTTGTATTCTCGGCTCACAAACTTTTTGGTCCGTTTGGCTTTGGTGCCCTTTACGGCAAAAAGGAAATTTTGGAAACCTTGCCTCCGTATCAGGGTGGCGGTTCTATGATTTCAAAAGTGACAATCGAAAAAACCACGTACAACGATGTGCCTACACGCTTTGAAGCGGGTACTCCGCACATTGAAGGTGCGATCGGTACGGCGGCAGCTATTGAGTTTGTTGAAAAAATTGGTTTCGATAAGATCCATGCCTATGAAATGGATTTGTTAAAATATGCAACGGACAAGCTTTTGGAAGTTCCGGACTTAAAAATCTATGGAACGTCAAAAGACAAAGGTCCTTTGGTTTCCTTTAATCTGAAAGGTGCTCATCACTCGGATGTAGGGCAGATTTTGGATCAGGAAGGTGTAGCAGTTCGAGCCGGTCACCACTGCACTCAGCCACTTATGGCAAGACTTGGGGTTCCGGGGACAGTGCGCGCCTCTTTTTCAGTGTATAATAGTCGTGAAGACGTTGATGCTTTAGTTAAAGCCGTGGTGAAGGCCCGGGAGTTATTGTTATGAGTACGCAAGATGTATTAATCAGAATTCAAGCAACACCAAATCCAAACGCATGGAAATTCGTTTTGGACCGCCCGGTATTGACCGACGGCAAGGCAACCTACACTACCATTCAGGAAGCGGAGCAAAGCCCCTTGGCTTCAAGCCTGTTCCAAGTGGAAGGCGTGCGCCAGGTGCATCTATTCCAAAACGTGATCACGATCACTCACAGTTTTGATTCTGATCCGGAAGAGATTCAAAAAAACGCCTGCGCCGTTATTCAAACGCGCATGCCAGTGCACAATCCAAATCAAACCCAAGCCGACGAAAAGAAAATGAAACGCGCGGGACTTCCACCAGAAGTTCAACGTATCGAAGAGATCTTGGATGAAACCGTACGCCCAGGCCTACAAGGCGACGGCGGCGACTTGGATGTAGTAAAATACGAAGAAAACAAACTCTACGTATTCTACCAAGGTGCCTGCGGAACTTGCCCAAGCGCAACCAGCGGCACCCTGATGGCCATCGAAGGCATCCTCCGCGACCAATTCAACCCAACTATCGAAGTCATCCCTCTTTAGGTGCCAGGTCCTACTTGCGGAAGCAGTGCAGAACCGATCGGTTTTGCGCTGCGCTCATCGTCTTGCATATTTAAGTCTGTTTGTTCTCTGTACAAAGTATTTTCGCCGCATTACAACTAAGTAGTGGAGGTGAGTATGTACGCTTCTGGTGATCTTTGGAAAATCTGGATGAAGGACTATAGATTTGGTGCGTTGGCGTTTGTTCCCACAGGCGATCTGCGGCAGACCGTCGATAACCTTCGAAATGAGTACGATCCCGTTTCTGCTAAGACTTCAATGGCGCATGTAACTCTAACTCAGCCATTTGCGAAGGCTCCGTCCAAAGAAGACATTGAAAGTATCGAAAGAATTGCTTTTGTCACAGATCAATTCGATATCGAGGTTGGGCCAGCTGTAACTTCTCCGAATAAAAGATTGCTGTGGTTAGATATCAGTCCTAAAGACCCAGTCCTTGCACTAAGGGAATCTCTTCACGAAACCGGTTTATTCAGAACTGATTTGCCTCTGACCAAAGGATTTATTCCCCATATGACCATTTCAGAGGCCGGGCGTGAACCTGATGAGGTCCAATTAATCAATTCCACTTTGAACTCGAAGTTCCGCCCGTGGAGTGTTCCATTCTCATCGGTTGCCTGGATTATTCCTGACGAGGATTTTGTCTTCAGGGAATATCGACAATTTGTTTTGAAAGTACGGACTTAGCCGGAACGTCTCAAAATAGAAACGCGTTTCACAGCGGTTTTTCAGAGGGAAAATTCTGATAAAGTGATTTTCTAGACAGCGCATGTAAAGTGTCTGGACAGAAGTTCTTTGCGAGAATCAAGCAATTGGTTTTCGGGCGGCACAAGTGTTGTAAGGAGCCATAGTGGGGGATCGCATATGTCTCGTTATCATAATCACATTGTATTTTCAGTCGTATTTAGTTTCGTATTAGGCACGGTCATCTTCGCTGAGGTGAGTAAGGACCGTCCACCGGCTCCAAAAGACATTCAAATTGTCGATGATGGAAGCGGCTTCAGTCTTGCGACTGTTTTAATTGAGCAAGAGTTAACCACTATGGCCATGAAAAAGGGCCGTACCAAACAGTATGAAGAGCAACTTCGCTCTCAAGTGAAAAGACTGTCTCAATCAGATATCAAATTATTGAAGTCGAAAGCGGCTAAGTCGCTGAAAGCTGAAGAACGCATGGCTGCAGCTTATTTGCTGTCTCAAGCGGGTCCTGTTGCTGAGGTTGCTAAGCCAGCAGCACAACCAGCTCGCCAGATTGCGAGTGCTCCGGTAGCTAAAAAAGTAGCGGTGCCGACAAAAGCAGTGAAGCAGGCAAAGGCTAAAGCTGTAGTGGCTGCGAAAAAGCCGATGAAACGTCAGCCAGCGCACGCGGCCGGCCGATCTGCGAAAGTGGCTAAGCGATAATTAGAGTGCGATCTCTTCTTGAGTCTTTGTTTCTTCTTCTGCTGGAGCCCACTCCAGCAGAGACATTTCCGAGGTCTTATTCCAATCCACATTCACGCGATTGATGATCTTAATGGAGACCTCGTTACCCTCAATAGTCCAAAGAATGGTGTCACCCTTCGCAATGCCCAGTGCCTTGCGCACACGTTGCGGAATAGTGGTTTGATTCTTTCTTGAGGCCTTGGAAGTTGCGGATGATCTGCTCATGCGGGTGCTCCAACAATTAACGTTCTAAATCGCTGCTGCTACCAGAATAAAGCGGTGAAAATAGCTTGTCGAACAGTGTCCATCGCAAACGGATGCAAACCCTTCTTTGAGCCAGTTTTTAGGTTTTCGAAATCAGCGTACCAATATGAGATTTTTTGTCGGAGAGTGGAGAAAGTGTGTCCGTACTTGTGTGAGTCTGGCGGAACCGATGGGAGAAATAAAAAAAGGTCCGTCGGCAACTCTGAACTAAACCTGTTTTAGCTAAGGTGGGTGACCATGATAGCGACTTTAGGCTTCTCAGTACGAGCTGAGCTTGCACACCATTGCCAGGGACAGTCCCCAAAAATATGCTTGTAAGGTTTAATTTCGATGAGCTTTACGCCTTCGAACCCTCTGAAAACTATTCTAGCAGGAAGTACAGTTTCGTCAATCGAACCGGACTCTAATTTTTCCGTAAGGCTCCGATATATTGCTTATGACACCTCAAAAGCTTGATTTTATTTTTCCTTTTGTTGTTTTTTTCTATGGACTCCTCATGGTGCTTGTGCTGGAAAACCGCGCCCTGGTGAAGCTCGGTGAAGAGCGCATGGGACAAGCGTTTCAGAACATGGTGAAGCATAAAAACCTGGGCTGGATTTGCTTTTTTGTTGGTGGTCTTTGGGCCGCACAAAATGTCTGGCACTCGTCGCTCTGAGTATTGACTCCTCCTGGGGCTGGCTATAGCTTCAATCCCCATGTCTGACCCTAAAAATCAACCCCTTCGCAAGACTGAAAATTACGCGCAACTCACGTTGGACGCCGCTGCCGAGCAGCCGGTAAAATCCAACGAGCCGGCGGTGCTTTCTGTTGAGCAACTCAATATCCAAATCAAGCAATTGATTGAAGGCCAGATGGGCATGGTTTGGGTGCGTGGTGAGCTTTCCAATTTCAAAGCTCACACCTCCGGACACTTCTATTTCAGCGTTAAAGATTCCAAGTCACAGATCACCGCCGTCATGTTTCGCGGAAACAATGCGCGACTGAAGTTCAAGCCGACAGACGGCATGGAAGTCATGGTTCGCGGCCGTGTGACTGTGTACGAGCCACGTGGCAACTATCAGCTGATGGTTGATATGATGGAGCCGGTGGGGGCCGGGGCTTTGCAAAAAGCTTTCGAGCAGTTGAAAATGAAACTTCGTGCAGAGGGCTTGTTCGACTCTGCCAAGAAAAGACCTATCCCAACATTCCCAAGACATATTGCCATTGTGACGTCTCCAACCGGAGCGGCGATTCGCGATATTTTAAATGTTCTATCCCGTCGTGCAAAATCCATCCAGGTCACAATCGTTCCAACGATCGTGCAGGGGGAGGCCGCAGCTCCGCAACTTCGCGAGGCCTTCAAAAAAGCCGTTGCGTTGCCGGATGTGGATGCGGTGATTGTGGGTCGTGGTGGCGGTTCGATCGAAGACATGTGGTGCTTTAATGACGAGGGACTGGCGCGCTTGATTGCGGCAAGTCCTGTTCCGGTGATCTCGGCTGTCGGGCATGAAATTGATTTTACCATCGCTGACTTTGTCGCGGACCTGCGTGCGCCAACACCTTCGGCTGCCGCAGAGCTGGTTGCCAAGAGTTCTTCAGAGCTTGTGAACAAGGTGACGTCGCTTGAACGTATGTTGAAATTGTCTTTCGATAGAAAGATGAAGTTCCTGCGCGAGAAGTCGCTGGGTTTGTCCAAGCGCTTGGTGGATCCAAAGCGTCGCTTGGAAGACTTGACACTTCGTAATGACGATTTGCTGACTCGTTTGGAGCTGGCAGTATCAACGTTGATCAATAAGAAAGATCACCGTGTGGAGTTGATGACCCAGAAGCTGGGAACTCCGCAAAATCTTATTGATCGTCGCAAAAAGGAATTGGGCTTCTTACAGGCTCGTACCGAGAAAGCTTTGATGTTTTCTTTGGAGCGCAAAAAATCCCGCATGGATCGCATGATGGCGATGCTGGATAGCATGAGTCCACTGCGTGTCGTGGATCGCGGGTACTCAATTGTAACAAAAGATTCAAAAGTTATTAAATCAGCAAGCCAGGTGAAAGCGGGCGACTGTATTGACATTCGCTTGGCTCAGGGTTCACTCACAGCCACGGTCAGTGGCGTGAAGGAGGAATAATGGATTTCGAAAAGAAATTGGGACGTTTGGAAGAGATCGTTCAAAAAATGGAAAAAGGTGACTTGGCTTTGGAAGATTCATTGAAGCTGTTCGAAGAAGGCGTAAAGCTTTCTCGTGAATGTCATCAACGTTTATCTGAAGCAGAATCAAAAGTGAAACTTTTGATGTCTGTGGGTGCTGACGGAAAGCCAGTAACAACTGATTTCACTCCAGAGGAGTAGACGTTTTGGATTTGGCAATTCAACTAGAGCAGGAAATGTCTTTGAAGGTGCAAACTGTGAATCAGTTTGTGGAAAAGTATCTGTCTGATATGGAGTTGCCTCAAGGGGCTGCCATCGCAGAGCTTCGTAAGTCCATGCTCTATTCAGCAACCAATGGCGGAAAGCGTTTCCGTCCGGTGCTGTCTGTGCTGGTTGCCGAGATGCTGGGTTCATCGGCTGAAAAGGTCCTGCCGTTTGCGGCCGCTGTCGAAATGATTCATACCTATTCTTTGATTCACGACGATTTGCCCTGCATGGATAATGATGACATGCGCCGGGGTAAGCCCACAAATCACAAGGTATACGGCGAAGACTTCGCATTGCTTGCGGGTGATGCTCTTTTGACTGAAGCCTTTTTAATTATTGCAAAGAACTATTCCGAGAATGGCTTCCTGGTGGGGCGTTTGGTGCAATTGGTTTCCGAAGCCGCTGGCATTCGCGGCATGGTCGGTGGCCAGGCCATCGACCTGCGCGCTGGTGAAAAGCAGCTGACACAGGCCGAGCTGACTCATCTGCACCTTTTAAAAACGGGTGCGTTGATTCGCGTTGCGGTTGAAGGTGCTGCCTTGATTGCTGGCGCCAAAGTTCATGAGATTGAATGTCTTAAGAAATTCGGTGAAGGCCTGGGAATTGCATTCCAGGTTGCTGACGATGTTTTGGATCATGGCGAAAAGGATCAGGATGTTCGCAGTTTCACTGGTATCATCGGACTTGAAGCCACTAAAGATCTTTTGAAAACCATCAGTGAAAGTACCATGGCGGAACTTCATAAAGTTTGCCCAGATTCAGCGATGCTTGAATTCCTGGTGAATTTTAATATTTCCCGAAAACACTAGGGGCAGCTAAGCTGCCTTTGTTTTAATGGCAACGCTGTAGTTTAAGACAGTCAGTATAGAGACGAGCTTGTCGATGGTCATGTGTCCGACCTGGCCAGAGAATATTTTTGAAACGCGGTCTTGAGAGAGACCTGGAATCATTGCCGCCAACTTTCTCTGGCTGATTTTATTTTCTATGCAATGGGACTTAACTGTCTTAACGAGTTCGGATTTGATTTTAAATACCTGATAATCAATGCCCCATTCTTTCGCAAGTTCTTCCATTGTCAGAGGTTTTAGCTTTTCATTTTTCATAAAATCAATCCTTGCAGCAATTTGTACAACTTGTATTGATTGTATATTTACTATCATTCTGTGATCCTGTCAATGTCTTGGAAAATAGGTAAGCAATACAAGGGCTTAAGTCTTTTGACTCTTAAGCTTAATTAATCTACTTTGAGTTCGAAGGACGGATATGGCTGATAAAAAACGGTTGGACATTTATGTGTTTGAGAAGGGCTTGGCCCAATCGCGCACCCATGCCCAAGAGTTGATTGAAGCTGGTCAGGTGTTCTTGGAAAAGAACGGCCAAAGACAAGTCCTTAAGAAATCCAACATTTTAGTGACGGCTGATATGGAAAACTTGATATCAGTAGACCAGGGGCCTGCGAATCGCTTCGTATCCCGTGGCGGACTAAAACTTGAGGGTGCCCTTAAGCATGTAAATCTGAACATTCAAAAGTTTGATGTAATGGATGTTGGTATTTCCACAGGGGGATTCACAGATTGTGCTCTGCAATCCGGCGCGCGCTATGTTTTGGGTGTGGATGTGGGGCATGGGCAGGTGAGTCCTGCTCTGCTGAAGAACCCAAACCTTAAGGTCATTGAGGGAATTAATGCCCGCGCACTATCTAAAGAGGCGGATGTTGTCGCGGCAACTCCTTCTGAAGGCTTTGATTTGATTGTTATGGATGTTTCCTTTATCTCGATTGAAATGATTCTGCCGGAACTGGGTCGCTTCTTAAAACCGTCGGGTCAGATTCTAAGTCTTGTAAAGCCACAGTTCGAGGTCGGCGTTGACGGGCTGTCAAAGGGTGGTATTGTCAAAGACGCTTCTTTGTATTTGAAAGTCGAAGAAAAGATCAAAGCCAGCTGCAAGAACAGTGGCTTTGAAGTGAAGGAATATTTTGCTTCTTCCATTGAGGGAAAGGACGGCAATCATGAGTTTTTTGTTTTCGCGAAAAAGCGCTAGCTTCCTGCTGACATTGGTTTTTCTGGCAGGTTGTCAGTCCATTAAGACTCGTGAGGATATCAAAGGTCCAAAACCAACTGCGCCGACAAATGGCAAAACTCAAAAACCAACAACGGCACAACCAATTGATGATTCTGTTCCTTACCAGCCAGATGTTCAGGTTGAAGAGCCTGTAGCGCCACCACCACCTCCTGCACCGGTGATCCCGGCTATGCCAAAGATTGCTTTCATTTTGGGGGGCGGGGGAGCCAAGGCCTATGCCCATATCGGATTCTTGCACGAGCTTTCTCGCGCGAAGGTTCCGGTTTATGCAATTGGGGGAGTTGAGTTCGCATCACCAATGGCGGCATTGTTCGCAAACCGTGAACAAGCCAACGACGTTGAGTGGCAAATGTTCAAACTGAAAGATGACGAGATTATCAAAAAGTCATTGCTTGGTAACGTGAACAAGAATGGCGACATCTCTGTGATGCGCGAGTTTTATAATACGGCATTCAAAAACCAAAAAGCTGAGGACTTCCGCATTCCTTTCGCGTGCCCATCTTATAACTTGAAAAAGAATCAGGCCTTGATGATGAATCGCGGAGGCATGGAACAGCTCCTAAGCATGTGCATGGCTTATCCGCCGTTCTTTAAACCTTTCCAGGGCAATGTCGCAGCCGTGCGTGAAGTGTCTGGTTTGGCCCGCTACTTACGCCAAAAAGGCGCGAACTTTGTGGTCTTCGTAAATGTTCTGCAAGGTCCGGGCGGCAACAAACCATTCACTTTGGATGCAGCGGCAACGGACAACGTATTATGGAGTGAGATCGCGGGACTGTATAATAAGCCTTTTGCAGGAGTTGATACAGTCATTACCCTTGATACGGGTGACTATGGTATTATGGATTTCGATAAGCGCCGTGAAATCATGAATAAGGGTGCTGATTCAGCGAAAACTCAATTGAAAACTTTGACACGTAAATGGGGACTTTAAAAAGTTCAGGAGACCGGAATGAGAAAACCAACTTTTGACATGAACATTTTTGCTGCAAGAAGAAAAAGCCTGGCTCAACAAATCCCAGGTTCTGCTTTGGTAGTGGCTTCTCACCCGGAAACAATCCGCAATCACGATGTACATTTCCCGTACCGCCAGGATTCTAACATGTTCTACCTGACTGGCTGGGAAGAGCCAGAATCCATTTTGATCGTTCGCCCTGGTCAAACACCAGAGACGGTGATGTTCGTGCGTCGTCGTGACCGCGAAAGAGAAACTTGGGATGGATTCCGTTACGGTCCAGAGGGCTGTGAACAGGAATTTAAAATCGATAAATGCTACCCAATTGATGAGTTTGAAAAAATGGCTCCGCAATTGTTGTCCACTGTGGATTCCATCTACTATCGCCAATTCAAAAACAAAGAAGTCGATGAAAAGATGGAACACGTGCTGAACACAGTAAAACAAATGCGTGGTCGTACTGGCTACGGTTTGCTTTCCGTACACGATGCCGACACTTTGATCGGCGAGATGCGTTTGGTGAAGTCAGAGTACGAACTGACTCAACTTCGCGAAGCTTGTGAAATCTCTGCTCAAGCACACTTGGCAGCGATGCGCTTCACTCGTCCGGGTGTTACTGAACGTCAGGTTCAAGGTGTGTTGGCTCATAACTTCTACATGAGAGACTCTGCCCGCGAGGGTTACGGCTTCATCGTGGCTTCCGGGAATGCAGCGACAACTCTTCACTACAACTTCAACGATCAAGTCTGCAAAGACGGCGATCTTTTGTTGATCGATGCAGGGGCTGAGTACAACTACTACACGGGTGACATCACAAGAACTTACCCAGTTAACGGTAAATTCACAGATGAACAAGGCCGCGTGTACGAAGCTGTTTTGAAAGTTCAAAAAGCGATCGTGGATTTCGTAAAACCAGGAATCGTATTCAAAGACTTGCACGACATGGGCACTTCCATGCTGACAGATGCAATGCTTGAGCTGGGCTTACTATCAGGCCGCAAAGACGATTTGATCCAATCCCTTGCGCAAAAGAAGTACTATCCGCACGGTATCGGTCACTGGTTGGGTCTTGATGTGCATGATGCTGGTTTGTACTTCAAAAAAGGCGAACCACGTCCGATCGAAGCTAATATGTGCTTCACGATCGAACCAGGTCTTTACATCCCAGCTGATGATACATCTGCTCCGCAAAAATACCGTGGTATCGGCATCCGTATCGAGGACAATGTTCGCGTGACTTCAAACGGAGTTGAAAACATGACGACGTCAGTTCCTAAAGAAATCTCTGATATCGAAAAAGTTGTCGGGAAATCCTAAGGTACGCCGTACCTTTTTGAAATGCATCGCAACAAAAAAGCCCCGATGATTGTCACCGGGGCTTTTTTATTTCTGAAGTCTCAGTAGAAATTTTTAGATGAAACGATGATTTAGCCAGCCCTTGTCCACAGCATTCTGGGCAAGCTCGGCTTCTGTTTTAAAGATTTTATCATCGCGGGAAGCGGCACTGACTGCTAAGCGCAGGTGAGTGGCGCTTTCGAGTAGATTGAAATCACCCATAGTGTTCCCGCTGGCTAGGAACGGAAGTTGGCCGCCAGTTTTAGCAAGTAATGCCTCGACTTTACCCTGGCGGTAAGTGATGACACCTTTTTGCTGGTCAGTGATTAGATCATTTTGCACTTCTGTTTCGACACCGATGATATTGTCGTACTCAAGCCCCATCAAAGATGCGCCACCCTCAACGGCCCATTTTATAGAAGCCGTGATCACATAGATCTTCACACCTTTGGATTGAAGTAACTGAATCAGTTTTCGCTGTTCAGAAAAAACAGGGATCGGAGCCGCAGCCTTAACCGCATCCTTGGCCCACTGCTGAACCTCAGCCAAAGATTTACCCTGACAGATTTGTGCCAGCCACAAATAGGCTTTGCGCGGATCCTCGGCCTTCATGTTTTCGTAGTGATTCCAAGGGTCGGCAGGCAAAGCGACCAGCTTGTTGTCGATCTGGTGGTGAAAAAAGGTCTCGCCCAAATCGATATCCCACAAAGTTCCGTCGGCATCGAAGGCAGCAACAGGATTTTCCTGCTCTTTCAAAACCTGGTCGAGTGTGTTGTTAATCGCAGCCCAAATGTCAGAGGAATAGTCTTTGTATTTCATCGGGTCTTAGTATGAAATAGATACGTCAAAATGACAAGGGAGCACGGTTCATGAGTCTTTACTGTCGCGTTATTCAGGCTGACGATTTACAAAGAATTTTAGATCTCGAAAATCGTAAACTTACGGAACAATATCCTGACGAGATGGAAAGAATGATCGCGCTTTGGAACTCCAAGCACCGCGTGGAAGCTTTGAATCATTACATCTCTTTGGGCTGGAGTTTCCTGGCTGAAGACCAGGAGTCGGGAACTTTGTTGGGTTATATGATTGCGCAACCGTTGCTGTTTTTGGATGGGCAAACGCAGACTTTGTGGGTTGAGCATGTGCAGTTTACGACTTTGCAGGCCCGCGACGAACTTTGTGAATTGGCCTATAAGCTGGGCCGCGAAAAACATCTGCAAAGAGTTTACTTCCCATCGGATAATGGTGTTCCAAATTCAGTAAAAGGATTTAAGCCCGCAACTTGGGAGCCTGGCACGCTAGCTGTAAAAACAACGAAATAGGATAAGGTATGAAGAATTTTTCCTTCGTGAATCGCATACAGAATTTGTCCAAAATGAAAACTCAGGAATTTGATCTTGTCATCATTGGTGGTGGCATTAACGGAGCCGGAGTTGCCCGTGACGCCTGTGCGCGGGGCATGTCTGTGGCCTTGGTTGAAACGCGGGACTTTGCTTCAGGAACATCTTCTCGTTCCAGCAAAATGGTTCACGGCGGGATTCGCTACCTTGAAAACATGGATTTCAAACTGGTGTTTGAAGCCCTGAACGAAAGAAATAAATTATTCGAAATGGCGCCGCACTTGGTGCATCCACTGCGTTTCATGTTGCCGCTGTATAAAGAAAGCCGCGTCGGCATGTTCAAGATGGGTCTTGGAATGTGGTTGTACGACATCCTGGCCTTGTTTCAATCGCCCGAAATGCATGAACGCCTTGATTCCAAAGAATCGATGGAGCGCATGTCGGCCCTTCGTGAAAAAGATCTGTTGGGTTCGTACATTTATTCTGATGGATACATGGATGATGACCGTCTGGTTCATGAAACTTTAAGATCCGCGAATGAAATGGGTATGGTCGCTGCGAATTATGTGGCGGCGACAGGTGCGGAGTTTGGAGCTGACGGAAAAATCACAGCGGTTCATTGCGAAGACCAGCTTAATAAAGAGAAATTTAAAATCCGCGGCCGCCATGTGATCAGTTCTGTGGGACCATGGACGGATCAATTGGGTGAGAGTCTGTTTAAGGACTGGAAGAAAATTCTTCGCCCAACCAAAGGCATTCATCTGACATTGCCGAAGCATCGTCTGCCGCTGGAATCAGCTGTCGTCATGGGTGCGGAAAAAGGCGATCGCATTGTTTTTGGTATTCCTCGCCATGAGATGATTATTATTGGAACAACAGATACGGACTTCAAAGAATCACCGGAAAATGTTTCGGTCACTCCTGAAGACGTGAAGTATCTTTTGGAGATCACCTCTCACTATTTCCCGGGTGCCAATTTGACAGCTCACGACGTGGTTGCGAGCTATGCAGGGGTGCGCCCGTTGGTGAATGATGGATCTTCTTCAGAAGGTAAAACCAGTCGTGAGCACACGATCATCGATGATCCGCGGGGCGTGACCTTTGTCGCTGGCGGCAAATACACGACGTATCGTCTGATGTGCCAACAAACGGTTTCCCACGCTCTGAAAAGTTTCACTGTGGAAGATCGTGCCAAGTTTGCCAAGAAAGACACTGCCGTTGCCTTGAATGAATATACCTCTGAAAGTGCTTACCATGAGGCTCGCGTGCTTGCGAGTGCATGGGCGCAAGAGTACGGTCGTCCGGCTGAAGACGTTGAAGCTTTGGCGCTGCGGTATGGGCGTGAAGCCGAAGTGATCCTGGGAAAATACGACTATAAATACAGTTACTGGCAGCTTGAAGCGGCGCAGGCTATCGACAATACGATGTGCCTGAATTTGAAGGATTTCTTCTCTCGACGAGTGCCGTTATTCCTAGCGGATCGCAATCATGGATTGAAACATCTCGATGAAATTGCGCAGGTTTTCCAAGAGAAACTGAGCTGGTCAGAAAAACGACTTCACGACGAGAAGCACGCGCTTTCAGAGTACATGGGGCACGAACTCGAATGGAAAAAACATTTCTAATTTGGTGTGACTTGAACTTGCCGGACTGGTCTTCATTCCGGCCTCATCGGAGTAGCGCGTCAAAAAACACTCGCCGAAGGGCCTAAATATCAGTATTGACTCTGCTTTTCAATCTCCCTAGACTTGTAGACGAAATCACACAATGAAATTTCCTTGAGAGAGATTCAGCATGAGTTTTTTTGACAAAGTACAAGACTATTTTTCCAATGATATCGCCATCGATTTGGGCACAGCCAACACTCTCGTTTACGTAAAGGGTCGCGGTATCATTCTTGATGAACCTTCAGTTGTAGCAGTTCAGAAGAACTATCGTGGTATGCAAAATCGCGTACTGGCAGTCGGTAAAGAAGCTAAGCACATGCTAGGCAGAACTCCAGGTTCTATCGTGGCAATTCGCCCAATCAAAGACGGTGTTATCGCTGACTTTGAAGTGACTCAATCCATGCTTAAATATTTCATCGGTAAATCTTTGGGCGAGAAAAAATCTTTCATCCGTCCTCGTATCATCATCTGCGTTCCTTACGGAATCACTCAGGTGGAAAAACGTGCGGTAAAAGAAGCTGCACAATCTGCAGGTGCTCGTGAAGTTTACTTGATCGAAGAACCAATGGCAGCAGCTATCGGTGCGGGTCTTCCGATCACTGAACCATCAGGCAACATGGTTGTCGATATGGGCGGTGGTACAACAGGCGTCGCGGTTATCTCTTTGGGTGGTATCGTTTACTGTAAATCCATCAAAGTAGCGGGCGACAAATTTGACGAAGCGATCATCAATTACGTTCGCCGTCAGTTCAACTTGTTGATCGGTGATAGAACTGCTGAAAACATCAAAATCCAAATCGGTAACGCATATCCATTCGAAGAAGAAAAAACGATGGAAATCAAAGGTCGTGACCTGGTTGCCGGTGCTCCGAAAACAATCGAGATCACAAGCTCTCAAGTTAACGATGCCTTGATGGATCCATTGTCTGAAGTGGTTGATGCTGTTCGTACCGCTCTTGAAAAGACTCCACCAGAGCTTGCTTCTGATATCGTAGATAACGGAATTGTTCTCACAGGTGGTGGTGCATTGCTTGCGAACCTGGACGTTCTTCTAAGAGAGCGTACTGGATTGCCGGTTTCTATCGCAGAAGATCCATTGAGCTGCGTAGTTATGGGTTCAGGCAAAGTTCTAGACCAATTGGACCTTCTCAGACAGCTGACAGTCGACTAACATAAGGGTCATTCTACTTATATTAGGAAGTACATGACCGAAGCCGACATTCAATCGATCGCCTTGTTTTTCTACTTTGCTTTACTAGATGACAGAAGGGCGATCGAAGCTTCAACTCAAGCACTAGCCCTTTGTCGGGATAAAAAGAAAAGAAATCCTGAACTTTCCAATCCTGTCGCTTTGGTAGCGGCAACCAAAATCACTTGGGACAAATTTAAAGTAAGAGTCACGCGCGGTCGTCCAAATACGACCGTTGAATCTGGCTGGCTAATTCCAGAAGGTGTTGATTTGGGGCCTTGGCGTGAGTTTCAGAAGACAGCCTCCGAGGACGAACTACTTACGGTGATCTGGTCAAAAATTTTGAAAATTGAAGACAATGATATTTCGGAAGGTCTTGGGATCACTCAAGGCACGATTCGCTATCGTTTGGGCCGGGCTTTACGCAAGCTGGGCACTATGACTCAAGGGATGGGTAAGCTAAAGCATGTCACAGCAAGAGGGTAAACTGACTCTTTCTAAAAAAGGCAAAAGGGAGATGTCTCCTTTTATCGGCCACGAGCTGCTTTATGACTATTTGTCCGGTGTCTTGGATGAAGAAAGAAAATTAGCCGTCGAAGATCATGTGAAGTTTTCGCGTGATGCTCAGTTGGATCTGAATAAAATCCAAAACGGCGAAGTTTATGCAAAACAGCTGGCAAGCACCATCGTTTCGCAACCGATTATCGAGCAAATAAATACGCCGTCCACTTACCTGACTGTACTGATGCAAAAATCAAATTTCGATCGCTGGCCTCAGGGTTTAAAATGGGGATTGGAAGCATTGGTTGTTGTGGGTGTGATAGTCACTCTGTTGACTGTGGCTCCTTGGCAAAAAGTTCTGCAAATCGGAATGAGTGGCGGCAGCAAAGAGGTCGTGCTTTCTGAAGTTAGCAAAACTGAAAAAGTCGCTCAGTATGAGGATAAGCCTCAATTCGTGGACGAAGAACCAAAAACAGACAAACCACTTCAAGTACCGAAACCAATGCCTACGGCAGAAGTGAAAGCCACTCCTGCGGCTACGGTGGCGGCAGTTCCATCTGTGGCGCCAACAAAAACGGCGACAACAGCGGCGGCGGCAGTCGCAAAAAACGAAGCTGAAGAGGATTCATCTGCTGTTGCTTCCGGTGGACACTTGTATCGTGGTGAAATTGCTCTGACCAATCTTTCAGTTGTTGGTCCTAAGATCACTGAAAAGATCAAAGAGCTGGGTGGTCGAAAAGCCGGTTCGGTAGAGCTGGGTTGGCAAAAATCACCGACATCCACTTATTATCACTTCACATTACCTGCGGCAAAATACCAGGATTTGACGAACTTCCTTGGTACTTACGGCAAAGTTAATCTGATCAAGGAAAAACATCCGCGCGTAATGCCAGACGGAATCATCCGTCTGATTATCACCGTGGACGAAGACAAAAAGTGAAAACCTTAAGACGGAAACCAAAGAGATCATTGCGTACGATTCTAATCGTATGGTCTCTTTTATTCTCCGTCGTGCCACTGGCCTTTGTTACGTACTATTCAATGGTCAAATATGAGAAGGCCATCGATCATGAGCTGACACAACGCCTGACGGGCAATGCCCGCGAAGTCGAGAACATCATCAATGAATTCAGAACCACATTGCAACAGCGTCGCGAACGCTACATGCGCGATCCAAGTTTGACTTATCACCTTGCGATGGGTGATGGAAACACGGTTCGCAACGTGGCGAGCACCTGGATTCGTGCGGACGACACTTCAAGTTTGACGTTTTTCAATCGCGAAGGACGCATGCTTGCATCGGTCTTTAAGGACGACAAAGGCGTTATTCGTAATTTCATGCCTGGCAAAGAAGCGGTTTTCCTTTCGGCCAAATACATGGAAGAGGTTAAGACCAAAGCAGACATCGGTGTTGCTGAATACAGTGATGGTCGCAAGCTGAATCTTATCGTGATTTCACAGGTGAAAAATAACAGCGGTCGTCTGATCGGTTACATGGAGCAAGTGATTGATTTGAATCAGGCCTTTTTGACTCGAATCAAAAATCGTCTGAAGCTGGAATTGATTCTGATTAAAGACAGCGGGGATCTGGTCGCAGCCAGCCATCCTGATTTCTATCTATATAAAAAAGGTTTCTTTAAAAACTATTTCCGCCCGGTCAAAGACGCGTTCTTTGATTTGAATGTCAGAGGCAATCCCTATGGATTTCTGGTTTACCCGGTGGATTGGGGCATTTCCAAATTCTATCTGGCTTTAGGTGCTTCAAAGAGTGAGTCCGCGGCAGTTCTTAGAAACGTAAATATCGCATTTATGACAGTCGTTGGGGCCGTGGTGTTGTTATTGATTATGACGATACTGGTAACATCAAATTGGGTTTTGAAACCATTGTATGACCTGGTGGCGGCGCTACAGTCATTCGAATCGCAAGAGCAGGCTGTCACCATCCCGGTTAAAAACGATACCGAAATTGGATTGCTGACTGAAAGTTTCAATGAAATGAGTAAGAAAATCTGGACGGCTCGTTCGGATCTTAGAAAAAAAATCACGGAACTTGAGTCTGCGAATCGTGAATTGAAAGATACACAAACCAAGCTGGTTCACTCTGCAAAAATGGTCAGCCTGGGGCAGTTGGTTGCCGGCGTGGCGCATGAGTTGAATAATCCAATTGGATTTATTTACTCCAACATGACTTATCTAAAAGACTACGGCGACAAACTGATCAAGTTGGTCGATTCCGCAGAAAAGGATCCATCCAAGCTTCCGGGTTTGAAAGAGGAATACGAGTTTGATTATATCGTAAAGGATATGCCGAAACTAATTTCCTCATGTCAGGATGGCGCTCGTCGCACACGCGATATTGTTCTTGGCTTAAGAAACTTCTCCCGCTTGGAAGAGGCGAAACTGCAAGAGATCGATTTGCATCAAAGCCTGGATACAACATTGAATCTGTTGCAGGGTGAAATCAAAGGACGTGTGGAGATTCATCGTCAGTATGAGCCGACGCCGCATATTCATTGTTATGCCAGCCAGATTAACCAGGTATTCATGAACATTTTGTCCAATGCGGTTCAGGCCATTGATGGCGCTGGGCATGTGTGGATTTCCACGATGCCATTGAAGGACTATAAGTCAGGCAAAGACAGCAGAAGCAAAGCGGGTTGGGTGCAAATCTCAATTCAAGACAGTGGTAAAGGAATGAGTCCCGAGACCATCGATAAAATATTTGATCCATTCTTTACGACCAAAGGTGTGGGGCAGGGAACTGGTTTGGGGCTGAGTATTTCCTATGGAATCGTGCAAAATCACGGTGGAGAAGTACAAGTTAGATCTGAGGTGGGTGTGGGTACCGAGTTTATCGTGATCCTGCCGGTCTATCCGCCAGTTCAGGAAAAAGGCATTCCTGAAACAAAGCAAATCTAAGAGCGAAAACCTTTAAAAACAAGACGTCCCAGCCGATACGTTAATTGATGGCACAGGAAAAATCTCAAAATGATAACAACAAACTTTTAGCACTGCTCCTGTTTTTGGGTGCGGGTCTGCTGGTATTGTTGTCGTTGGGAACTGAGTCAGATAAAAAGGCGACTTCGGCCGCTGTGAAAAATCCTGCCATGGAAAAATCAGTAAATCGCCATCTGATGCTGACCAACGAGCAAATCGAATTTCAGCGTCGCCGTATGGAGATTGAAAACTCTGCCGCGTCTGATTTTAACAGAACCAAACCCCAAGCCACATATAATCCGGATGATTCTGGATTGGATCTTTCCAATGATTCCAAATCTGCTGAAACTGCAAATTTGTTAGGACGCGGGGAGCGTGGTGAAGGTGTTCCAATGAATCCTCATGATGTGATTCAAAGGGAACTATTCAATGCCGAGCAGGATGCTGCTTATACGGAAGCATATAAAAAAGAATACGCCCGTCAGTTTGTGGAGAACGCAGCCAAGGGCGGTTACAATGTTATCCTGGATGATCAATATCGTGTCCGCAAAGTGACACCGCTCAATCGTAAACCGGGCACCGTCGATATCTTCAATGCTGACGGTGGCGCTGTTCAGTAGTTTCTAGCGTTAATCCCAACGCGAGCTCTTTTTCAAATTCTTAAAAAATCCATGATCAGCCATGCTGTAGTAATTCTTTTCGCTAAGAATCAAATGGTCGAGTAAAGGAATCTGAAACAGTTTGCCGCAGGCATGCATTTTTCGGGTGATGGCAAAGTCCTGAAGTGATGGTTCAAGACTGGAGCTTGGATGATTATGTGCCATCATGAAAGAACTGGCATTTTTCTGAATCAGAAAACGAAACACATCTCGAGGGTGGACAGGGCAATAGTCCGCGGTGCCGCGGAAAATCATCTCTTTGGAAATAACCCGCAATTGAGGACTCAACGCAACGATCCACAATTCTTCTGCATAGGGGTTGATATGTGTCTTCAGTATTTCAAATGCATCTGAACTACATGTAATTTCGGTCATGCGTCGAGATTTGTGCATCATTCATACTGATCTCATTCGCTCATTGCCGTACAGCGACGAACGAATAATGGACAGCGTTCGTGGGGCATACGGGCAGGACTTGCGTGTGGCGATGGCTCGGCATAGACTTGTCGAGGAATATAAGGGGTATCTTTATGATCAAGAGTTTCCTAGTTACTGCAATGGCTGTTTCAATGTTGGCACTTGCCAGCTGCGGTCCAAAAGCTTTCACCAAAGGTGATTATGATGATGTTAGCAGAGAAAATCTGTTGAACGATCAATGGTCTGAAACCGACATGCAAAAAGCTGTTCAGGATTTGGTTGCAAGCGCAATGCAGTCACCTGCAATTTCTCAAGCTAAAAGAACACCAGTTGTTATGGTGACGGGTTTGCAGAATAAAACCAGCGAACACATCGACACTCAAAGCATCATGGACATGATCCGTGTTGAGTTGATGAAAACTGGCAGAGTGGGTTTCATCGATAAAGAAGCGCGTGGCGATATCGCTGACGAATACAATTATCAAAACTCTGGTATGACAAGTGCTGAATCCAAAAAAGGTCCAGGCGGCCAGGTTGGCGCGGACTTCATCATCAATGGACGTTTGGATTCCATCGTTCAGGAAGTCGGCAAAGACAAGTCTGTGTACTACAAACTGACTTTGAATTTGACGAACCTGAAAACAAGCATGATCACTTGGTCTGATCAAAAACAAATCCGTAAAGTATTTAAGAAAAAATCAATCGGGTTGTAATGACTATTTCCATCAAAAGACTCACAGGATCTGTGGGTCTTTTTTTTATTCTGCTGCTTTCCGGATGCGCCACTTATCAGGGTAAGGTGGACAAAGCCCGTACATATCTGGTTTCCGGGGATTCCGACAAAGCACTAAAAGAACTTGAGCCGCTGGCAAACACCGCTGATGGAGATCAGTTGGTTTACTTGCTGGATTATGGCGTTGCCTTGCAGGTTGCCGGTAATATTCCTGAAAGTAATACAACATTGCTGCGTGCCGATCGCTTGTCAGAACAAGTGGATTATCAATCAGTTTCACGGGTGGCAGGGTCTTTGGCGCTAAGCCAGGAAATGGTTCAGTATAAAGGCGATACTTTTGAAAAGATCTTCATCAACGCGTATCTGGCGATGAACTTTTTGGAAATCGGCAAGTTGGATGACGCCTTGGTGGAGGCTCGTCGAATCAATGAAAAATATCAAAAGTACCGCCAGGAAGAAAAACAGAAATTTGAGCTGAACCCATTCAGCAAATATCTGTCAGCGCTTATTTGGGAAGCGGATCGATCCTATGATGACGCCTATATCGCGTACCAGGAAACCTACAAATTGGATCCGACCATTCCGGATATTGGTGCTGATCTGATTCGTTCCGCAAAACTGGCGCGTCGTCCGGATGCTTACAAAGATTGGAAAAAAAAGTTTCCCGAAGTGAGCGAAAATCCCGACTGGTATAATAAGTCCATGGGGGAGCTGGTAATTATTTACCAACAGGGCTGGGGGCCGCGAAAATATGCCGCTCAGAATGAGTATCGTCTTCCGGCGTTGTACCCCACGCCAAGTATAGCCAAGTCATCTCGCCTGACCATTGATGGCGAAGGATCTTATCAAAGCCATGTCATTTATGATGTGCAAGCTGCCGCGATTAAAACTTTGAATGATGATCACGGAATTTTGATTGCGAAAAGGCTGGCCGGAATTGCAACCAAGGCGGTTCTTGCGGACCAAGTTCGTCAGCAGAATCAACTTTTGGGAGATCTGACTTTTCTGGCCATGAATCTGGCAGACCGTGCTGATCTTCGTCAGTGGTCAACTCTTCCTCAGACAATTCAAATTATCCGGGTTCCATTAAAAGCCGGCGAGTACAAATTCAATCTTGAAGGTTTGGACGTAGCGGGCAATCCGATGGGCGAAGCCCTGTACAATAAAAAAGTCGTGATCAAGCCAGGTCAGAAAAACTTCATCGTCTGGCGTTCAGTAAAATAGGACACTGGCAAAAAAAAAGGCCCAGCCTAAGCTGAGCCCCTTTAAACTATTCTGTCGAAACAGAATTAGTTATTCAAACCAAGAGATGAACCCGGAAGATTCGGAGTTTCTTCGTCTTGTTGAAGACCTGGAAGAACAGTCGCTTTTTCAGCAGCTACTTTAGCAGTAGTGTCTGTGTTGTAGCGAGTTGCAGCAGTAGCAACGCGGTTTTCCAAGTTTTGTTTCATTTCCGCAGACGCATTTTCAACAACTGTGTTTACTTGTTGCTTAGTCATGTAGTCTTGAGGGAATGCACCAAGTTTAGCTAGGTAGCCAGAAATGCTGCCGTTGCCATTTTGGATGATTTCACGAAGTGTGAAAAGAGGAGCGTATTGAGATGCTTTCTTTTCAGCTTCAAAGATGATCTGAGTCAAAGTTGCAGCAGTGATATCGTTTTTAGATTTATTATCGATAACCATTACTTCTTCGTTTGTACGAATCATTTTAGCGATGTCGTCCAAAGTCACGTAGCAGCTTTGTTGTGTGTCATAAAGTTTACGATTCTGATAACGCTTGATGATCTTAACTTTAGAGTTTGGCTTAGATGTCATTGTTTCGTTTTGGTTGATCAAAAGTGCCTCCCAATTTGAAATTTACCCAAAATATCCAATGAGATATGTGCTAAAGTATTCAGCACGTCCCCCTGTCGATGGGCGCAACCTATCCCCGGTGCCATGCCTTGTCAAGCGGTCCTCAGATCAAAAGAAAAGACTCTAGGCGTTAAAAAGGACCTAAATGAGAAAGGGCACAAGTTTAAACCCTTGTTTGTTTTTTGCACATCTTTCTAAGACCTTTGTCTAAAGTTTTCTTTTAAAGCCTCCGAAACGTAATAAAGGTCGATCACGTTGCGGGTGGTAATTTAATGAAACATGAGAAAAAACAAGAGTTTAAGTCATCAGGAGTTTTGACTTTACTGGGGCTGGTGGGCTTCTCGGCTACCATCATTGCCTCCCCCTGGAACCAGTCCGCACAAGACGCCGAGACCAAAGCCGCTCTGCAGAAAGCAGAGGTCGTGGGTTACCAAGTTGTACAAATTTATCGCGAGGCGACAAAGGTTTCTGCGCTGCCGAAAGTGTCTTCTGGAGGCCGTTTGCCGGCTTCAGTGGCCCCTGCAGCTGAACCTTTAGACAGCCTTCGTGAGACCGGAACGATGGGAACTGACCCTTGGGGTCAGCCATATCACTACCGCGTGCTGCCAAATGCAGAGCGAAGTTCGAATATCCGTATCGTAGTTTGGTCATCAGGTCCGAACTCCAAAGTGGAAAGCAAAGCTCTCGAAGACGAAAACACGAAAGTCACCGGCCAACCCAGCTTCGGCGGTGATGATGTCGGAGTGGTCTTGAGCATGACTCAGAACTAGACTTTCCCTCCCTGTCCATGGGTCGTGTTATTGACCCCGTACATCAAGATTTTTCCACATCGCACCGAACAGCCTAGTGACCAAGGAGATCCCATGCTTCTGATTACTAGGACCGGAACAATCGCAACGCTTCTACTTTCTCTGACTGCGTGCGCGACTTTCACGTCACAAGATTCTGATAAAGCACCTTATTATGAGGCTTCCTTTAACGATCGCAACAGAGCACCGGCATCATTAACTCCTCCTCCGATTAGCACAAAAGATGGACAAGCGACTCTTGATCCACTCTACATGCGCACTCAAGCAGACTATTATTTTGCAATGGGTGAGGCGTATGCTTTGGAAGGCAATGCCAACAAAGCAATTGAGTCATTCAAGATGACCTTGGTTTACGATCAGAACTCTCCAACTGTGAACATGCGTTTGGCTGCAGAGTTTTTGAAGCTGGGCATGATCTCTGAGTCTTTGGCTCAGGCAGAAGAGGCCACAAAGAAAGATCCAAAAAATATCGATGCACACTTGTTGCTGGGAGGATTGTATTCTTCCATGAAGCTGTATCCGAAAGCGATGGATCAGTATCAGCAGGTTATGAAGCTTTCGCCGACGAACACGGAAGCTCCTCTGTACATTGGTGCTTTGTATTCTGAGCAAAAGCAATCCGACAAGGCCGTGAAGTACTTTGAATCTTTGTTGAAGAATCCAGAGTACGTGACGCCATACCTGGCTCACTACTACATCGGCCGCGTGCGCATGGAGCAGCCGGAAGAGAAATATCAAAAAGCAGCAGAGCAATCCTTCAAGACAGCGTTGAAACTAAAATCTGACTTTGCAGACTGTGTGCTGACTTTGGGTATGTTGTATTCAAAACAAAAACAGGATGAAAAAGCCCTGACTTTGTACCGCACTTACCAAAAGGAAAACACTCCAAGTCCGAAAATAGCGGACGTTTTGGCGCAAACATACATCGAGCAGGGTCGCTACGATCTGGCTTATGATCAACTGGAAGTGTTGGAGCAAAACTCTGACGAGCCATTGAACATCAAAATGAAAATGGCGCTGATCTTGATCGAGCAAAAACGCTACGACGTGGCGGTGAGCAAGCTTGAGGAGATTCTTAAGGACGCTCCGGAGTCAGACAAAATCCGTTTCTATCTTGCAGCAGTTTATGAAGAAACCCGTCAGGCGGAAAAAGCGGTTCGTGAGTTTAAGAAAATTCCAACAACAAGCCAGTACTACGGCGAATCTGTGGTGCATGCGGCTTACCTTCTTAAGGGGTTGGGTCGTTTGAACGAGGCGATTGAGTTGGCGGCGAGTGGTTTGAAAGAACGCGCGGATCAGCCACAAGTGTATGCGATGTATGCTTCTTTGCTGGATGAAAAAAACGATGTTAAGACTGCAGCAAAAGTATTGGAGCAAGGTCTTGCGAAGTTCCCAGAGAACGCACAATTAAGATTCTACTTTGGAACTATCAATGATCGCCTGGGTAACAAGGACATTGTTGTCTCTGAAATGCAAAAGGTTCTGGAGTTGGATCCAAACCATGTACAAGGTATGAACTACCTGGCTTTCACATGGGCGGAAATGAACAAGAATTTGGATGAGGCGGAAAAACTGGCTCGTCGTGCAATCGAACTTGAACCTAAAGATGGCTATGTGCTGGATACTTTGGGTTGGATCCTGTACAAGCAGGATAAAGTTACTGAATCAATCAAGTACCTTGAAGCAGCACACAAATATCAAGGCACAGTCAGCATTATTGCTGAGCACTTGGGTGATGCATACTACAGACAATCCATGGTTGATAAAGCGAAGAAAATGTATCGCAAAGCTGCGGACCTGGAAACCGACAAGCAAAAGGTTCAGGAAATTCGCGCTAAGATCACAGCTATTGAAAGACAAGAAATGGGTTCTCCAAGATTGCCAGCTTCCACTAACACAACACCTGTGGCAGCGGATAGCTCGGCAAAATAATTCCTTGGTCGGAAATTTGGAGAATCTTAAAGCCCGCCTCGGTGGGCTTTTTTATTTTTTATCGAAGGCGTTTTTTTTCTTCATCTGCATGTACAGGTAAAAACAAGTAAAGAACATCAAGGGTAATGCCAGGATCAGTCCGTAGCCGCGCAAGTACGTCGCGATGACCAAAGCGGCTGCGATAACCAGAGTGGCAGCAACATAAGGCCCCAGATTTCTAACTGAACTCAAGGCGGAACGATCCAGCGACTTGGCAATTCCCTGATGAGTTTCAAGTTGCAGATTCAATCCGTGAGTCAGGATGAAATAGAAGAACACGCCCAAAGACATCAAGCCAAAGCCCGCAGGCAATGCTTGCGCGACAGGTTGCGGACTGTGAATGATGCCAAATGCAGAGCCCATTAGAATTCCGGTAGGCATCAGAATCACAGCTGTTACCAGCCACGAAACCCATTCTTTTTGCAAATGAGTAAAATCACGCTCCCAGCGGCCTTTTTGCAAACGCAGATTTGCCAGCTCTTGAAAAATCAAAAGTCCCACGGATATTAAAAGTGCGCCGATGACGGGAACAATCTGAGAGAAAAAGGTAAATAGTGTAGCAAGGACTCCTAATATTAGGCTGTCCTTCCAATTTGTGCGGAACATGATCAAAGCTTGTTTAACTGATTGCATTTCCCTATGCTAAGGGAATGAAAATTCTTTGGCGACAATTAATATCATTGATGCAGGGTCTTTCAATTCTAATTGCGGCACTACTATTAAATGCCTGTGCAACGAAACCAGCTGTTGAAGGACCGTTGGTGAAGGCCGAGTGGCAAACCAAAGCAATGATTCGTGACATGAAGGCCAACAAGAGTCAGTCCGTGTCTATTGATATGCTTGCGATCAAGAACCAAAGGGTTCGTCTGGATGTCACGGCGATAATGGGATTCCAGGTGGCATCATTGGTTATGTCTCCCAAAGAAATTGCTTATGCCATCTATCCCAGAAAAGAATTCTATTACGGAAAGAATTCTGAAAAGTCCATAGAGCGTATAATCGGGTTGAGTTTGCACCCAATGAATTTGGCCAATATCGCATTTGATGAACCTGTGCGCGGCCCAGGTTGGACTTGTGAACAAGATATCTCCAAATTGATTAAGAGTTGTGAGAATCAACAGCGCTCTATTCGAGTTGACTGGAAAGATAGAACAGAAGGACAGAAGAAAGTTGTAATTACGGCTCCGCAATTTGAAATGCAGTGGCTGTTTAAAGCTCCCCAGACCGAGGTCCAGTTCAAACCAGAAACATTCACTCTGAAACAACCTGATGGTTTCAAGGCAATACAAATAAATTAAAAAACTCGTTAACCGTCTAGTATTGAGGCATAATCTAAGGAAGGTAGGTGTGTCACAAGTCACCGGGGAGAGTATTATGTCCTCTAAGATTGACCTTCACTCGCTGATCAGCAACTGGCAGAACTCCAGCGTCAATGCTAAAGAACATTGGAGCGGTACTTTCTCTGAGTACTTGGATCTCGTCAAAGCTAATCCAAAAATAACCAGAAATGCTTATCAACGCATGTTCGACATGATTATTGAAGAAGGTACGGAAACGTACCTTGATTTCAAAAAAGAAGTCGTGCGCTATAAGTTTTTCAGTGACCAATTCAACAACGGCAAAGACGCGGTCTTCGGACTTGATGTGCAGTTGATGAAACTGGTGAATGTGCTGAAATCCGCCTCA